>NZ_JACMTR010000002.1:4503116-4823918 GCF_014267175.1 Pseudonocardia sp. C8
AGCCGCAGCGACCCGGAGACCTTCTTCATCGCCTTGACCTGGGCGTCGCCACCGACCCGGGACACCGAGATACCGACGTTGATCGCCGGCCGGACGCCCTGGTTGAACAGGTCCGACTCGAGGAACACCTGGCCGTCGGTGATGGAGATGACGTTGGTCGGGATGTAGGCCGACACGTCGTTCGCCTTGGTCTCGATGATCGGCAGGCCGGTCATCGACCCCGCACCGCGGTCGTCGGAGAGCTTGGCGCAGCGCTCCAGCAGCCGCGAGTGCAGGTAGAAGACGTCACCCGGGTAGGCCTCGCGGCCCGGCGGGCGGCGCAGCAGCAGCGAGATCGCGCGGTAGGCCTCGGCCTGCTTGGAGAGGTCGTCGAAGACGATCAGGACGTGCTTGCCCTGGTACATCCAGTGCTGGCCGATGGCCGAGCCGGTGTAGGGGGCGAGCCACTTGTAGCCGGCCGGGTCGGACGCCGGGGCGGCGACGATCGTCGTGTAGTCCAGCGCGCCGGCGTCCTCGAGGGACTGCCGGACACCGGCGATCGTGGAGCCCTTCTGGCCGATGGCGACGTAGATGCAGCGGACCTGCTGCTTCGGGTCGCCGGAGTCCCAGTTCTCCTTCTGGTTGATGATCGTGTCGACGCAGACCGCGGTCTTGCCGGTCTTGCGGTCGCCGATGATCAGCTGGCGCTGACCGCGCCCGATCGGCGTCATGGCGTCGATCGCCTTGATGCCGGTCTGCAGCGGCTCGTGCACCGACTGGCGGTCCATCACGGACGCGGCCTGCAGCTCGAGCACGCGGCGGGACTCGGTCTCGATGTCACCGAGGCCGTCGATCGGGTTGCCGAGCGGGTCGACGACCCGGCCCAGGTAGCCCTCGCCGACCGGGACCGAGAGGACCTCGCCGGTCCGGGTGACCTGCTGGCCCTCCTCGATGCCGGTGTAGTCGCCGAGGATGACGGCACCGATCTCGTTCTGCTCGAGGTTCAGGGCGACGCCGCGGACGCCGCCCTCGAACTCGAGCAGCTCGTTGGTCATGGCCGAGGGCAGGCCCTCGACGTGGGCGATGCCGTCGCCGGTGTCGGCCACGATCCCGACCTCGCGGCGGGACGTGCCGCTCTCCAGCGACGAGACGTAGCTGGAGATCGCGCTCCGGATCTCCTCGGAGGAGATCGTCAGCTCTGTCATGCTGCGTCGTTCCTTCTCTCGAACGGGTCCTGGGTCGGGCCGCCGTGGCGACCGTCTGGAGCAGGTCAGCTGGGCAGGGACCGGCGCGCGGCGGCGAGTCTGCCCGCCACGCTGCCGTCGATGACCTCGCCGCCGACCTGCACGACCAGTCCTCCGAGGAGGTCCCGGTCGAGCTCGACCTGCAGGGAGATCTTGCGGCCGTAGATGCGGCCGAGGGTGTTTTCGAGGGCCGCCGCCTGGTCGGGGGTCAGCTCGACGGGCGTGCGGACCTTGGCCACCGAACGGTCCCGGCGGGCCGCCGCGAGCTCGGCGAGCTCCTCGGCGAGCGCGTCCAGCTGCCGACCGCGCGGCAGGCGGACGGCCTCGCGCTGCAGCGTCGCCGTCACCGGGTAGACCTTGTCGCCGAGGATGCCGTCCAGCAGCCGGATGCGTCCCTCGACCGGCTTCGTGGTGTCGGCGAGCAGGCCGTTCAGCTGCGGCTCGCGCGCCAGGATGCGGCCGAAGCGGAAGAGCTGGTCCTCGACCTCGTCGAGGGAGCCGGTCTTCTCCGCGATGGCGACGGTGGCCTGGCGGGCCAGCGACTCCGCGGCGGTGGCGACGTCCCGGGGCCGGGACCAGCGCTGGCGTGCCAGCTCGGCGACCAGGTCGACGGTCGGCTGCGAGAGCTGCCCGCCGAACAGGCGCCTGACCAGGTCGGCCCGCGACTCCTCCGGCGAGGCGGCGTCGGCCAGCAGCCGCCGGATCGCACGCTCGCCGTCCAGGAACCGGGCCACCGCGAACAGCTCGTCCGCGGTCGCGGTCACCTCTCGCGCCGACGCGCCGTCGACGTAGGCGTCCAGCCGCTCGGTCAGCGCGGCGAGCGCGTCCCGGGACGCGGGCTGCAGGACGGCTGCCATCAGTTCGCCCCGCTCCGCTGGGCGCCGGCCGACTGCTCGAGCTCACCCAGGAACGAGTCGATCGTCGAGGACCGGCGCGAGTCGTCGGCGAGCTGCTCGCGCAGCAGGCGCTCCGCCAGCTGCACGGACAGTCCCCCGACCTCGTTGCGCAGGGAACGCTGCGCGGCGTCACGGGCCGCGACGACCTGCTCCTCGCCGCGGGCCTTGATCCGGGCGGCCTCCTGCTCGGCCTCGGCCCGCAGCTCGGCCTTGATCTGCTGACCCTCGGCCCGGGCGTCGTCGCGGATGCGCGCCGCCTCGGCCCGCAGGCCGGCCAGCTGCTCCTCGTACTCCCGCTTCAGCCGGTCCGCCTGCTCCTGGGTCTCCTGAGCACGCTTCAGGCCGCCCTCGATGGCGTCGGTCCGCTCCTCGTAGAGCTTCTCGAAGCGCGGAACCGCGAACTTCCAGAGCACGAAGAGCAGGATCGCGAACGCCACGATCCCGAGGACGAGCTCGTTCCCGTGCGGGAGAATCGGCAGCGGTTCCTCGGCGGCGATAATCAGTTCCACCGTGTGTCCTTCCCTGACGTGGCCGCCGGTGACTGGACCGGCATGGGTGTGATCAGCCGCCGGCGATGAAGAACAGCACCAGGCCGATCAGCATGACCAGCTCGGCGAGCACGAAGGTGGTCCAGCCGATGCCCATCAGCTGGCCACGGGCCTCCGGCTGGCGCGCGGTGCCGCTGATGACGGCCGACCAGATCAGGCCGACGCCGATGCCCGCGCCGATGGCGCTGGCACCGAAGCCGATGGCCGCGAGGCCCGGGTTGATGTCGGCGGCCTGGGCCAGAACCTGGGTCGTGTTCACTTCGTTTTCCTTCCGTCGGGTCCGCGGGGTGCGGGTCGTTCGGTGGGTCGGGCCGGACGAGCCGGCGGATCGGATCGGCGCGCGGGCGCCGGGGTCTAGTGTTCCTCCGAGATCGCCGCGCCGATGAAGACGGCGGCGAGCAGGGCGAAGACGTAGGCCTGAATGACCTGGACCAGCGCCTCCAGGAAGGTGAACGCGATACCGGCCACGAAGACCAGCGGCGCGGGAATCGTGAGCGCGCCACCGGCGAAGAGCAGGAACTCGGCCCCCACCGCGGTCAGCGCCAGGATCAGGTGGCCGGCGAACATCGCGGCGAACACACGCAGTGCCAGCGAGAGCGGCTGCACCAGGAACTTCTGCAGGATCTCGATGACGATGATCAGCGGCGCGATGAAGACGGGCACGCCCGGCGGCAGCGCCGCGTGCTTGATGTAGCCCGCGAAGCCGTGCTTCTTGAACCCGGCGTAGTGGTAGAAGACGTAGACGAACAGCGCCAGCGCGATCGGGAACCCGATCCGCGACATCGTCGGGAACTGGATCACCGGGATGATCGCGAACAGGTTGTTGACGAGAATGAAGCTGAACAGCCCCAGGATCAGCGGGATGAACGGCTTGAACTCGGCGGAGCCGATCTGGTCCCGGGCCATCCCGTTGCGGGCGACGTTGTAGAAGGACTCCAGCGCGAACTGGCCCTTACCGGGGACGATCGCCATCTTCCGGGTGCCCAGGGTGAACACCGCGATCACGATGATCAGCGACAGCACGGCGAGGACCATCGGCTTCGTGACGACACCGAAGATCGGCGGGTAATTGAAGAGTCCCTGGCCGGGCGGCGTGAACTCCTCTGCCGCCAGTACGAACGTACCCAATGGGGGTCCTTCCGGTGCTCGGTGTCCCCGCGTCCGCGCGAGCCGGGGGATCGCCTGCAAGGTGCCTCGTGGCGCGATGCCTCCGGACGTCCGGGCCGAAACGCCGGAAGTCACCCACATCGCCTACGGGCGGATGCTATCAGCCGTACTTCTACAGCTTGTAGGGGGCTGGCACGCAGCTCACCTGGGCCTTCGCTCTGCAAAATGATCTTGAATGGCCTTCCGCGACCCTTCGCGTGATCCTTCGTTAACACGGGCGGACCGGCCGTGGGCGCGCCGGTTCCCCGGCGGTTCCGATGCGGGGTGGTCCGCGGCACCGAGGCCCGGACGGCGTCGCGGGCGGCCCGGCTCCGCGGGCGCCGATCACCCAGGTCAGGCCTGCGGTGAGCCCGGATCCGGCCCGATGAGGATCTTGAGCTTGCTGCCTGCCCAGGCCTCCGCGGCGGTCGTCGCGACGAACACGACGAGCAGGGTGATCGCCAGGGACATCCGGTCCAGGCCGGGCGCACCGCCGAGGGTGAACAGGACCGCGAGCAGGATGACGGCCTTGCCGGCCAGCCCCGCAAATGAGGCCAGCATCACATGCCCGGGTTCGAGGTGCGTCGTGCGCAGCATGAGCGCCGGGGTGAGCAGCGCGGACCCCGTGGCGACCAGCCCGCCCAGGCCGGAGCCGTAGAGACCGGGAAGCCCCTGCACGAGGGTGGCGACGGCGAGGCAGAGCAGCGAGGTCACGCCCCCGACCAGTGCCGCCCCGCGGGCCATCGACCCGGCCAGCCGGCGGACCACCTGCGCCTGACCGACGGCGGGACCGCTGTAGTCCACCGTTCCCCACCGGTCCCAACGCCACACGGCCCGTCCGCCCCTCCGGATCGGCGCCCCACCTGCCGGGACGCACGTCTCCACGGTATCTCGCCCGCGCCGGTGCGGGCCGCCCGCCTCCGCGCGATCACCCCGTGATCACCCGTTGTGGAGTGCAGCGCCCGCGTCGCGAACGCTGCACTCCCCAACGGGTGATCTCCCGGTGTGCGGCCCGGTCCGTGACGGCGGGCACCCGCCCGAACGGCCAGGAGACCCGCGCGCCCGCGCCACGGGAACCGACCGCCGCCGTCCGGGGTGGGCGGCGCAGGTCGCTGCCGCACGGCCCGGCGCGCCGCACCGCCCCGGCGCGCCGCACCCGTGCCCGGCGTGCCGCACCCTTCCCGCGGGGTGCGGCACGCCGGGACGGGGTGCCGCAGGGCTCAGTCGTCGGTCACCGGGCGGCTCGAGCGCGTCGACGTGGGCACGGTCGGGGACTCCGCGCGTTCCCCGTCGGTCGCCGGTACGCGGCCGTTCCCCTCGACCGGGCCCACGTCCGGGGACCGAGGCGATTCCTGACGGCCGAGGTCCGGTGCGCGGCCCGCTCCGGGGGCGCCCGCGCTCCCGGTCCGCCGGCCGGGCACGGCGTCGCGCGCTCCGGGGTCGGGAGCGGGCTCCCACGCCCCGGTGCCGGGCGCCCCGGTCCGCGCATCGGACGCACCGTTCCGCTGGCCCGTCGAGCGGATGCCCCGCGCAGGCTCCGGCACCCCGTTCCGGGCACCCGGCCCCGCGGCGCGCCCCGAACCGGGTCCGTGATGCCCGGCCGAGGACGAGCCGCGCGGTGGCGGACCGCCGGGCGGCGGCGCGGACCCGGGAGGCCGTGCGGACCCGGGCGGTGATGTGGCCCCAGGCGACGATGAAGGCCCGGGCGACGAGGCCGACCCGGACGGTGCCGTGGAGCCAGGCGGCCGTGCAGACCTAGGCGGCGATGCGGGCCCAGGCGGAGATGCAGCCCCGGACGGCCGTGCGGAGGCGGGCGGCGATGCGGAGGCGGGCGGCCGCGCCGACCCGGTCGGACGCGCCGCGGGCGGGCCGGGGGCCACCGGATTCGCGGCGGCACCGGGCCGCACCGGCGGAGGGGCACTGCCGCGCCCGACCCCCGGACCCCGCCCGGAGGCGCCGGTCCGGGGCCCGGACCCCCCGGGAACCGGGCCGCCGCCACGCCGTACACCGCCCCCGCCGGGACCCGGGGCGCGGCCCGGCTCGTCGTTCCGCGGAACGCCGGGAGCGGGGCCACGGCCGTCCACCGGCCCCCCGGGCCGGATCCGCCCGCCCGCGGACGGGTGCGGCCCGTCCGGCTCGGGGACGTCGTCGGACGAGGCGACCGACGCGGCCGCGGCGGCCGCCCGGACCCGGGACCGGTAGGGCACCGCGGAGGCGACGAACGCGATCCCGAGCGCGATCGCGGTGGCGGCCAGCACCAGCCCGGTGTGCGGGACCAGGGCCAGCGCGACCGCACCGAACGCGATCACCGCGACCCACAGGTAGGCCAGCAGCACCGCCCGCCGGTGGCTGTGCCCGACCTGGAGCAGCCGGTGGTGCAGGTGCATCTTGTCCGGGCTGAACGGGCTGGTCCCGGCCCGCGTGCGCCGCACGACCGCCATCAACAGGTCGAGCGTGGGGATGAAGACGATCCCGATCACGACGAGGATCGGCGCGACGAGGGCGACCAGGTCGGTCCCGGACGTCTCGTCGCTGTACGGGAGCCGCCCCGACGCGCTGGTGATCGCCGCCGACAGCATCACCCCGACCAGCATCGAGCCGGTGTCGCCCATGAAGATCCGGGCCGGGTTGAAGTTGTGCGGCAGGAACCCGAGGCAGGCCCCGGCCAGCACCACGGCGATCAGCGCGGGCGCGAACGCCGCCGGGTCGTTGCCGTTCTCCCGGATCAGCCCGATGCAGAACACCGCGGTGGCCAGGGTGGTGATGAGCCCGATCCCGGCGGCCAGCCCGTCGAGGCCGTCGACGAAGTTCATCGCGTTGACCAGGCCGACGGTCAGCAGCACGGTGAGCAGCACACCCTGGCTCTGCCCGAGGGAAAGCAGCGACCCGGAGATCCCCGTCCCCCCGCCACCGAGCGGGATCCAGATCATCAGCCATTGCACGCCGTAGAGCACGAGCAGGCCACCTGCCGTGACCTGCGCGGCGAACTTGGTGATCGCGTCGAGGTCGTAGCGGTCGTCGAGCATGCCCACCCCGACGAGCAGGGCCGTCGCCAGGACGACGCCCATCACCTCGGAGCTGCCCTCGAAGTACGCCAGCCGCAGCGCGGGCAGCTGCAGCGAGAGCACGAGCCCGGCGAGGATCCCGCCGAACATCGCGAGGCCGCCCCACCGCGGGGTCGGGGTGACGTGCACGTCCCGGCCCCGCGGCCAGGCGACGGCGCCGGCCTTGAGCGCCAGCATGCGGACCGGGCCGGTCAGCAACAGCGTCACGACGGCGGTGACCAGCCCGACCAGCAGGAACTCCCGGATGGGGAGTCCGTGGCTGAGCTGGTCCACCGGCACGTCGCGCGCCTTTCCCGGTCCGGGAGTTCGTCGGTCAGCCCCGAGGGTAGGCGGGTGCCTTGCGGACGAGTGCGGTGACCGCCTCGGCGACGTCGCGGAGCTCCGCGTCACCGGCCGGGGTGTCGTGCTCGGCCTTGACCGCACGGGCCAGCAGGGAGCCGACCTCGGCCATGTCGGTCTCGGTCATCCCCTGCGTGGTGACGCTCGGCGAGCCGACCCGGATGCCGGACGGCTTCATCGGCGGGGCCGGGTCGTACGGGATGGCGTTCTTGTTGAGCGTGATGCCGGCCCGGTCGCAGCGGGTCTCGGCGTCGCCGCCGGAGATGCCGATCGGCCGCAGGTCCAGCAGGGCCAGGTGGTTGTCGGTGCCGCCCGAGACGGCCCGCATGCCCTCGGTCTCGAGGCTCTTGGTCAGCGCCTGGGCGTTCGCGATGACCTGCCGGGCGTACGCCTGGTACGCCGGCTGCGCGGCCTCCTTCATCGCGACGGCCTTCGCCGCGACCGCGTGCATCAGCGGGCCGCCCTGGGAGAACGGGAAGACCGCCTTGTCGATGGCCTTCGCGTGCTCCTCGCGGCACAGCACCATGCCGCCGCGCGGACCGCGGAGCACCTTGTGCGTGGTGGCGGTCACGACGTCGGCGTACGGCACCGGCGACGGGATCGCCTGGCCGGCGACGAGCCCGATGAAGTGGGCGGCGTCGACCATGAGCTTGGCGCCGACCTCGTCGGCGATCTCCCGGAAGGCCTTGAAGTCGATCAGGCGCGGGTACGCCGTCGCGCCGGCAATGATGATCTTCGGCTGGTGCTGCCGGGCCAGGTCGCGGACCTGGTCGTAGTCGATGAGCTCGGTGTCCTCGCGGACCGTGTAGGACACGGGGTGGAACCACAGCCCGGAGAAGTTGACCTTGCTTCCGTGCGTCAGGTGGCCGCCCTGCTTGAGGTCCATGGCCAGCACGGTGTCGCCCGGCTTGGCGAACGCGGCGTAGGCCGCGAGGTTCGCGCTGGCACCGGAGTGCGGCTGCAGGTTGGCGTGCTCGGCGCCGAAGAGCTCCTTCGCCCGCGCGTTGCCGATGTTCTCGGCCTCGTCGACCACGCTGCAGCCGCCGTAGTATCGGCGGCCGGGGTAGCCCTCGGCGTACTTGTTGGACAGGGTCGACCCGAGCGCCGCCAGCACGGCCGGGCTGGTCAGGTTCTCGCTCGCGATGAGCTGGAGACCGCCACGGAGGCGCTCCAGCTCGTCCAGCAGGACACCCGCGATGTCGGGATCCTGCTGTTGCAGTGCGGAGAAGTCCGGGCCCCAGAAGGTCTGCTCAGTCACGCCCGGAGAGGCTACCCGCAGCGGCCGTCCCTGGCTGTGCCACGGACCACCCGATCAGACCGGATCGACCTCCTGGCCGACGACCTCCTGCACCTGGGCCGCCGTCACACCGCCCTCGCGGAGCAGCCGGGGGCGAGAACCGGTCAGGTCGACGATCGTGGACGCGACCGGTTCGCCGGACGGGCCGCCGTCGAGGTAGACGCCGACGCTGCCGCCCAGCTGGGTGATCGCCTCGGTCACGGTGGACGCCGGCGGGTTGCCCGAGGTGTTCGCGCTGGACACGGCCATCGGCCCGACCTCGCGCAGCAGCTCCAGGGCGACCGGGTGCAGCGGCATCCGCAGCATCACCGTGCCGCGGGTGCTGCCGAGGTCCCAGGCCAGCGACGGCGCGTGCTCCAGCACCAGGGACAGCTCACCCGGCCAGAACGCCTCGATCAGCGCCCGCGCGGACTGCGGGACCGTGCCGACCAGGCCGTCGATCGTCGTCCAGGACCCGACGAGCACGCCGACCGGCATGTCCGGGCCCCGCCGCTTGGCGGCGAGCAGGTTGCGCACCGCGGTGCCGTTGAAGGCGTCGCAGCCGATGCCGTACACCGTGTCGGTGGGCAGGACGACCAGCTCACCGGCCCGGACCGCACGGGCGGCCGCGTCCAGGCCGCGCTGCCGTTCGGCCGGATCGCTGCAGTCGTACAGCGGCTGGGTCTGCGGTGCGCTCACGGTCGGCGAGGATACGACCGTCCCTGGTCACCACCGGAAGGCACCCGGCGCGCGGTGACGAACCGGGGACGCCCGGTCAGGTCGTCGTGCTCGGTCACGTCGGCCAGGGTCCGCCTGCGGCGCAACAGTTCGGGCACGGTCTCACCGTGTGAGTCGTCGTGCTCGACCGCGAGCGCCCCGCCGTGCCGCAGCCAGCCGGTCGCGCCCCGCACGACCGCCTGGATGATCTCGGTGCCGTCCGGGCCGCCGAACACCGCGCCCGGCGGGTCCCACCGGGCCACCTCGGGCGGGACCGGGGTGCCGTCCGGGACGTAGGGCGGGTTGCACACGACCAGGTCGACCTTCGCCTCGAGCTCGACCAGCAGGTCGGGCCGGCGGACGTCCGCGACGTGCAGGGTGACCGGGCGCCCGCCCGACCGGGCGTGCGCGTCGAGGTTGCGGCGGGTCCAGACCAGCGCCGACGGGTCGGCCTCGAGGGCGTGCACCTGCGCGTCCGCCCGGGACACCGCGAAGGCCAGCGCGAGCGCCCCGGTCCCGGTGCACAGGTCGAGCACGACCGGCCGGTCGACGTCCCGGATCGCCCCGAGCCCCCACTCCAGCAGCAGCTCCGTCTCCGGCCGCGGGGTGAACACGCCCGGCCCGACGGCCACCTCCACCGGCCCGAGCACCGCGGTACCCAGGATGTGCTGCAACGGTTCCCGGGTGGCACGCCGCTTCACCAGCACCGCGAGCCGCTCGACGACGTCCGGGTCGACCAGCGGGATCATCGGCAGCATCGCGCGGGTCGAACCCAGCACGTGCGCGGCGAGGAGCTCGGCGTCCACCCGCGGGGAGGCCACCCCGGACGCGGCCAGGGTGCGTTCCGCCTCCGCGATCGCCACCCGGAGCGGGCGGCGGGTCATCCCATCGCCTCCGCGCGCTCGGCGGCGGTGAGCGCGGCGAGGACGTCGGCCAGGTCACCGTCGAGCACCGAGGACAGGTTGTACGCCTTGAACCCGACGCGGTGGTCGGAGATCCGGTTCTCCGGGAAGTTGTAGGTCCGGATCCGCTCGGAGCGGTCGACCGTGCGGACCTGCAGGCGACGCTGCTCCGATGCCGCCTCGGCGGCCTCCGCCTCGGCCTTCGCCTGCAGCCGGGCCCGCAGGACGTCCATGGCCCGTGCCTTGTTCTGCAGCTGGGAGCGCTCGTTCTGGCAGCTCACGACGATCCCGCTGGGCAGGTGGGTGATCCGCACCGCGGAGTCGGTGGTGTTGACGCTCTGCCCCCCGTGCCCGGACGCCCGGAACACGTCGACCCGGATGTCGGAGTCGGCGATCTCGACGTCCGGGGTCTCGTCGGCGTCCGGGAACACCAGGACACCCGCCGCGGACGTGTGGATGCGGCCCTGCGACTCGGTGACCGGCACCCGCTGCACCCGGTGCACGCCGCCCTCGAACTTCAGCGACGCCCACACGCCCTGCGCCGGGTCCTTCGAGCGCACCGACAGCGTGATGTCCTTGAACCCGCCCAGGTCGGACGGGGTGGAGCTGAGCACCTCGACCTTCCAGCCGCGGGACTCGGCGTAGCGGGTGTACATCCGCACGAGGTCGCCCGCGAACAGCGCGGACTCCTCGCCGCCCTCACCGGACTTGACCTCCATGAGGACGTCGTCGGAGTCGTGCGGATCGCGGGGCACGAGCAGCTCGGAGAGCTCGGTCTCCAGCTCGACGACCCGGCCGTCCAGCGCGTCCGCCTCGGCGGCGAACGCCCGGTCCTCGGCCGCGAGCTCGCGGGCGGCGTCGCGGTCGTCGCGGGCCCGGGCCAGCGCCCGGGCGCACCGCACGATCGGGCCGAGCTGGGCGTAGCGCTTGCCCAGCTTCCGGGCCTGCACCTGGTCGGCGAGCACCTCGGGGTCGGCGAGGCGCTGCTCGAGCTCGGCGTACTCGTCGAGCACGGCGTCGACCGACTGGGTGGGGCTGGCCATGGCGCGGGTCCTTCCGGGGGCGGGAAAACGCGAAACGGCGCCCGCCTCCTCGCGGGGCGAGGGGACGGGCGCCGTGTCGGGAGCTACTTGCCGGCGGGCCGGCGCTTCCCGTAGCGGGCCTCGAAGCGGGCCACGCGGCCGCCGGAGTCCAGGATCTTCTGCTTGCCCGTGTAGAACGGGTGGCAGGCGGAGCAGACCTCGACGGTGATCGCACCGTTCGACTTCGTGCTGCGGGTGGTGAACTGGTTGCCGCAACCGCAGGTGACCTGGGTGTCGACGTACTGAGGGTGGATGCCCTCGCGCATGGGATTCTCCTCTCGATGGCCGCCGGGTCCCGCCGTCGCGCACGCGGGTGAACCGGAGCCGGGAAGCTGACGGTCCATTGAACCACCCGGGCCGCGGCGGAATTCCCACCGGGGCCCGGGCGCCCCATGGAGCTAGTCGTCGTCCTTGCCGGGTGCGTTCTTCGCGACCTGCATCAGGAACTCGATGTTGGTCTTGGTCTTCTTCAGCCGGTCGAGCACCAGGTCGATCGCCTGCTGGTCGTCCAGCGCGGCGAGGACGCGGCGGAGCTTGACCATCACCGCGTGCTCGTCCGGCGACATCAGCAGCTCCTCCTTGCGGGTGCCGCTGTCGCCCACGTCGATCGCCGGGAAGACCCGCTTGTCGGCGATCTTGCGGTCGAGCTTGAGCTCGGCGTTGCCGGTGCCCTTGAACTCCTCGAAGATCACCGTGTCCATCGTGGACCCGGTCTCGACCAGCGCCGTCGCGAAGATGGTCAGCGAGCCGCCGTCCTCGATGTTGCGCGCCGCACCGAGGAACCGCTTCGGCGGGTACAGCGCGGTCGAGTCGACACCACCGGAGAGGATCCGGCCCGAGGCCGGCGCCGCCAGGTTGTACGCCCGGCCGAGGCGGGTGATGTTGTCCAGCAGGACGACCACGTCGTGGCCCATCTCGACCAGCCGCTTCGCCCGCTCGATCGAGAGCTCGGCGACGGTGGTGTGGTCCGACGGCGGCCGGTCGAAGGTGGAGGCGATGACCTCGCCCTTCACCGACCGCTGCATGTCGGTGACCTCCTCCGGCCGCTCGTCGACGAGGACGACCATGAGGTGGCACTCGGGGTTGTTCGTGGTGATCGCGTTGGCGATCGCCTGCATGATCGTGGTCTTGCCGGCCTTCGGCGGCGACACGATCAGCGCACGCTGACCCTTGCCGACCGGCATCACCAGGTCGATGACCCGGGTGGTGAGCTGGGTCGGCTCGGTCTCCAGGCGGAGCCGCTCGTTCGGGTACAGCGGCGTCAGCTTGGTGAACTCGGCACGCTGGCGCGCGCTCTCCGGGTCCCGGCCGTTGATCGTGTCCACCCGGACCAGCGGGTTGAACTTCTGCCGCTGCTGCTCGCCCTCGCGGGGCTGGCGGACGGCACCGGTGATCGCGTCACCGCGGCGCAGGCCGTTCTTGCGCACCATCGACATCGAGACGTAGACGTCGGTCGGGCCGGACAGGTATCCGGTGGTCCGCACGAACGCGTAGTTGTCCAGGATGTCGACGATGCCGGCGACCGGCAGCAGGACGTCGTCGTCGCGGATCTCGGTGTCGACGTTGCCGCCGCCACCGCCGCCCCGCTCGCGGTCCCTGCCGCGGCGGCGGTCCCGGAACCGGCGCCCGCGACGGCCGCGGCCGTCACCGTCGTCGTCCTGGTCGTCGCTCACCGCGGTGCGGCCGCCGGCACGGTTGTTGTTGCGGCCGCCGCCGTCGTTGTCGTCGTTGTTGTTGCGGTTGCGACCGCCGCGGCCGCCGCCGTCGCGGTCGCTCGCGGCGCCGTCGTTGCGGTTGTCGCTGCGGTTGTCGTTGCGGTTGCGCCCGCCCCGGCCGCCGTCGCCACGGCCACCGTCGTCGGTGCCGGAGTCGGACTGGGCGTCCTTCTGGGCGTCGCGCTGGCCGGCGTCGCGCTGGCCGTTCTCGTCGGGCTGACCACGGCGGCGGGTGCGGGAGCGACGGCCGCCGTCCTCGGTCCTGTCACCCTTGCGGTCGTCGCCGGACGGCGTCTCGTCCGTCTTCTCCGGACGGTCGCCCGTCACCGGGGCCTCGGCCGGGGCGGAGGCCTTCGCCTCGACGGGCGGTGGCCCGGTGGGAGCGGACTCGGCGGGCTTGGACTCCACCGGCTTCGTCCCGGCAGGCGTCGACTCCACCGGCTTCGACTCGGCGGGCTTCGTCCCGGCCGGCGTCGACGGGGCGGCCTCGGACGCGGCGTCGGGCGCACCGGCCGGGCGGCTGGCTGCACGACGGCGGCGGGTCCGCGGCGCGGGTGCCTCGGCCTGCTCGGCGTCCGCGGCCGGGGCCGCACCGTTGGTGGAGGTCTCGCCGAGGGGAAGCTGCTGCGACCCCTCCGCGCCGGCGGACCCGGCCTTCGGCTTCGACTTCCTCGCCGGGGCGGCCGCACCCCCCTGACGCTCCTTGATGGCCGCGATCAGGTCGCCCTTTCGCATGCCGGAGATGTCCGGGACGTTCAGCTCGGTGGCCAGCTGGCGCAGCTCGGCCAGCACCATGCCGGACAGGCCGCCGCGACGGCGGGGCGCCGCCTCGTTCGATGCGGTCCCGGTTCCGGCGAGATCGGTCTCGCTCACAGGGTTCCTTCCTGACCGACCCGGTTGTCCTGTCCAGGTCAGGGGATGTCACACGCTCGGCCGGCACGGAGAGCCCGCACCGGCAGCATTCACAGATGGAGTCCACGACGACGTCGCGGGAGTCAGGCCGCCCGTTCGGGATTCCGAGTCCGGTCAGAAAGGAGATCGGGCGAGCGGGCCCGGCCGCAAGACTACGCCGATGTCGCGTGGATCGCCATGCAGAGTCGAGACTAGACGTCTCGCCTCCGCCCGGCAACAACCCCCCACCCCCGGCGCGCCGCCGCACGGGTCGTGTCGCTCACATCCACGGGCTGACCAGCGGAAAGGGATCTCGGATCGCGGCCGGTGGGCGCCAGGACGCGCTCGCGTGCACCGGATCCGTGGGAGTCAACGGCATGACCGCTCCGGGTATTCCCGTCCGTTCGGCGACCGGCTGCCCGGCACGGCCCGCACGCCGTGTCGATCAGCACGCTGCTGTCCGCCGGCACGTCGACACGCGCACCCCGATCATCGCCGGGAGTCGACCAGCACGGTTTCGCCCGCCGGCCGGCCGAGAAACACGCGCCCCGCCCATCGCCCCGGGGGTCGGCCAGCACGTTGCTTCCCGCCGACCTGCCGGCACGCGCTCCCCGACCATCGCGCCGGCGTCGACCAGCACGTTGTCGCCCGTCGAAGGGCCACAACGTGCACCTCGACCACCATCCCCGAGTCGATCAGCACGAATCCGCCCGCCCGCGGGCCGAAACGCGCGCCTCGACGACAGCGGTCGACTCGACCGGCACGTTTTCGCCGCCCGGAGGACGGAAGCGTGCGCCTCGCTCGCCCCCGCTGAGTCGATCATCACAGTGTCGCCGCTCAAGGGGCCTCAACGGGCGCCTCGACCAGCATGCCCCGGTCGATCAGCACGCAGCCGCCGCTCGACAGTGCGAAACGTGCACCTCGGCCACCGCACCCGAGTCGATCTGCACACTCTCGCCGCTCACGGGGCCGGAACGCGCACCTCGGCCGGCGTCCCGGAGCCGCGCTCGCCACGAACGGGTCGTTCGTTGCGCTCCTCCCACGAAGGGTCCGCTCGTGAAGGGCCTGCGAGGCAGGGCCGTGCGGGCAACGACCGTGCGAGGCGAGGGCAACCCCCCGGGCGAGGAGTCAGAGCACCTCGACGTGCACACCCTCGGTGTCCACCGGCAACGGCAGCACTGCGAAACCTTCGGTGTCGACGTCGTCGGGCACCTCACCGTCGGTGGTGAGCGCCAGCACCGTCGGTCCGGCGCCGGAGATCGCCGCGGCGATCCCCCGCTCGCGCAGGCTCTCGACCAGGCGCAACGAGTCCGGGTAGGCCGGCCGCCGGTAGGGCTGGTGCAGCTTGTCCTCGGTCGCGGCCAGCAGCAGGTCGGGGCGCCGGGTCATCGCGAGCACGGCGAGCGCGCACCGGCTGCCGGTGAAGGCGGCGTCGGCCAGCGGGACCTCCTCGGGGAGCAGCCCGCGGGTGCTCTTCGTGGACGACTCGATCCCGGCGACGAACGCGACCGGGCGCACGTCCGGGTGCACGTCGAGCTTCTCCGCGTGGAACCGGCGCGCCGCGCCCCGCGTCTCCCAGGCCACCACGAACCCGCCGAGCAGGCTGGCGGCGGCGTTGTCCGCGTGGCCCTCCATCCCGGCCGAGAGCTGCAGCACCGCGTCGCGCTCCAGCTCGAGGTCGCGGCCGGCGAGGACGGCGGCCGCGGTCACCCCGGCGACGGCCGCGGCCGCCGAGCTGCCGAGACCGCGGGAGTGCGGCACGGCGTTCGTGCACCGCAGGCGCAGCCCCGGAGGCGCCCCACTACACCCCCCGAACAGCTCGAACGCCTGTCGCATCGCGCGCATGACCAGGTGCCGCTCGTCCCGGGGGACGAACCGGGCACCCTCACCGGCGACGTCGACGAACAGGCCGGGCGTCTCGAACACCTCGACGTCGATCTCGTCGTAGAGGCCGAGCGCCATGCCGAGGCAGTCGAACCCGGGCCCGAGGTTCGCCGTCGACCCGGGCACGCGGATCCGCGCGCGCGTCGGGCGCCCCATCAGGCCAGCTCGAGGGCGGCGGCGACCGCGCCCGGGTCGATCGGCACGATCTCCGGATCCGGCGCGGTGAGCAGCGCGGTGTCCGGGTCCTTCAGCCCGTGCCCGGTCACCGTGCACACCACCAGCGAGCCCGCCGGGAGCGAGCCGTCGGCGTGCGACTGCAGCAGCCCCGCGACGCTGGACGCCGACGCCGGCTCCACGAAGACGCCCTCCTCCGCGGAGAGCATCCGGTACGCGGCGAGGATCTCGTCGTCGGTGACGGCGGCGAACTTGCCGCCGGACTCGTCACGGGCCGTGGTCGCGCCCTTCCAGGACGCCGGGGCCCCGATCCGGATCGCGGTCGCGATCGTCTCCGGCGCCGCGACCGGTGCACCGTGCACCAGCGGCGCGGCACCGGCGGCCTGGAACCCGAACATCCGCGGCAGTGCCGGGATCAGCCCGTCGGCGTGGTAGCCGCGGTAGCCGTGCCAGTAAGCGGTGATGTTGCCGGCGTTGCCGACCGGGAGGCAGTGGACGTCCGGGGCCCGGCCGAGCTGGTCGCAGATCTCGTAGGCGGCCGAGGCCTGCCCGGCGATCCGGGTCGGGTTCACCGAGTTGACCAGCGCGATCGCCGGGTAGTCGGCGGTCGTCTTGCGGGCCAGCTCCAGGCAGTCGTCGAAGTTGCCGTCGATCTGCAGGATCCGGGCGCCGTGCGCGACGGCCTGGGCGAGCTTGCCCAGCGCGATCTTGCCGCGCGGGACGAGCACGGCGCAGGTCATCCCGGCGCGGGTCGCGTACGCCGCCGCGGACGCCGAGGTGTTGCCGGTGGACGCGCACAGCACGCTCTGCTTGCCGTCGGCCAGCGCGGCGGTGACGGCCATCGTCATCCCGCGGTCCTTGAACGACCCGGTCGGGTTGGCGCCGTCGACCTTCAGGTACACCTGGCAGCCGGTCCGCTCGGACAGCCGCGGTGCCGGCAGCAGCGGCGTGCCGCCCTCACCGAGGGTGACGACCGTCCAGCCCTCCCGCACCGGCATCCGGTCCCGGTAGGCCTCGATGACCCCGGGCCAGTGTCCGGGCGGCGGGGGCGCCACCGCACCCGCCACCTGCCTCGCGAGCTCCGTGCCGCCGGCGGCCGGCCCCCGGACGTTCTGCACGCTGCCGGTCATCGCCGACGCCTCCACCTGGTTCGAGAACTCATTCGCCCATGCCGAGCGCGCTCACCGCGCGACCCAGGCCCTCCACCCGCAGCACACCCGCCACGCCGTGGACCTGCTCGAGGTCGAGCAGCGCGGACACCGTGGCCGACAGCGCCGCCTCGGGCGCCGAGTGCGTGACGACGGTGAGCCGGGCCTGGCCGGCGTCGCCGTCGATGGCGCCGTTGGTCCCGCCGGTCTGGCGGACCGCGGCGATCGAGACGCCGTGGTGGGCGAACTCACCGGCGATCGCGGCGAGCACGCCCTCGCGGTCGGCGACCTCCAGGTCGACGTGGTAGCGGGTGGGCACCTCGCCGATCGGGCGCACCGGCAGGCTCGCGTACGCCGACTCGCGCGGCCCGCGGCCGCCACCCACCCGGTTGCGGGCCACCGCGACGAGGTCGCCGAGCACCGCGGACGCGGTCGGCGCGCCACCGGCGCCCTGGCCGTAGAACATCAGCTGGCCGGCGGCCTCGGCCTCGACGAACACCGCGTTGAACGCGCCGTCGACCCGGGCCAGCGGGTGCGCGTCCGGCACCATCGCGGGGTAGACGCGGGCCGACACGGACTCGTCCCCGTCGCCGGTGACGATCCGCTCGCAGATCGCCAGCAGCTTGATCGTGCAGCCGAGCCGGCGGGCGGCCCCGACGTCGGCGGAGCTGACCTCGCGCATGCCTTCGCGGTGCACGTCGGCGGCCGTGATCCGGGTGTGGAACGCCAGCGTGGCGAGGATCGCGGCCTTGGCGGCCGCGTCGTAGCCGTCGACGTCCGCGCTCGGGTCGGCCTCCGCGTAGCCGAGGCGGGTGGCCTCCTCCAGGGCGTCCGCGTACGACGTGCCGCCGGCCGCCATGGCCGACAGGATGAAGTTCGAGGTGCCGTTGACGATCCCGGCGACCCGGGTGATCCGGTCCCCGGCCAGCGACTCGCGCAGCGGGCGCAGCAGCGGGATCGCCCCGGCGACCGCGGCCTCGTAGTAGAGGTCGGCGCCGGACGCGTCGGCGGCCTCGGCCAGCGTCGGGCCGTCCTCGGCCAGCAGCGCCTTGTTCGCCGTGACCACCGACTTGCCGGCCTTCAACGCCTCCAGCAGCCAGCCGCGGACCGGCTCGATGCCGCCGATGACCTCGACGACGACGTCGACGTCGTCCCGGCCGACCAGCTCACCGGCGTCGGTGGTGACCAGGTGCGGGAAGTTCTCGGTCAGCCACGGGTGCTTGTGCGGGCGCCGGACGGCGACGCCGGCCAGCTCGACCGGTGCACCGACCCGGGCCGCCAGCTCGCCGGCCTGCTCGGTGATCAGCCGGACCACCTCGGTGCCGACGGTCCCGCAGCCCAGCAGTGCCACCCGGACGGCGCTGCTCTCGCCCCTCGCCACAAGCCCTCCTCGCGTACCGCACCCGCTCCAGCGGGCGCCGATCATTCCTGGTCAGGCCGGTCCCGGGCAGACCGGGGTGGCCGTTCTCACCCGGCTCCCGCCCGGCTGTCGCCCGGCACCGTGCGCAGGTGCGTTCACACCTCGAACCGGAACTGGTCCTCCAGTGTCTCGCGGCGCAGCAGGGTGCGGTCGGCCCCCTCGCGCACCGCGACGACCGCGGGCCGCGGCAGCCGGTTGTAACCGGATGCCATCGCGTAGCAGTACGCCCCGGTGGCCGCGACCGCCAGCAGGTCACCCGGCGCGAGGTCCGCCGGGAGCCAGCAGTCGCGCACCACGATGTCACCGGACTCGCAGTGCTTGCCGACCACCCGGGACAGCACCGGCCGGTCCCCGCCCGGCACCGAGTCCCGCTCGGAGGAACGGGACACCAGGCGCACGTCGTACTCGGCGTCGTACAGCGAGGTGCGGATGTTGTCGCTCATCCCGCCGTCGACGCTGACATAGCGCCGGGAGTGGCCGCCCAGCGGCACGTCCTTGATCGTCCCGACCTCGTAGACGGTGACGGTGCCCGGCCCGGCGATCGCCCGGCCCGGCTCGACGGCGATCGCTGGTGCGTCCAGCCCTGAGGCGGCGCACTCGCGCTTGACGATGGCCCGCAGCTCCTCGGCCAGCGCGGGCATCGACAGCGGCGTGTCCCCGGAGCGGTACGCGATGCCGATGCCGCCGCCCAGGTCGAGGGTGCGCAGGCTGGTGAGGTGCTCCGCGCCGTGCTCGGCGTACAGGTCCGCGAGCACCTTGACGACGCGGCGGGCGGCGGCCTCGAAGCCCTCGGTCTCGAAGATCTGGCTGCCGATGTGGCTGTGCAGCCCGACGAGCTCCAGGTGCCGGGCGGCGAGCACGCGGCGGGCCGCCTCCAGCGCCGCCGAGCCCTGCCCGCCGAAGGAGTCGCCGGCGATCGAGAACCCGAACTTCTGATCCTCGTGCGCGGTGGCGATGTACTCGTGGGTGTGCGCCTCGACGCCGACGGTCAGCCGGATCAGCACCGGCGCCCGCACCCCGCGCTCGGCCGCGACGGCATCCAGCCGGGCGATCTCGTCGAAGCTGTCCAGCACGATCCCGCCGATCCCGGCGTCGACGGCGGCCGCCAGCTCGGCGACGGACTTGTTGTTGCCGTGCAACGCGATCCGCTCCGGCGGGAACTCCGCGCGCAGGGCGACCGCGAGCTCGCCCCCGGAGCAGACGTCCAGCGACAGGCCCTCCTGCGCGACCCAGCGGGCCACCTCGGTGCACAGGAACGCCTTGGCCGCGTAGTGCACGGCGGACGCGCCGAACGCGGCGGCGAACTCGGCGCAGCGGGACCGGAAGTCGTCCTCGTCGAGCACGAACAGCGGGGTGCCGTGGCGCTGGGCGAGATCGCGGACGTCGGCCCCGGCGACCCGCAGGGCACCGTCGGCGCCGCGGGCGGCGTTCCGCGGCCAGACGGCCGGGTCGAGCGCGTCCAGCTCGGCCGCCGACCCCGGGTGCGGCCCGGCCGACTCGTGCTCGGGGGTGATGCCGGCGTGCAGCGGTCCGGCGGGGTGGGCTCTCATCTCGTCACATCCGTTCGGGTGCGCTGACGCCGAGCAGGCCCAGCCCGTTGGCGAGCACCCGGCGGGCGGCCACGCAGAGGGCGAGCCGCGCCCGGTGCAGGTCGGTGACGTCCTCGTCACCCTGGGGCAGGACACGGCAGGTGTCGTAGAACTTGTGGTACGCGCCGGCGAGGGACTCCAGGTAGCGGGCGATCCGGTGCGGCTCGCGCAGCTCGGCCGCGGTCCGGACGACCTCCGGGAACTCGCCGAGCGTCCGGATCAGGTCGCCCTCCCGGTCGTGGGACAGCAGGCCGTAGCCGTCGCCCGGCTCGACGCCGAGGTCGGCGGCGTTGCGGGCCAGCGAGGCCAGCCGGGCGTGCGCGTACTGCACGTAGAACACCGGGTTCTCGTTGGTCCGGCTCGTCAGCAGGTCGAGGTCGATGTCCACCGAGGAGTCCACCGAGGACCGCACCAGGGAGTAGCGGGCGGCGTCGACCCCGACGGCGTCGACGAAGTCCTCCAGTGTGACGATGGTGCCGGCCCGCTTGCTCATCCGGACCGGCTCGCCGCTGCGGACCAGGTTGACCATCTGCCCGATCAGGACCTCGACGACCGACGGGTCGTCACCGATCGCGGCGGCGACCGCCTTCAGCCGCACCGTGTAGCCGTGGTGGTCGGCGCCGAGCATGTAGATGCAGCGGTCGAACCCGCGGGAACGCTTATCCCGCAGGTAGGCGATGTCACCAGCGATGTAGGCCGGGGTCCCGTCGCTCTTGATGACGACGCGGTCCTTGTCATCGCCCTGCTCCGTGGAACGCAGCCACCACGCGTCGTCCTTCTCGTAGAGGCTGCCGTTGTCCTTGAGCTGCTGGATCGACTCCTCGACCGCGCCCGACTCGTGCAGCGACAGCTCACTGAACCACACGTCGAAGTCGGTCCCGAACTCGTGCAGCGAGCGGCGCATCTCCTCCAGCATCAGCGCGACCCCCACCCGCCGGAACGCCTGGTGCCGCTCCGCCTCGGGCAGGTCCACGATGCCCGGCTCGGCCGCCACGACCTTCCCGGCGATCTCGCCGATGTAGGCGCCGCCGTAGCCGTTCTCCGGGGTGGGGAGGCCGGTGGCGGCGGCGATCAGCGACTCGGCGAACCGGTCGATCTGGGCGCCGGCGTCGTTGATGTAGTACTCGCGCGCCACGTCGGCGCCCCGGGCGGCCAGCACCCGGCCGAGCGCGTCGCCGACGGCGGCCCAGCGGGTGCCGCCCAGGTGGATCGGGCCGGTCGGGTTCGCGGAGACGAACTCCAGGTTCATCCGGGTACCCGCCAGCTCACCGCCGGTGCCGTAGGCGGCGCCCGTCGCGAGGATCTCGCCGACGATCGCCCCCTGCGCGTCCGCGGCCAGCCGCAGGTTGATGAAGCCCGGCCCGGCGATCTCGGCGCTCGCGATCCCGTCGCGGCCCGCCAGCTCCTCGGCCAGCCAGGATGCGAGGTCGCGCGGGTTCACCCCGGCCTTCTTGGCGGTGCGCAGGGCGACGTTGGTGGCGTAGTCGCCGTGCTCCGGGTTGCGGGGGCGCTCGACGCCGGCGTCGGTGGGCAGGGCGGAGACGTCCAGGCCGCGTCGGGTCAGCACGTCCCGCGCGACGTCACGGACCAGATCGGCGAGCACGTCGGGATTCACCGTCAGGATTCTAGGAGGTGACCGCGGGCACCTTCATGCAGGTCTCGGCCGTGGCCCGCGCGTGCGGGGCGCGTAGCGTCGGCCGCTCCCCCGCCGGTCGACGCGCCGGCCCCGATCCCCCGGTCGCCGCGCGAGCCCTCGCGCTCGACCGTCCGGAGGTTCCATGGTCGACCGCCGACCCCGGACGCCCGACGGCGGCGCCCCGGGACGCCCCGCGAGCCGCGGGTCCGAACCGTCCCGGGGGCCACGCGCCCGGCTGGTCGCCGCCCTCGACCGCCCGCTGGTGGCCGCGGGCGGGTGCGGGATCCTCGCGCTGCTGCTGGGAGCGGCGTTCGTGGCCGTGTCGCTGGCGTACAACGAGGGCAACCTCGTACCCCCGCTGGACGACGTCTACATCCACCTCCAGTACGGCCGCCAGTTCGGCCTGGGCGAGCCGCTGCGCTACCAGCCGGGCGAGCCCGTGACGACGGGCGCGTCGAGCCTGCTCTACGTGACGCTGCTGGGCGCGGCGTCCGCGCTCGGGCTCCACGGGCAGGGACTGCTGGCGTTCGCGGTCGGGTCCGGCCTGGTGGCCGTGGCGGTCACCGCCGCGTGCACCGTCGTCGCCGGGTACCGGCTCGGCGGCCGGGCCGCGGGCCTCTGGGCGGGGGTGCTGACGGCGTCGTCCGGCCCGCTGCTGTGGGGCGCGGCGAGCGGCATGGAGGTGGGGCTGCTCGCCGCGCTGCTCACCGGCACCCTGGCCTGCTACCTGCGGGAACGGCCCCGGTTCGGCGGGACACCGGTGCTGGCCGCGCTGCTCGCCCTGACCCGCCCCGAGGGTTTCCTGGTCGCCGCGGCGCTGGTCGCGGCGATGCTGTGGGCGGCGTGGCGGTCCGGGCGGCTGCGGTCGTGGCGGACCCCGCTGCTGGCGCTGCCGCTCGTCGTCTTCGCGGGGCAGCTGCTGCTGTACCGGCTGCTGACCGGCACGGCGCAGGCGAACGGCGTCGTCGCGAAGTCCTGGCTGCACGCCGGGCTGCTGCGCCAGCCCACCGAGATCGCCGACCACACGCTGCACAACCTGCAGGCCATGGTCGCGGCGCTGGCCGGCCTGTCCGGGCAGGACGTGCTGCCGCCGCTGACGCTGGCGGTCGCCGTCGTCGGGCTGGGCGTGCTGGCCGCCCGCCGGGAGCGGACCCTCGCGGTCGCGGTCACCCTCGGCCTGTCGCTGGTGCTGCTCAGCGTCGCGACGCTCACCACCGCGCGGTGGCAGGACCTGCGCTACCTGCAACCGTTCCTGCCGCTGGTCGTGCTGCTCGCGGTGCTCGGCACGGGCGCGGTCGGGCACCGACCGGCCCGGCACGGCATCCTCGCGGTGGGGCTGCTGTTCACCGTGATCGTGACGCCGACCTGGGCGCTGCGGCTGGGCCAGCAGGCGTCCGCGATGCGCGAGGGGCCGGTGAGCGTCGGGCAGTGGATCGCCGGGAACGTGCCGCCCGGTGACGTCGTAGCGATCAACGACGCCGGCGCGGCCGCCTGGTTCGGCGGGCGCCGCACCGTCGACCTCGTCGGGCTGACGACGAACGGCATGGCCGCACCGGCGCTCAACGGTCCCGGCACGCTCTACGAGGCGCTGCGCCGGCTGCCCGAGCGCGAACGCCCGCAGTGGTTCGCGATCTTCGACGACTGGGGCGGGATCCCAGTCGCCGACCTCGGACGGGCCGCGCTGCTCGGCGACGAGCCCGTCATCACGTTCCGGCTCGCCGGGCCGGCCCGCCCGATCTCCCCGGCCGCGCCGCAGACCTGCCAGATCGACCGCAGCTGCGACCGGGTCAGCGTGTGGCGGGCGGACTGGAGCCTGGACGGCTCGGCCGACCTGCCCGACCGCGGGGTCCCGGGCCGGATCGTCGACCACCTCAACGTCGGCGACATGACCGACGAGGCCGTGCACGGCTGGGCGCCCGGCCCGCCGGTACTGGGCCTGCAGCCGGCCGGCGTGCTGGACCGGACCGTCGTCGACGGGCGGGTGGTCGCCGACTCCGGCCGGCACGTCGTCGGCGGGGAGATGTTCACCCTGCGCGGGCTCACCCCCGGCCGTCCGGTGACGCTCACCGGACGGATCGGGGCCGCCACGCCCCTGGCGGGCGACCGCACCCGGGTGGTCGCCGTCGACGCCGGCGGGGTGCGGGCCGGGACCTGGACCCTGCCCGAGGGGATGCCGTGGGAGCAGGCGTCGTTCACGATCCCGGGCGAGCTGGTCACCGGCCCGGATCTCACCGTGACGACGAGGGCCGAGCACCCGTTCCTCGCGCCGTACCCGGACTACCGGTCCTACGGCTGGTGGGTGAGCCAGTGATCCGGCGGTGACCCCCGCGCGGGGCCGAGCGGAGCGGTGCGCTACGGTTCTCCCATCGCACGGCCCCCGTAGCTCAGGGGATAGAGCACCGCCCTCCGGAGGCGGGAGCGCAGGTTCGAATCCTGCCGGGGGCACCCACTGCCTCATCAGCCGAATCGGCCTCTCACCATCCGCAGCACGGTGAGGGGCCGATCCTGTTCTGCACGGCAGCGCCCGGCCTCGCCCGGGCGTTCGACCGGTTCGAGTCCGACACCGAGCACGACGACGACTTCCTCGCCGACTCCATGCCTCCCGCCGAGCCGACGTCGAGTGAGCGTCGTCGACACCGACGTGGCCACCGCGATCGCCGACGCGGCCGGCCGGTCGAACCGGTGCAGCACCCGCACTCGCGACGCCATGATCACCCGCTGTGGAGTGCAGCGCTCGCCTCGCGAACGCTGCACTCCACAACGGTCGATCATCGGGTCGTGCGGGACCGGTCAGCGCGCCCGGAGCGCTCGTGCCAGGCGATGAACCCGGCGGCCCGAGCCTCGTCCGAGCCCATGAAGGAGGCGACCGGCCTCGACACCGACGTCGCGCCGGCCGTTCTCAAGGACCACATGCCCGTCCACGGTCCGGCCGTCCGTTCCGGTCGCTACGTCGACAACCCTGGGGATCTCCAACAGGAACATGGTCGACCGGCGCCATGCGGCGGATACGCTCGCCGCCCCCGGCGAGAGGAGCCCGACATGCGGACGCCGATCCGAGCTGCCGCTCTCTCCATCACCGTCCTCGGGCTCACGCTGGCCGGCGCCACTGCCGCGGTGGCCGCCCCGGTCGACGGCGTGGGGCCGTGTTCGGCCGAGTGCACTGTCGGCGGCCTCGGCCAGGGCGGGACGAGTTCGGACGGCGCCGCGCAAGGTTCGTTCCGCGCCGGGCCGGGCCGGATCCCTGAGGTGAACGCCACGGCTGCCGGAACCGAGGAGTCGGGACGCCTCGAACTCAGTGGCGCGATCGAGGGGACGCTCAGCGGGACGTTCCACCGCGGCGGTGGTTTCCGCGGCCACACCACCGGCTCGGAGTTCGGGGAGTGCAGCGGGCAGTGCGCGCCGTGAGCTGAGCGGCGCGCACGATCGTCCTGCTTGGACCGTGCGCCGGGCAGCGGGCACTCGCGAGGACCGGCCGTATCTCCCGCGCGCCTGCGGCCCCGACACCGCACCATTGGCGAAATGGCCACTCCTCCCGGCACCGTCCTGCGACCGATGACTCCCGACGACGTGCCGCGCGCCTCGCAGCTCCTCGCCGATGCGTTCGCGGACTACGCGTGGACCCGGTGGACCGTCGCCGCGGACGACCACGCCCACCGGCTGCGGGAGCTGTACTCCACGTTCCTGACGGCGGTCGCCCTGCCGTACGGCGTGGTCGACGGCGCCGACACCCTCGACGCAGGCCTCGGCGCGGTCGCCGTGTGGACGCGCGCGGGTGCTGTGCCCGACACGGTGCGGGAACGCGTCGGCGCGGTGGCCGTGGAGCTCACCGGCGATCGGGCCGCCGCGGCAGAGGCGGCCGACACCGCCTTGGCCCCGAAACGCCCCGCGATCCCGCACGTATCGCTCGATGCCCTGGGGGTGGACCCGCGCCTGCAGGGTCGCGGTCTCGGGAGCGCGCTCCTGCGCGCCGGCCTGCGGGCCGTCGACCGTGCAGGTCTGCCGGCGTATCTGGAGACGAGCGAACCAGGCAACGTGCGCCTGTACGAGCGACACGGCTTCGTCGTCACGGGTGTCGTCGATCTGGAGGGCGGCGGCCCGCGCACGTGGTCGATGCTGCGGGCGCCGGCATCCGTCTCGTGATCGAGGTGTGTTAGCCGCCGCGGCCGAAGGGCGGCGATCGCAGCCCGTGCCGCGACGTTCCGTCCCGAGCCCATGGGAAGCCGGCCGCGGGCATGCGGGTACGCGGGTACGCGGGTACGCGGGTACGCGGGTACGCGGGTACGCGGGTACGCGGGTACGCGGGTACGCGGGTACGCGGGTACGCGGGTACGCGGGCAATCGCACCGCGACCGAGGTTCGTGCCCTGATCGCCGGCGAGTCAGGCCGCGGTGGCGGGGCGGGGTTGGCGGCGTGGTTGTTGCAGCGGGTCGATCCAGCGGGGTGGGACGAACTCGGGGAGCCCGTCGCGGATCCGGACGATCCATCCGGGGTGGTGCAGTAGCCGGTGGTGCAGCTTGCACACCATGACCGTGTTCGACAGTGCGGTCGGTCCGTCGATCTCCCACGGGACGATGTGGTGGACCTCGCACCAGGACGGGGGCCGGTCACAGCCGGGGTGGGCGCAGCCGCGGTCGCGGGCGGTGATCGCGCGGCGCAGCCCGTCCGGGATGGTGCGTGTGGCCCGGCCGATGTCGAGGGGTTGGCCGGCGCCGTTCATCACGATCGGGACGACGGCGGCGTCGCAGGCCAGCATCCGCAGGCTCTCCGGGGTGAGCCGGCCGCCGAAGTCCAGCAGCGCGCCCGTCGCCCGGCGCTGCAGGTCCTCCAGCCCGATCAGCACGTTCAGCATCGGCCGCCGCCCACCGGTCTCGGGCAGCTCCCCGCGCTCGAGGACCTGCGCGCACAGCTCGGACAACGCGTCGGCCTGGCGTTCCTCGGGGCGGCGCTCGTCGAGGTGGTCCCGCGGCGCGGCGCAGCGGATACTCCTGGCCGATTCGGTCGTCCGTCGCAGCCCGCGGTTCCGGAGGAGGGCACATGGCTCCTTCAGCACACGGTCAGATCACGGTCCCCGTGGTGGGAGCCGAGCGGCTGTGCCGAGTCCTCGTGGCCGTCTCCGTCGTCGGCGGCCCGCTCGGCTACCTCGCCGGGTCGGCGCTGCACCCTCCCGTCCAGGAGATCGGAGCCGGGCAGCTGACGATCTCGGCGAACGCCGGCGCCGACCCGGTCGTCAACAACGCACACCTGGTCGCGTACGTCGTCGCCTGTTTCCTCCTCCCGATCGGAGCGGCCGGCCTCGGCCACCTCGCCTTCCGCCGGAGCCCGTGGCTCGCCACGGTCGGTGGCATCCTCGGGGTGGTCGGCTGGCTCCCGTTTGCCGCCCTGACCGCGCTGGACGATCTCGCGCGGACCATGGCGCTGCTCCCGGACGATGGCCGGTACGCCGACCTCTACTCGCGGTTCGAGACCGGGCCGGTCATGACGTTGTTCCTGCTCGTCTACGTGATCGGTCATCTGGTCGCGTACGTCCTGCTCGGAGTGGCTCTCGACCGGGCACGCGCCGTCCCCCGGTGGTCGGCCTGGTGCTTGGTCGTCAGCAGTCCGGTGACGATGGCGGGTTTCGTCCTGCCGGGTCGCCCGGTCTCCACAGTGGGCATCGCCGGTCTCGCCCTGCTCTTCGTCGGCAGCCTCCCCGCGGCCCGGGCGATCCTCCGGCGCCCCTGACCGACGGGAGCGATCGCCGGCGTCGATCCGCAATCGCTGCCGCCCGCGGCTTCAGCAGTCGAACACCGACCAGCAGAGGTCGTTGCGCAGCCTCTGGTCGTCGAGCACGAGCTCCCGGATCGCGTCCGGGAGCTGGTCGCGCTGCCACCGGCACTCCCGCCGCCCGGCGACCTCCCCGAGCCCCTCCGGGGCGGCCGCCCGGACCGCCTTGATCGCGTAGGCGGCCGCGCCGAGCTCGTGTGCGGCGACGTGTGCCACGCAGCCGGCCTGCCCGGCGGCGTACGCGGCGTACCGCGGCGCCCCACGCAGCTCCCTGGCCGCGCCCATCGCGTGGCCGCCGGCGGCGCGGGCCTGCATCATCCTGACCTCGCCACGCACCCAAGCGCGGGCGTGCTCGATCGCCTCACGTGGGCGCCGGTCCTCGGGACGGGCGGCCTCGAAGAGCCCGCGCACGTGCTCGGCACAGGTGGCGGCCCACAGCGCGAGCAGATGGTGGTCGGGGTCCGTGAGGGTCCCGCCGCGGCGGATCGTGACGAATCGGGGGTCCCGCACTTCGGGAAGGATCACAGCGGCTTTCCCACTCTCACCTTATACACGATTCACGACTCCCATGAGGATTCTTTTCACGTTCCATAATCGGCCGTCGCAAGACCCGGGCGGACGGCATGGAGTGGCAACGGGTGGAGTACGTGGTGGGCCTCGACGAGGTCGGGCAGGGACAGGTCGCCGAGGTCGGCGGCAAGGCGGCCAACCTGGGTGAGCTGACCCGGCTCGACGGCATCCGGGTGCCACAGGGCTTCGTGGTGACGGTGGACGCGTTCCGGCGGGTCGTGGCCGGGGCGCGGCCGGTCGAGGTCGCGATCGGACGGTTGGCCGGCCTGGCGCCGGACGACCGCGCGGCGATCGGCACGGTGAGCGCCGGGATCCGCCGGGTGATCCACGAGCTCCCCCTTCCCGACGATCTCGTGGCGGCAATCGGCCGCCGGATCGCCCGGCTCGGCGGGCAGACGGCCTGCGCGGTCAGGTCCAGCGCGACCGCGGAGGACCTGCCGACCGCGTCCTTCGCAGGTCAGCAGGACTCCTATCTGGACGTCGTGGGGCCGGAGGCGATCCTCGAGCACGTCCGGCGGTGCTGGGCGTCGCTGTTCACCGAGCGGGCGGTGAGCTACCGGCTGCGCAACGGCGTCGACCACGGACACGTGCACATGGCCGTCGTCGTGCAGGAGATGGTGTTCCCGCAGGCGGCCGGGATCCTGTTCACGGCGGACCCGGTGACTTCGAACCGGAAGCTCGCCACCGTGGAGGCCGTCCGGGGCCTCGGCGACACGCTGGTCGCCGGGCGGGTGAACGGCGACACCTACACCGTGCGCGACGACGAGGTCGTCGCGAGGACGGTCGAGCCGCAGCAGCGTCCGGTGCTGACCGACGCGCAGGTCGTGCGCCTGGTCCGGCTCGGCCGCCGGGTCGAAGCGCACTTCGGCCGGCCCCAGGACATCGAATGGTGCCTGGCGGGCGAGGTCGTCCACATCGTGCAGAGCCGGCCGATCACCACGGTGTTCCCGGTCCCGGCGACCGGCGACGACGAGAACCACGTCTACATCTCCGTCGGTCACCAGCAGATGATGACCGACCCGATGAAGCCCCTCGGCATCTCGCTCTGGCAGCTGACGACTCCCCTGCCGATGGCCGAGGCCGGTGGCCGGTTGTTCGTCGACGTCGCCGACGCCCTGGCGGCACCGGCGAGCCGCGCGCGCATCCTGGACGGCGCCGGACGGTCCGATCCGCTGATCGGGGACGCGCTGCGGACCCTCCTCGAACGCGGCGACGTCGTCCGGGCGCTCCCGGACGAGGGCCGCGCCGGTGCGGTGCCGGACAGCAGCCCGGAGCTGATCGAGGCCGATCCGGCGCTCGTCACCGAACTCGTCGATCACACCCGGGCGTCCCTCGCCGCCGTGGAACGGGGCATCCGCACCCGGTCCGGGCCGGAGCTGTTCGACTTCGTGCTGGCCGACATCGCGGAGCTGCGGCGGATCCTGTTCGACCGGCGCGGCCATCAGGTGATCACGACGGGGATGGAGGCGGCCTGGTGGCTCAACGACCACCTCCACGCGTGGCTCGGCGAGAAGAACGTGGCCGACACGCTCACCCGGTCCGTTCCGCACAACGTGACGTCGGAGATGGGGCTGGCCCTGCTGGACGTCGCGGACGTGATCCGGCCGAACCCGGACGTCGTCGCGTTCCTGCAGGAGGTCGAACGCAGCGGGGCCGACGACTTCCTCGACGAGCTCGGGGCGGTCGCGGGCGGGCGCGAGGCGCGAGCCGCGCTGCGGAACTTCCTCGACCGGTACGGCATGCGCTGCGTCGGCGAGATCGACATCACGCGGCCACGCTGGAGCGAGCGGCCGGCCACGCTCGTCCCCACGGTCCTCGGCAACGTCCGGAACCACGAGCAGGGCGCCGGCAGGCGGCGCTTCGAGCAGGGACGGCAGCAGGCACTGGCGAAGGAACGGGACGTGCTGCACCGCCTGCGGGCCCTCCCCGACGGGCGGCGGAAGGCCGAGGAGACCAGGCGGATGATCGACCGCGTCCGCACCTTCGCCGGGTACCGGGAGTACCCCAAGTACGGCATGATCTGCCGCTACTTCGTCTACAAGCGAGCGCTGCTGCGGGAGGCCGAACACCTCGTGCGGGCCGGCGTGCTGCGTGAGGCCGAGGACGCCTTCCACCTCCGCTTCGAGGAGTTCCGCGAGGCCGTGCGCACGCGCCGGGTGGACGACCGGCTGATCCGGGCCCGGAAGGACGAGTTCCGGGCGCACCGGGCGCTCACGCCACCCCGGGTGTTCACCTCGGACGGCGAGGTCGTCACGGGCACCTACCGTCGCGACGGCCTTCCGGCCGGGGCGCTGGCCGGCCTGGCCGTCTCCGCCGGCACCGTGGAAGGGCGGGCCCGGGTCGTCACCGACATCGCACGGGCCGACCTCGACGCCGGCGACGTCCTGGTCACCGCGTACACCGACCCCAGCTGGACCCCGCTGTTCGTCGGGATCGCGGGACTGGTCACGGAGGTGGGCGGCCTGATGACCCACGGCGCGGTGATCGCGCGGGAGTACGGCCTGCCGGCCGTCGTCGGGGTGGAGGACGCGACCCGGCTGATCCGCGACGGGCAGCGCATCCGCGTGCACGGGACGGACGGGTACGTCGAGCTCCTGTCCTGACCTGCGGCGCCGCTCCGCGCCCGCTGATCGGTGCCATCGATCAGGTCATCGGCACAGCAGTGGGCTCGCGATCTTGTCGGCCCGGGGTGGCGTTCGCCACGATCTGGAGCACAGTCACACCGACGCAAGGAGGCGCCCGTGACGGCCGTTCCCGGTACCCACCTTTCCGGCCCGGCCGACGCTCGCCTCCCCACACCACCCCCGGACGCTCCCATCAGGATCGTCGTGATCGACGACCACGAGATGGTCATCGCCGGCATCACGGCGATGCTGGAGCCGTACCACCAGCGGGTGGAGGTGGTCGCCACGTCCACGACGCCCGGGGACGCCGTCCCCCTCGTGACGGAGCTCCGGCCCGACCTGGTGCTCTGCGACGTCGACCCGCAGGAGCTGGCGGGGCCGGGCCTCTGCCGGACCCTGGCGGACCGGCTGCCCGGCTGCCGGGTCGTGCTGCTGACCGACCGCGAGGAGGAGCGCCACCTCTTCACCGCCCTGCGGGCCGGTGCTGCCGGCTACATCCTCAAGAGCGTCGGCGGAGCGGAGCTGGTGCGGTCGCTGGAGGTCGTGCACGCCGGGACCACCGTGATCGATCCGGTGCTGGCCGGCCGCACCCTGCGCAGGGCCGCCCAGCAGCTCAGCGACGAGTCCTGGCCGGGCATGCGGCAGGGACTGACCCACCGCGAGAGCGAGGTGCTGTCGATGACGGTGGCCGGGCTCTCCGCTCGTGGCGTCGCCAACCGGCTCGCGGTCGACGACCGCGCCGTCGGCGTCCATCTCCGTTCCATCTATCGCAAGCTCGACGTGGACGACCGGGCCGGAGCCGTCGCGGCGGCCCGACGCACCGGCATCCTGGTGTAACGCCGGGTGAGCGACCGGCACGTATGGTCCAGTCGTCCTCCCCCACTCGCTCCCCACCCGGGGGGATGAACTCACCACCGAAAAGGGTGAGGCTGCAGCCCGGGCAGGCCGGGAACCGTCGGCGAGCACAGCCGGCGTCGCGACGCTCTATCCTGCCCGTTCCGTACCGGTCGTCCACCCGCCGCGAGGCGGAAGGCCGGATCCCATCAGGAGGTCGTGCAATGACTGCAGGATTCCTGGAACGGCGGCGGATCGTCGCCCGACCGGGCTGGAGCCGGTGGTTGGTTCCCCCGGCTGCGCTGTCGATCCACCTCGCGATCGGACAGGCCTACGCGTGGAGCGTGTTCAAGTCCCCGCTCGAGGCGGGCCTGGGCATCTCGGGCGTGGCCAGCGCGCTGCCCTTCACCCTCGGCATCATCATGCTGGGCCTGTCCGCCGCCGTGTTCGGCACCAAGGTGGACACCAACGGCCCGCGGTGGGCGATGGTGGTCGCCACGTCCTGCTTCGTGTCCGGGTTCCTCATCTCGTCGCTCGGCCTGTACCTGGGCCAGTACTGGATGGTGGTGCTCGGCTACGGGGTCATCGGCGGGATCGGGCTGGGCGTCGGCTACATCTCGCCGGTCTCCACGCTCATGAAGTGGTTCCCGGACCGGCCCGGCCTGGCCACCGGCATCGCCATCATGGGATTCGGCGGCGGCGCGCTCATCGCCTCCCCGCTCACGGCGGCTCTGCTGTCCGCCTTCGGTGCGACCGGCCCGGAGCCGGCCGTCAACGGCATCGCCACGACGTTCCTCGTCATGGGACTGATCTACGCGGTGTTCATGTCCGTGGGCTGGCTGCTGATCCGGGTGCCCGCCGACGACTGGCAGCCCCCGGGCTGGAGCCCCGAGCACGCCGCCATCCACGGCCCGACCACGAAGGGCCAGGTGTCGGCGGCCAACGCCATCAAGACACCGCAGTTCTGGCTGCTCTGGGTGGTCCTGACCTTCAACGTCACCGCGGGCATCGGCATCCTGGAGCGTGCGGCGCCGATCTACAAGGACTTCTTCCCGGAGGCCACCACACCGACCGCGCTGGCCGCGGCGGCCGCCGGGTTCGTCGCGATGCTGTCGCTGGCCAACTCGCTCGGCCGGATCCTGTGGTCGACGACCTCGGACTGGGCCGGGCGCAAGAACATGTACCGGATGTACCTGGGTGTCGGGGCGCTGCTCTACCTGACGGTCACGTTCACGACGAACAGCAACAAGGTCGTCTTCCTGATCTGCTGCATCCTGATCCTCTCGTTCTACGGCGCCGGATTCGCGACCGTGCCCGCCTACCTGCGTGACCTGTTCGGCACCTACCAGGTCGGCGCCATCCACGGGCGGCTGCTCACGGCCTGGTCCACCGCGGGCGTGCTGGGTCCGGTCATCGTGAACGCGGTCGCCGACGCCCAGATCGCGCAGGGCGTCCAGGGGCCCGACCGCTACACGACCGCCTTCTACATCATGATCGGGCTGCTGGCGGTCGGCTTCGTCTGCAACGAGCTGATCCGGCCGGTCCACCCCCGCTTCCACCAGCCCGAGGACACCAGCACACCCGCGGAGGCACGCGCATGAGCGAGCAGGTCCACGCCCGTCAGGGCAACATCCACCCGGTCATGGCCGCGCTGGCATGGCTGTGGGTGCTCGTGCCGTTCGGCTACGGGCTGCAGCAGCTGCTCATGAAGATCCCGGCGCTGTTCGGCTGAGGCCGGCTGCCACCCACGACACCACCCCAGCACGAACGAGGCGGTGAGCCCGACCGGGCTCACCGCCTCGTGGCGTGCGGGGCGGGGCGGGGTCGTGGGCCGGCGTGAGGAGCGAACGACCCTGCACGAAGCACGAAACGCCCCCTGCACGAACGAACGGCCCCGCCCGGTGATACCGGGCGGGGCCGTTGCGCGGGGAGGGACGCTCTGTCTCAGCCCACCGAGGCGGCCCGCTTCCGCTCCATCAGCCGCATGATCATCGGCGTGAAGATGAGCTGCATGGCGAGGTCCATCTTCCCGCCCGGGCAGACGATCGTGTTGGGACGCGACATGAACGAGTCGTGCAGCATCGACAGCAGGTACGGGAAGTCGATCCCGTGCGGGTCGCGGAACCGGATGATCAGCATCGACTCGTCCGCGGTCGGGATGGTGCGCGCGATGAACGGGTTCGACGTGTCGACCACGGGCACCCGCTGGAAGTTCACGTCGGTGTGCGTGAACTGCGGGCACATGTAGTTCACGTAGTCCGGCATCCGGCGCAGTATCGTCTCGGTCACCGCCTCCGTGCTGTACCCGCGGGACGCCTTGTCCCGGTGCAGCTTCTGGATCCACTCGAGGTTGATCACCGGGACGACGCCGATCTTGAGATCGGGATGCCGGGCGATGTCGACGCCGTCGGTCACGACGGCGCCGTGCAGGCCCTCGTAGAAGAGCAGGTCCGTGTCGGGCGGCAGGCTCTCCCAGGGCGTGAACGTCCCGGGCTCCTGCCCGTACGGCGCCGCTTCCACGTCGTCGTGCAGGTACTTGCGCACCTTGCCCGTGCCCGTCTCGCCGTAGGTGCGGAAGAGCTCCTCGAGCTGGTCGAAGAGGTTCGCCTCCGCGCCGAAATGGCTGAAGGCGTGGTCACCGCGGTCGTGCGCGTCGCGCATGGCCGCCTTCATCTCGGCACGGTCGTACCGGTGGAAGCTGTCGCCCTCGACGAACGCGGCGTCGACCCCCTCCCGCCGGAAGATCTGCTTGAACGTGCGCATCACCGACGTCGTGCCGGCGCCGGACGATCCGGTCACCGACACGATCGGGTACCTGCGTGACATGCTCCAACCTCCTTGTCGTGTCGCTGCTCAGCCGCCCGCCACCCGGAACAGGCCACGCTCCCCGTAGAGCGGGGAGTCGTAGGGGTGGTCGTTGTGCTCGCGGTGGTACCGGTCGATCAGCGCGACCTCGTCGGCCGACCCGAAGATGAACGGCACGCGCTGGTGCAGGCCGGTCGGGGCGACGTCGAGGATCCGCTCCCGCCCCGTGCTCGCCGCGCCGCCGGCCTGCTCGATGAGGAACGCGACCGGGTTGGCCTCGTAGAGCAGCCGCAGCCGGCCCGGCTTGGCCGGGTCCTTCGTGTCGCGCGGGTAGAGGAACACCCCGCCCCGGGTCAGGATCCGGTGCGTCTCGGCCACGAGCGAGGCGATCCACCGCATGTTGAAGTCGCGGTGCCGCGGCCCGGACCGGCCGGCGAGGCACTCGTCGACGTAGCGGCGGACCGCGGGCTCCCAGAACCTGCGGTTCGAGGAGTTGATCGCGTACTCGCCGGTCTCCCGGGGCACCTGGATCGACTCCCGGGTGAGGATGAACTCGCCCAGGGCCGGGTCGAGGGTGAACGCGTGCACCCCGCGCCCGGTGGTGAGCACCAGCATCGTCGCCGGCCCGTACAGCGCGTAGCCCGCGCAGACCTGCTCCGTGCCGGGCTGCAGGTAGTCCTCGGCCGTCGCGTCCTTCCCCGGCTCGGGGGCGCGCAGCACGGAGAAGATGCTGCCGACGGAGACGTTCACGTCGATGTTCGACGACCCGTCCAGCGGGTCGAAGACCAGCAGGTACTTGCCGCGCCCGTACTCGGCGGGGAGCACGTAGGGCTCCTCGAGCTCCTCCGAGACGGCGCCGGCGAGCCGGCCGCCGCGCTCGGTCAGCCGGAGGAACAGCTCGTTGGCGAGGATGTCCAGCTTGTACTGGACCTCGCCCTGGACGTTCGTGTGGTCGCTGCGGCCCAGCCCGTCGCGGAGCGCGCCGAGCGCCACCCGGTTGGCGACCGCCTTGCAGGCCACCGCCACGTCCAGGACGACCGAGTTGAGATCACCGCCGGCATCGGGATGGTGACGCCGCTCCTCGATGAGGAACTGCGCGAGGGTCGTGTGGTCGGCGAGCATGGTCTTCCCTCCTCGGTGGGGCGGATCCGCCGGCCCCGGCGGTACCCACCGGCCGGCGACCGCCCGGAACCGCGACGGCCGGTTCCGAGCCTGTCCCGCCGGGCCGCGCCGGTCATCCCCCTGCGTGGGGGTCGGCCGGGGGGTGTGGCGTCAGGACCCGCTCCCCGACCACCCGAGCTCGGGTGCGGCGAGCACGTGCTCGATCAGCAGCCGGGTCGACGACGTCGGCCGCGGCTGGCTCACCAGGTGCCACGGCCGGTCGAGCGGGACCCCGGGGACCGGCAGCTCGACCAGCGCACCCGAGGCCAGCTCCCGGCGGACGGCCTCCCGGGAGACGAGCGTGATGCCGAGCCCCGCGACGGCGGCGGCGATGACGGCACCGTTGGACCCCAGCGTCATCTGCGGGGGTGCGACGTCCAGGGTCTCCAGGAGGGCGGTGCAGGTGGCCCGCATCCCGGACGCCGGCTCGCGGAGCAGCCAGGTGACCCGTGCGGGGTCGAACCCGGCACGTTCGTCGGGGTTGCCGACCACGATCAGGTCGTTCGGGCGGACGGCCTGCGCCCTGGCCGCGTACAGGTCCTGGGGCGGCCGCCCGGCCACCACCAGGTCCACCTCGTGCCGCGCCAGCATGGGCCAGACCAGCCCGCGGGGCGCCACCTCCAGGTGCAGCACCACACCGGGATGCTTGGCCCGGAACGAGGTCAGCATGCCGGGGATGAGGAACTCGCCCGCGGTGGTGACGGCGCCGATCCGGACCGCGCCGTGCTCGGGGTCCGCCTCCGTGCGGGCCGCCAGCACGGCCTCGTCGTGCAGGCCGAGGATGCGGCGGGCGTACTCGGCGTAGCGCTCCCCGGCCGGGGTCAGCCGGACCCCGCGACCCTGCCGGGTCACGAGCGGCGTGCCGACCTCGGCGGCCAGGATGCCGACGGCCGACGAGACCGACGACTCGGTGACGACCAGGCGTTCGGCCGCGCGGCGGACCGAGCCGGTGTCAGCCAGCTCGACCAGCGCGCGCAACCTGGCGTTGGTCGTCACCTCGTCGTCGGTCCTCTCGTCAGGCCGAGCGCACCGTCCCGGTGTCGGATTCCTCGCGGAACACCCGGCTCGCGAGCAGGTCTTCCGCCTCGATCGTCATGAGCGCCTGCAGGTCGACCTGCGTGTCCTGCTCGACGAGCCTACGCGCCTGCCGCAGCCGGGCCCGCTCCATCGCGTTGCGGACGCTCCGCGCGTTGGCGAACCACGGTTGCCCGACCCGGCGCTCCAGGTACCGGCGCAGCACCTCACGTGCCTCGTCGGAGAACCGGTAGGACAGCTCGTCGGTCATGAGGACCGCGATCTCCTCCAGCTCGCTGACGGTGTAGTCCGGGAACGTGATGTGGTGCGCGATCCGGCTCTGCATCCCCGGGTTCGCCGCGAAGAAGACGTCCATCTTGTCGGCGTAGCCGGCCAGGATGACGACCAGGTCGTCCCGGTTGCCCTCCATGACCTGCAGCAGGATCTCGATGGACTCCGAGCCGTAGTCCCGCTCGTTCTCCGCCTTGTACAGGTAGTACGCCTCGTCGATGAACAGCACGCCGCCCATCGCCCGCTTGATGACCTCCTTCGTCTTGGGCGCGGTGTGCCCGACGTACTCCCCGACGAGGTCGTCGCGGGTGACGCTGACGAGGTGCCCCCGGCGCAGGTAGCCCAGCCGGTGCAGGAGATCGGCCATCCGCAGCGCGACCGTCGTCTTGCCGGTGCCGGGGTTCCCGGTGAAGCACATGTGCAGCGTCGGACGCTGCGCGGTGATCCCGAACCGCTCCCGCATCCGGTCGACCAGCAGCAGGGAGGCGATCTCCTCGATGCGGGTCTTCACGGGCGTCAGCCCCACCAGCTCGCTGTCCAGGCTCTTCAGCACCTCGTCGATGCCGGCTTCCCGCCGCGCCACGCTCAGGTCGACCACGGCGCCGGGGGGAAGTGGCTCGGGCGCGGCGTCCTCCTCGGGGTCCGCGCCCTGGCGGAACCCGAAGGAGACGCGGCCCGTCTCGTCCTGTGCGGTCACGTCGATCACCCCTGGGTGTAGCGTTCCCCGGCCGGACGATCGGTCGCGTAGGCGCGGGTGGTGTAGCGGATCTGTCGGTCGGCGACCTCCTGCCGCTCGATCTGGAAGCCGGGCTCCTCGGCGGGCCGCTGCACGATGAACGACAGCGCCACCGTCTGGCGGCCGAGCCGGGCGTCGTAGGCGTTGAGCCGGATGTAGTGGTTCGGCTTGGCCTTCCGGCAGGCGTTCACCTCGAGCAGGACGCCGGCCGGGTCCTTCAGGTCGAACATCGGCAGGCCCCACATCTCCCAGTACACGTTGCGGGGGTGCGGGTCGTCGGTGAACTCGACCGACAGCGGCCAGCCGTTGTCGAGGCAGTACTCGATCTGCTTGGAGATCTCCTCGTCGGTGAAGTCGGGGAGGTAGGAGAAGGTGCCCTGGGTCACGCGCATGTCGACTCCTGATCAGGCGGTCGTCGGGGTGGCGACGACGTCGGCGGTGTCGGTGGACTCGTAGTTGAACGTGATGTCGCCCCACGTCGCCAGGGCCATGTCGAGGGCGCGGTTCTTGCCCGCCGCCTTCTTGAGGATGTTCTCGCCCTCCTTGAGGAGGTCGACGCCCTCGTTGCGCGCCTTGATGGTCGCCTCGAGCGCCACGCGGTTCGCCTCGGCGCCGGCCGCGATCCCCATCGGGTGGCCGATGGTGCCGCCGCCGAACTGCAGGACGACGTCGTCGCCGAAGAGGTCCACCAGCTGGTGCATCTGGCCGGCGTGGATGCCGCCGGAGGCCACCGGCATCACCGGGGGCAGGGACTGCCAGTCCTGGTCGAAGTACAGGCCCTTGACCGGGTCGGCGTCGATGTAGTTCTTGCGCAGCGTGTCGTAGAACCCGAGGGTCGTGTTCTTGTCGCCCTCGAGCTTGCCGACGACCGTCCCGGCGTGGATGTGGTCCACCCCGGCCAGGCGCATCCACTTGGAGATGACCCGGAAGCTGATGCCGTGGGTCTTCTGCCGGGTGAACGTGCCGTGCCCGGCCCGGTGCAGGTGCAGGATCATGCCGTTGGCCCGGGCCCAGTTCGCCATCGACTGGATCGCGGTGTAGCCGATCGTCAGGTCGATCATGATGATGACCGAGCCGAGCTCCTTGGCGAAGTTCGCCCGCTCGTACATCTCCTCCATCGTCCCGGCGGTGACGTTGAGGTAGTGACCCTTGATCTCACCGGTCTCGGCCTGCGCCCGGTTGACCGCCTCCATCACGAACAGGTACCGGTCGCGCCAGCGCATGAACGGCTGCGAGTTGATGTTCTCGTCGTCCTTGACGAAGTCCAGGCCCCCACGGAGGGCCTCGTAGACGACGCGGCCGTAGTTGCGTGCCGACAGGCCCAGCTTCGGCTTCGTGGTCGCGCCGAGCAGCGGACGGCCGTACTTGTTCAGGTACTCGCGCTCCATGATGATGCCGTGCGCGGGACCCTGGAAGGTCTTCACGTAGGCCACCGGGATGCGCATGTCCTCGAGCCGCAACGCCTTCAGCGGCTTGAACCCGAACACGTTGCCGATGATCGAGCTCGTGAGGTTCGCGATCGAGCCCTCTTCGAAGAGGTCGATGTCGTAGGCGATCCAGGCGATGTACTGGCCGGGCGTGCCGGCGACCGCCTCGACCTTGTAGCACTTGGCCTGGTAGTGCTCGTGCGCGGTGAGCCGGTCGGTCCAGACGACGGTCCAGGTCGCGGTGCTCGACTCGCCCGCGACCGCGGCGCCCGCCTCCTCCGGCGGCACTCCCTCCTGGGGGGTGATGCGGAACGTGCAGAGCACGTCCGTGTCCTTCGGGACGTAGTCCGGCTGCCAGTAGCCCATCTCGGCGTAGGGGATGACCCCGGCGTTCCATCGGTTCGACATGACTCCATGGTCGGGGTCACATGCCTCGCCGTCTATCGACACTTTGCCGCGAACACTTGAGTGATCACTGAAGAATCGCCCTCCCCGACCGGCTCCCCGGAAAGGGTGAGGTCACGGCGGGGGCGCGGCACGTACGGTCGGCGACCACGTTCGCCACGGAAGGAGCTCACGACATGGACTCGTGCAGGGAGATCGCGGCGCAGATGGTCGCCCCCGGGAAGGGCGTCCTCGCCGCGGACGAGAGCATCGGCACGATGTCGAGCCGGCTCGAGAAGGCCGGGGTCGAGGCGACCCCGGAGAACCGCCGCCGCTACCGCGAACTGCTGTCGACGGCGCCGGGGCTCGCCGACGGGGCGTCCGGGATCATCTTCTGCGACGAGACGCTGCGCCAGACCTTCACCGACGGCAGGCCGTTCGCGGAGGCGGTGCACGCGCTCGGCATCCTGCCCGGCATCAAGGTCGACACGGGGGCGAAGCCCTGTCCGGGCCTGCCCGGCGAGACGGTCACCGAGGGCCTCGACGGCCTGCCCGGCCGCCTCGAGGAGTACGCCGAGATCGGTGCCGCGTTCGCCAAGTGGCGCGCCGTCTACGTGATCGACGTCGAGCGGCCCAGCCCGGGTGCGATCCGCAGCAACGGCAACGCGCTCGCCCGGTACGCGGCGGCGTGCCAGGCCGCCGGGATCGTGCCGATCGTCGAGCCCGAGGTCCTGATGGACGGCGCGCACACGATCGAGCGCTGCGCCGAGGCCACCGCCGCGGTGCACGCCGATCTCCGCACCGAGCTGGAGCTGCTGCACGTCGACCTCGCGGGGATCGTGCTCAAGCCCAACATGGTGATCGAGGGCAAGGACGCCGCCGAGCAGTGCTCGCCCGAGCAGGTCGCCGACGCCACCGTGCAGGTGCTGCGGGCCTGGCCGGACGAGCTCGCCGGGGTGGCGTTCCTGTCCGGCGGGCAGTCGCCGGAACGCGCGACCGCGAACCTGGAGGCCATGCAGCGCCATGACACGCCGTGGCCGCTGACGTTCTCCTTCGGCCGGGCACTGGTCGATCCGGCACTGGCGGCCTGGCACGGCGAGCCCGAGCTGGTCGAGGCCGGCCAGGCGGCCCTCGCCGAACGGGTTGCCGCGAACGCGACCGCGGTGCGCAGCCGTGACCCGCTGCAGCCGGCCTGATCCGGGCCACCCGGCCGGCCGGCCGCCGGGGCGCGGCGCCGGCCGGGTTCAGCGGAAGATCCCCTCGCGCAGGGCCGTGGCCACCGCACCGGTCCGGTCCCGGACGTCGAGCTTGCGGTAGATGGCCCGCAGGTGGCTCTTCACCGTCTCGTCGCCGATCAGCAGGCGCGACGCGATCGCCCGGTTCGACAGCCCGGAGACCACGAACGAGAGGATCTCGCTCTCCCGCTGGGTCAGCCCGTGCCGCGCACCGGGCCAGTACTCGTCGCGCTGCAGGCGGGCCGCGGTGTCCACGGCCCGGGCGGCCAGCCCGGAGTCGATCACGACCTCACCGGCGCCCGCCCGCTCGATCTGGGACACCAGCTCCTCGCCGGTGATCCGCTTCAGCAGGTAGCCGGACGCCCCGGCGCGCAGCGCCTGGAACAGGTACTGCTCGTCGTCGTAGACGCTCAGCAGCACGACCTTGCGCTCCGGGTCCCGTTCGTGGAGCGCGCGGCACAGGTCGAGCCCGCTGGACCCCTGCATCTGGACGTCGCACAGCACGACGTCGGGCTCCAGCCCGGCGACCACCGACAGCGCGCTCTCGACGCCGACCGCCACGCCGACCACGCGTACCCGGCTGCGGTAGGCGCCGAGCATCGCCTTGAGTCCCGCGATCACCATCTCGTGATCGTCGACGAGCACCACGCGGACCGGGCCGTGTTCCGGCGTTCCCATGCCGCGAAGCGTAGGCCGCACGCGGGTCGGGGCGAACGGGCCTGCCGGTCCGCGACCTTCCCCCCACCGGATCCCCGGTGAGGGGGACGAGAAACCACCCCGGTGTGCCTAGCGTCGGCGCTCCGGGATCGACAGGAGGTGGCGCGATGGCGCCGGGAGACACGACGATGCTGGTCGCATCGGTTCTGCCCGCGGACTTCGCCGAGCTGGGCCGGCAGGTGCAGGAAATCGAGAAGGCCGGGATCGAGCGCATCCAGTGGGATGTCATGGACGGCGTGTTCGTGCCCAACCTGACCTTCGGGCCGGACGTCATCCGGTCCTGCCGGGACCGCGCCGGCATCGGGTTCGAGGCACACCTGATGGTCGCCGACCCCGACCCGCTGCTGCCCCTCTGGATCGACGCCGGCTGCGAGATCGTCATCGTGCACGCGGAGACGTGCCGGCACCTGCACCGCACCCTCGGCCGGATCCGTGAGCTGGGCGCCCGGTCCGGGGTCGCGCTCAACCCGGCGACGCCACTGCAGGCCGTCGAGCACGTCCTCGACCTCACCGACCTGCTGCTGGTGATGACGGTGAACCCGGGCTTCGGCGGCCAGGCCTACCTGTCCGGGATGGAGCCGAAGATCGCCGCGGCCCGCGCCGAGATCGACCGCCGCGGGCTGGACGTCGAGCTGGAGGTCGACGGCGGCATCGGCCCGGACACCATCGGCGCCGCCGCCCGGGCCGGCGCCCGGGTCTTCTGCACCGGATCCGCCCTCTTCCGCGGCCCGGGAACCATGGCCGATCGCGCGGCCGCGATGCGCGCCGCGGCCCGAGGAGGAATCGCATGACGAGCCGCATCGAGACCACCGCGCCGTCGCCGGAGCTGGACGGCGGCCCGCCGCAGCCGTCCGGTGTCGACGACCTCGTGGTGGAGACCATCCGTTTCCTGTCCGCCGACGCCGTCCAGGCGGCGAACAGCGGGCACCCCGGCCTGCCGCTGGGTGCCGCCCCCACCGCGTGGACACTGTGGTCGCGTCACCTGCGGCACGACCCGACGTGGTCGGAGTGGCCCGACCGCGACCGGTTCGTCCTCTCCGCGGGGCACGGGTCGGCGCTGCTGTACTCGCTGCTGCACCTCACCGGGTACGACCTCCCGCTCGACGAGCTCCGGAACTTCCGCCGTCTCGGCTCGCGGACCCCCGGGCACCCCGAGTACGGCCTGACCACCGGGGTGGAGACGACCACCGGGCCGCTCGGCCAGGGACTCGCCAACGCCGTGGGCATGGCCCTGGCCGAACGGATGCTGGCCGCACGCTGCAACACCGACGGCCACCAGGTCGTCGGCCACCGGACGTGGGCCCTCGTCGGCGACGGCTGCCTGATGGAGGGCATCAGCCACGAGGCCGCCTCGCTGGCCGGCCGGCTCGGGCTCGGCAAGCTCACCGTGCTCTTCGACGACAACGACGTCACGATCGACGGCCCCGCCTCGGCCAGCTGCCACGACGACGCCGAGGCCCGGTTCCGGTCCTACGGCTGGCACACCCTGCGGGTCGCCGACGGCACCGACCTCGAGGCGATCGACCAGGCCCTCACCGAGGCCACCCTCGAGGAGGGGCGCCCGACGTTCATCGCGATCCGGACCACGATCGGGCACGGCGCCCCCGGGATCGAGGGGACCTCGAAGGCGCACGGCAGCCCGCTGGGCGAGGCCGCGCTCACCGAGATGCGCCACCGGGCCGGCTGGCCCGACACCGCGTTCCACATCCCCGACGCCGTCGGTGAGGAGACGGCCCGGCTCCGCGAGCGCTGGACCGCCGAGCGGGAGGAGTGGGAGCGCACCCACGCGGAGTGGCGGTCCGCCCACCCGGGGACGGCCGCGGACTTCCCGCTGGACCGGGTGCCCCCGCCCCCCGACCTGACGGTGCTCGCCGACCGTCCGGAGCAGGACGGGCCGGTCGCCACCCGGAAGGCGGGCGCGGCCGTGCTGCGTGCGCTCGCCGAGGTGTACCCGGCGCTGGTGGGCGGCTCCGCCGACCTGGCCTCGTCGACCGGCACCACGCTCCCGGGCGGGGAGGCCGTCCCGGGCCACTACGCAGGGCGGAACATCCCGTTCGGGGTCCGCGAGCACGCCATGGCAGCCGTGCTCAACGGCCTCGCCCTGCACGGCGGGCTGCGCCCGTTCGGCAGCACGTTCCTGGTGTTCTCCGACTACCTGCGCCCGGCGCTGCGGCTGTCCGCGCTGATGGGGCTGCCGGTGGTGCACGTGTTCACCCACGACTCCGTGCACGTCGGCGAGGACGGCCCCACCCACCAGCCCGTCGAGCACATCGAGTCGCTGCGGCTGATCCCCGGCCTGACCGTCCTGCGCCCGGCCGACGCCGCCGAGTCGGAGCTGGCCTGGGAGCTCGCCGCCGCCGACCTGAGCGGGCCCACCGCGCTCATCCTGAGCAGGCAGGACCTGCCCGGGCTCGGACGGGCCGGCCTCGAGGACGTCCGCGAGCGTGGTGCGCGGACCGTCGCCGACCCGCCCGGCGCGGTCGAGGTCGTCCTCGCGGCGAGCGGGTCCGAGGTGGCCACCGCGACCGCGGCCGCCGAGCTGCTCGCGGCCCGGGACGTCGGTGCCCGGGTGGTGTCGGTGCCCTGGCGGGAACGCTTCGCCGATGCGCTGCGCGCGGGGAACGCGGGGCTGCCGGACGTCCCGGTGGTCTGGGTGGAGGCCGGAGTGCCGACCGGCTGGCGGGCCGTCGCCGCCCCCCGCGACGTCGTCGTCGGGCTGGAGCGGTTCGGCGAGAGCGGGAAGGGCGCCGCCGTCGCCGAGCACGTCGGGATGTCGGCCACCGCCGTCGCCCGCGCGGCCTGGCAGGCGCTCGACCGCGAGCCGGCCGCGTTCGACGAGGTCGGCTAGCGGTGGCCCCCGCGCTCCGCGCCGTCGTGTTCGACGTCGACGGCACGCTCGCCGACACCGAGCGGGACGGCCACCGGCCGGCGTTCAACGAGGCGTTCGCCCGGCACGGGCTGGACGTCGAGTGGGACGCCGCCACCTACGGCCGCCTCCTCGAGATCACCGGGGGACGCCGGCGGATCGCCGCGGACCTGCGCGCCCGCGGCACCGACGAGGCCGAGGCCGACCGGCTGGCCGCCGAGGTGCACCGCACCAAGACCGACCTCTTCCGGGAGCGCATCACCCGGGGCGGGATCGCCCCGCGCCCCGGGCTGCGGGAGCTGGTCGGCGGTCTCGCGGTCGACGGCGTCCGGCTCGCGGTGGCGACCACCGGCCGCCGGTCGTGGGTCGAGCCGCTGGTCGAGCAGGTGCTCGCCGGTGTCCCGGTGGAGGTGGTCGTCACCGGTGACGACGTCAGCGAGCTCAAGCCGGACCCGGAGGCGTACCTGCGCGCGCTGGAGCGGCTCGGGCTGCCCGCCGACGAGGTGATGGCCGTCGAGGACTCGGCGGTCGGGCTGCAGGCCGCGACCGCCGCAGGGCTGGCGACCGTGGTGGTGACCAACGGCTACACCCGGGAGCAGCGGTTCGACGGCGCGGTCGCCGTCCTGCCCGGGTTCACCGGCCCGCCCCCGCTCGACGCCGACCGGATGCGGGCGCTGCACCGGGCCGGTCTCGATCACCGGTCCGCGAGCCCCACGAACGGACGGTGATCGGGGCCGGCCCCGGCTTCGTCCCGCCGGCCGCCACGGCCGGTCCGCGGGTGTGACGGTCAGGTAGTGGTTCGACGGCCGGCCGCGCGTCTGACGGCCGGCCGCGCGTCTGACGGCCCGGTCGCGCGTCTGACGGCCCGGTCGCGCGTCGGACGGCCCGGTCGTCGGCGCGGCCCGGGCTTCGGCGAGACCCGGCGTCAGCGCGGCCCGGACACCGGCACCGACCCGGCGTCGGTGTCCCGCTCCAGCTCGGCACCGACACCGGCCGTCTCCACGGCGTCGAGGAACGCCCGGGCGACGTGCGAGGCCGGGCCCCTGTCTCCCAGCACGAGCCCGACGACCGGGCGGGACCCGGGATCGTCGAGCGGCAGGGCCCGCATCCCGGCGGGCACCCCGAACGCGCGCAACCAGGTGTGCGCGATGACGGCCGACCACTGCCCGGTGGCCAGGTGGGCGTAGAGGGCGGCGACGGTGTCCGCCTCGACGTCGACCTGCGGAGTCACGCCCGCGGCGACGAGCGCCCCGTCGACGATCTCGCGGTTCCGCATCCCGCGGCTCAGCGCGCACAGCCGCAGCCCCGCCGCCTCCCGCCACGCCAGCGTGTCCCGGCCGTCGAGCGCGGGCCGGTCGGGGGTGAGGAGCAGGTAGCGCTCCCGGTACAGCGGCAGGACGTGGCTGCCGGTCGCCCCGGGGTCCACGTAGGTCAGGCCGACGTCCAGTTCGAACTCCGTGAGCAGCCGGTGGATCTCCCGGGCCGAGAACACGTCGATCCGGGTGCGCGCCTGCGGGTACGCGCCCACCCAGGCCAGCGTGAGCACCGACGTGGCGGGGACCGCGGTGGGGATCGCGCCGATCCGGACGGTCGCGGTCAGCCCGTGCCGCAACCGGTCCAGGTCGGTCCGCAGCGCGTCGCGCTCGGCCAGGATGCGGTGCGCCCAGCCGACGACCCGCTCCCCCTCACCGGTGAACCCCTGGAACCGCCGGTCGCGCTGGACGATCGTGACCCCCAGCTGCCGTTCCAGCGCCCGCAGCGCCGAGGAGAGCGTCGACTGGCTGGCGTGACACGCCGCGGCGGCCCGGCCGAAGTGGCGTTCCCGGGCCAGGGCCACCAGGTACTCGAGCTGCCGCAGCTGGACGTCACCGGCCATTCCGGGAGCCTATCGGCCGAGGAACGGGACCGGTGGCGTCCGAGCCGGAGATGCACAGGGGCCCGGCTCCGCGGAGCCGGGCCCCTGCGACGTCGTGCCTGGTCAGGGACGGAACCAGCCCAGCGGCCCGTCGACCTCGTAGCCAGCGTTCTTCATGTTCTCGACGTTGGCCGGCGTGTCGGTCAGCACCCGCCACTTGCCGTCCTTGCTGAACCGCACGAGGCCGACGTCGCCGGAGTCCTCGTGCCCGTCCAGGTAGCCCGCGACTCCCTCGTCGACGAACTTCGGGCTCTTCCACTCCTCCGGCGAGATGGACAGCATGTAGCTCGGGCCGCCCTCCTTGAGCCGGAGGCGGTGCACCGGGTTGCTGCCCTCGGTCGGTGCCAGGTCGATCCGGCCGACCTGCGTGGCGTCGGTGAACCCGTGGGCCTTCTCCGCGGTCACGGCCTCGTCCGCGCGCGCCGTGTAGAACCAGCCCTTGTCACCCGCGGTCCGCATCTCGGTCAGCGGCGCCGAGGTGGTCCCCCGCTCGGACGGGTCCGCCTGCGCGATGCCGGAGAGTGCGGTGGCCAGGACGGCGCCGATCACCGCGATCCCCCCGGCGAGTGCTCGAAACCTCATGATCAATCCCCCCTGCTGACGTACGGTCACTCATCTCTCCGAACGAGTGGTCGCCGGGTGCGATACGGCACACCGCGTGAACAGGACCTGGCCACCCGGTGAACGGCACGCCGCCGGCCCTCCCGGCCGAGCACCCAACGGACCCCGGTGTGACGCCCGTTACCACTTCCGTAACGGGCGGGACACCCGGGCCACGCACACCGCGGGTGCCGGCCGGGATGCCCCGCCGGTCGCGTCGCAGTAACCGTTGCCTGAATTCCTCACCTCATCGGTGGAACAGCCGGGCGCTCCGCGTTGCTCCGTCCGGACGTGTGGGGGAAGCATCCGGCCCTGGCATCGCGAGATCGCCACCGATCAGTCCACAGAGGGGATCAGCTCATGGGTTACGAACGGGACGACAACGCCGGCGAGGCCGGCGGCTTCGACCGCGAGCAGGGCGGCTTCGGCGGGAACGAGCGCGAGTCCGGCGGCTTCGGCGGCGGCGACGACCGCGGCGGCGAGTCGAGCGGCTTCGGCGGGCAGCGCGAGTCCGGCGACAGCTTCGGCGGCAACGAGCGCGAGTCCGGCGGCGGCTTCGGTGGCAGCGAGCGGGAGTCCGGCGGCGGCTACGGCGGTGGCGAGCGCCAGTCCGGCAGCTTCGGCGGCAGCGACGACCGCGACCGCGGCGGCGACTCGGGCGGCTACGGCGGCAACGAGCGCGAGTCCGGCGGCGGCTACGGCGGCAGCGAGCGCGAGTCCGGCGGCGGCTACGGCGGTGGCGAGCGCCAGTCCGGCGGCTACGGCGGCAGCGACTACCGCGACCGCGGCGACTCGGGCGGCTACGGCGGCAACGAGCGCGAGTCCGGCGGCAGCTTCGGCGGTGGCGACCGCGACCGCGGCGGCGACTCCGGTGGCTTCGGCGGCCAGCAGGAGTCCGGCGGCGGCTTCGGCGGTAACCAGCGCGAGTCGGGCGGATTCGGCGGCGACGACCGCGGCGGCGACTCCGGCTTCGGCGGCAGCCGGCGCGAGTCCGGCGGCTACGGCGACGACCGCGAGTCCGGCGGCAGCGGGCGCGAGTCCGGCGGGTTCGGCGGCGAGTCCGGCGGCGGCTACGGCGGCGACGACCGCGACCGCGGCGGGGACTCCGGCAGCTACGGCGGCCAGCGGGAGCAGGGCGGCTTCGGAGAGCGCTGACCCACGGAACGCCCCGGCCGGGCCGCGCGAGGCCCGGCCCGGCCGGGGTGCCCCGCCGTCCACGGTGGGCCCCGCCGCTCGGGCCCCGTCAGACCGGCCCGGACCGGCCGCCGAGGCGCTCGACGAGCTTGTCGAGGGTGTCGTGGTCGACGCTCAGCCCGTGCATCGACGCGAGCGCGGACATCGGCGCCGGCCCGAGGAGCGGCAGGAGCTCCGGATCGCGGGTCGGGTCCGGCTGCCCCGCAGCGGCCGCCTCGGCGAGGAGCCGCGCCCCCACCGGGTCGGCCAGCCACTCGTGCAGCGTGGAGTCCGGGCCCAGCGGCTCGGCGATCGACGGCGCGTCGACGGTCACGGTGTGCACGAGCGGCAGGTCGCGCGAATGGCGACCGACCTCGATCGCGAACTCGCCGGCCTCCACGACCCAGCCGTTCCGCCGGATCGACCAGAACGAGAAGGCCCGCTGGTCCAGGGTGAGGGTGACCCGCTCGGATCCGCCCGGCTCCAGGTCCACCTTGGTGAACCCCTTCAGCTCGCGTACCGGGCGCGCCACCGAGGCCTCGAGGTCACGGACGTAGACCTGCACGACCTCGGCCCCGGCGACCGCACCGGTGTTGGTGACCGTCACGCCCACCTGCGCGGCGAGATCACCCCCGGCGACCGAACCGGTGAGCGTCACGTCGAGGTCGGTGAGCGCGAACTCGGTGTAGGACAGGCCGAACCCGAACGGGTACGCGACGTCGCTGCGGGTGGCGTCGTAGCCGCGGTAGCCGATGAAGATCCCCTCGCCGTAGCGCACGACCCGGGAGTCCCCCGGGAAGTTCAGGTACGACGGGTTGTCCTCCAGCCGGTGCGGGACGGTCTCCGCGAGCCGGCCCGACGGGTTGACCGCGCCGGTGAGGACGTCGGCGATGGCGCCCCCGGCCGCCTGGCCACCGAGCCAGGCCTCGACGAGCGCGGCGGCGTGCGGCTCGACGTCACCGAGCAGCACGGTGGCCCCGTTGACGAGCACGACGGCGACGGCGGTGTTCGCCGCGGCGACGGCGCGCAGGGTGGCGATCTGGTTGGCGGGCAGGTTCATGTGGGTGCGGTCGAAGCCCTCGGACTCGTCGGCGCCGGGCAGGCCGAGCAGCATGACGACGGTGTCGGCGGCGGCCGCCGCGGTCACGGCCCCGGCGCGCAGCGCGTCGTCGGCCGCGCCGTCCCCGCCGATCGTGTAGCCGGGCGCGAAGGTCACCTCACCGTGGGCCGCGGTCAGCTCGTCCAGCAGGGTCTCCAGGCTGGTCGGGTTCACCTGGGAGCTGCCGGCGCCCTGGTAGCGGGGCGTGCGGGCGAACTCGCCGACGACCGCGACCCGCTCCGACGGCGCCAGCGGCAGCACCGGCGTGCCGCCGGCCGTCGACCCGTTCTTGAGCAGCACGACCGACTCGGCTGCGGCGGCCCGGGCGAGGCGGTGGTGGGCGTCGGCGTCGAAGCCCTCGTCCAGCTCGAGCACGGCCATGCCCTTGTCGACCAGCTCGAGGACGGCCCGCACCCGGGCGTCCAGGACCGCCTCGTCGAGCTCGCCGGCGCGGACCGCGGCGACGACCGCCTCCGGGCTCCGGGGCAGGTCGGGCGGCATCTCCAGGTCCAGCCCGGCCCACAGCGCGGGGACCCGGTGGTAGGCCGCGCCCCAGTCGGACACGACGAGCCCGTCGTAACCCCACTCGTCGCGCAGCACCGTGGTCAGCAGCCACGGGTTCTCCGACGCCGAGGTGCCGTTGACCTTGTTGTACGAGCACATCACCGTCCACGGCCTGCCGGCCGTCACGATCCGCTCGAACGCCGGGAGGTAGATCTCGCGCAGGGTCCGCTCGTCGACCTGCGCGTCGACCCGCATCCGGTCGGTCTCCTGGTTGTTGGCTGCGAAGTGCTTCAGCGAGGTGCCGACACCACGGGACTGGATGCCCTCGACGATGCCCAGCCCGAGCTCACCGGCGAGGTGGGGGTCCTCGGAGAAGTACTCGAAGTTGCGCCCGCACAGCGGCGAGCGCTTCATGTTGATCCCCGGGCCGAGGACGACCGACAGGTTGCGGGCGCGTGCCTCCTGGCCCAGCGCGGCACCGATGCGGCGCAGCAGCGCGGGGTTCCAGCTGGACGCGACGGCCGACGCGGTGGGGAAGCAGGTGGCGGGCACGCTGTCCCCGAGCCCGACGTGGTCGCCGGCCCCGGGCTGGGCACGCAACCCGTGCGGGCCGTCCGCGACCATGATCGCGGGGATGCCGAGCCGTTCGACCGGGGCGGTGAACCAGAACGAGGAGCCGGACGTCAGCGACGCCTTCTCCGGCAACGTCAGGTCGTCGAGCAGTGCGGTGACGTCGAGGCTCACGGGCGGTCCCTTCGGCGGCGGTGCGGGTGGCTCACCAGACTGCCGATGCGGCGCAGCCGACGCACCTGATCGCCGCCCGGGCACCGGCCGTGCACACCGACCGTCACCTGCGGCGCCCCCGGTCGGGGTATCGCCGTGACCCTCGTTCGGACCGGCCCGGGTGGGGTCTAGGTTTCGGCGGCGAACGCCGTGACAGGGAGGATCGCGTGGCGGGGTCTGTCACCGCCGGGGACGGCCGGAACGGGCACGTCCGCCCCCGCGCGAACCCGCGCCCGGACCCGGCGGCGCGACGGCGCCGGTTGTCCGAGGCCGCCGTCGTCCGTGCGGTGGTGTGGGCGGCCCGGATCGTCGGCCTGCTCACCGTGCTCACCGCGGTGCTGCCCGCGCCGCGCCGGATCCTGGGCGGTGAGCTGCGGAGCACCCTCGGCCTGCCGTCCGGGGTCGGGCTGGCCGCCCTGGTCGTGACGACGGTCGCGGGCGTCGGCCTGCTGCTGCTGGCGACCGGGTTGCGCCGCCGCAAGCAGCGCGCCTGGTGGGTCGCGACCGCGACGACGGCCTTCCTGGTCGTGGTCAACCTGCTGCACGTCCTCGACCAGCGGCACGGCCTCGTCCCGACCCTGCTGGTCGCCGCGCTGCTGGTCGCCCTGCTCGTCACCCGGCGCTACTTCGTCGCCGAGCAGGACCCCGGCGGCCTGGGCCGCGCGATCCGCACGGTCGTCCAGTTCGGGCTGTCCGGGTTCCTCGTCGTGTGGGTGCTGCTGGCGCTGAACCCGCGCCGGCTCGCGGACGACCCGCCGGTCGCAGCCCAGGCCGTGCACGCAGCGCTGTCGCTGGTCGGCGTGACCGGGCCGGTCTCATTCACGGCGGGTGCCGGCTGGCTGGACGACCTCACCGCCGCGGTCGGGCTCACCTTCGGCCTGGTCGCCGTCCTCACCGCCGGGTACCACCTGCTGCGCTCACCGGAACCCCGGCCGGTGCTGGAACCGGCGGACGAGCAGCGCCTGCGGACCCTGCTCGCGCAGCGCGGCGGCGACTCGCTCGGCTACTTCGCGCTGCGCCGCGACAAGGCGGCGGTGTTCTCGCACGGCGGCAAGTCGGCCGTGTCGTACCGGGTGCTGGCGGGGGTCGCGCTGGCCTCCGGGGATCCGGTGGGCGACGTCGGCGCGTGGCCGGGCGCGATCGAGGCGTTCCTCGCCGAGTGCACCCGCTACGGCTGGTCCCCCGCGGTGCTGGGGTGCTCCGAGCGTGGGGCGACGGCCTGGTCGAAGGCCGGGCTGGACGCGCTGGAGCTCGGTGACGAGGCCGTCCTGGAGACGGCGACGTTCACTCTGGACGGGCGCCCGATGCGCGGCGTCCGGCAGACCGTCAAGCGGATGCAGCGGATCGGGCACACCGTCTCGGTCCGGCGGCTGGGCGAGTACACCGACGACGAGCGGGCCGCGCTCGCCGAGCAGGCGCGCCGCTGGCGGGGTGGCGAGCACGAGCGCGGGTTCTCGATGACGTCGTCCCGGATCGCCGACCCGGCCGACCCGGATGCGGTGATCGTCACCGCGTTCCGGGAGGGGGAGCCGAGCGGGATGCTGCAGCTGGTGCCGTGGGGCCCGGACGGGCTCTCGCTCGACCTGATGGTCCGTGACGCCGGCGCCGACAACGGCGTCAACGAGCTCATGATCGCCGAGCTGATGGCGGCCACGGCCCGCCTCGGCGTGACCCGGGTGTCGCTGAACTTCGCGGTGTTCCGGTCCGCGCTCGAGCGTGGCGAGCGGCTCGGGGCCGGTCCGGTGGCCCGGATCTGGGCCCGGCTGCTGCGGCTCGCGTCGCGCTGGTGGCAGATCGACTCGCTGTACCGGTTCAACGCGAAGTTCCGGCCCGCCTGGTACCCCCGCTACGTGCTGTTCCCTTCCGTGCGGGACCTGCCGCGGATCCTGCTCGTCGTGCTGGAGGCCGAGGGGTTCGGCGGGCGGCCATCCGCGCTGCTGCATCTGCTGCGCCGGTGACGACCGCACGGACCAGCGCCGGGTGCACCGTTCCGTCCGCCCGGATCACCCACGCCGACGTGCAGCTGAGCGTCCCATGGAGATCGACAATTCGCGCTCAGCTGCATCTCGGCGGGATTCGCGAGAGCGGGGGCGGCGCGGCGCAGGGCGGGGCGGGGCGAGCCGGCGCGGGACCGCCGTGACGCCCGGTGCCGGTGGCGCGCACGGCGGATCGCCACAATGGCCCCGTGGACTTCCGCTCCGTCTATCGCCACCACTTCCTGCGGGCCGCCGCGACGACGCTGCACACCGCGATGGCCCGGCCGGACGCGAACGCCGCCGCCGTGCTGGACATCGCGCGCGAGTGCCACGACGACGGCGTCGGGCTGGTCGTGTTCCCGGAGCTGACCCTGTCCGGCTACTCGATCGAGGACATCCTGCTGCAGGACACGCTCCTCGAGGCCGTCGAGCGGGAGCTGGTGACGCTGGCGGAGGCGACGACCGACCTGCTGCCGGTGCTGGTCGTCGGGGCGCCGCTGCGGTACCGGCACCGGCTGTACAACTGCGCCGTGGTCATCCACCGGGGCCGGATCCTCGGGGTGGCGCCGAAGTCGTACCTGCCGACCTACCGCGAGTTCTACGAGCGCCGCCAGGTCGCGGCCGGTGACGACGTCCGCGGGGCGACCATCCACATCGGGGGCGACGGGTACCCGTTCGGCCCCGACCTTCTCTTCGCCGCGGAGGACCTGCCGGGGTTCGTGCTGCACGTCGAGATCTGCGAGGACGTCTGGGTGCCGATCCCGCCGTCGGCCGAGGCCGCGCTGGCCGGGGCCACCGTGCTGGCGAACCTGTCCGGCTCGCCGATCACGGTCGGCCGCGCCGAGGACCGGCGCCTGCTGTGCCGGTCGACGTCGTCGCGCTGCCTGGCCGGCTACGTCTTCGCCGCCGCGGGCGAGGGCGAGTCCACGACGGACGTCTCGTGGGACGGCCAGACGATGATCTACGAGAACGGCGAGCGGCTCGCCGAGTCCGACCGCTTCCCGGAGGGGCCCCGCCGGGCCGTCGCCGACCTCGACCTGGACCTCATCGCCGCCGAGCGGCGCCGGCAGGGCACCTTCGACGACAACCGCCGCACGCACGCCGCCCGCACCGGCGGCTTCCGGACGGTGGGCTTCCGGCTCGACCCGCCGGGGCACGACATCGGCCTGCGCCGCACCGTGGAGCGCTTCCCGTTCGTGCCGGCGGACCCGGCGCGGCTCGAGCAGGACTGCTACGAGGCGTACTCGATCCAGGTCGCCGGGCTGGAGCAGCGGTTGCGCGCGATCGGCCAGCCGAAGGTCGTGATCGGGGTGTCCGGGGGGCTCGACTCCACCCACGCCCTCATCGTCGCGGCCCGCGCGATGGACCGTCTGGGACGCCCGCGCAGTGACGTCCTCGCGTTCACGATGCCCGGGTTCGCCACCTCCGACCACACCCGCTCCAACGCGGTCGCGCTGTCCAAGGCGCTCGGGGTCACGTTCTCGACCCTCGACATCACCGGCACCGCGCGCACGATGCTCGCCGAGATCGGGCACCCGTTCGGCCGCGGCGAGCCGGTCTACGACGTCACCTTCGAGAACGTCCAGGCCGGGCTGCGCACCGACTACCTGTTCCGGCTGGCCAATCAGCGCGGCGGGATCGTGCTCGGCACCGGGGACCTCTCCGAGCTGGCCCTGGGCTGGTCGACCTACGGCGTCGGCGACCAGATGTCGCACTACAACGTCAACGGCGGAGTCCCGAAGACGCTGATGCAGCACCTGATCCGCTGGGTGATCTCCTCGAAGCAGTTCGACGACACGGTGTCCGGGGTGCTGCAGTCGGTGCTCGACACCGAGATCACCCCGGAGCTGGTGCCCGCCGACGGCACCCGGGAGATCCAGTCCAGCCAGGCGACCGTCGGGCCGTACGCGCTGCAGGACTTCACGCTCTGGTACACGCTGCGGCTCGGCTTCCGCCCGTCGAAGATCGCCTTCCTCGCCGGGCACGCCTGGTCCGACCCGTCAGACGGCGCCTGGCCGCCCGGGTTCCCCGAGGGCGAGCGCCCCGCCTACACCGCGGCGGAGATCCGGAGCTGGCTGCAGGTCTTCGCGAAGCGCTTCTTCGCCTTCGCCCAGTTCAAACGCTCGGCGCTGCCCAACGGTCCGAAGGTCTCGGCCGGGGGCGCGCTCTCGCCGCGCGGGGACTGGCGGGCGCCGTCGGACATGTCGGCGGCGCTGTGGCTCGCCGAGATCGAGCGCGAGGTCCCGGAGACCTGACCCGGCGCCGCCCGCGGGGGTGGTCCGCTCGCACGTCCAGCGTCTCCGGCATGCCTGTCGTCGTGCCCGTCACACCGGTCACCGATCGACGGCGCATCTCACCGAGCGGTGTGCGGTGCCACGTGCCGCCCGTGGCCGGCCCCTGCGTTCCGGTGCCCGGGGCCTGGCGGCCGGCCGGTCCGGGCCGTGAGCTGGGTGGAAACACCCTCGACTGTGGATCTGCAGGGCCGCGCGGCGGCGGCCGTGAGGGCCGGAGGGCGCCCACTCCCCTGAGCCGGCCGGGTGATCAGGACTACTACTGTCGCCGGCAATCGACCTGGAGGTGAGTCTTGGCGCTCGCGAACATCCTGTCCGAGATGCCCGATCTGCTCGCGCGGACCCTGGAGGAGCACACCCCCGATTCCGAGGGGTTCTGCCGGGAGTGCCGGGACGCCACCGGCGTCAGCGCGACGTGGCCGTGCGTCACCCGCGAGGTCGCCGAACGGGCTCGCTCCCTGAACGGCACCGGCGCCGGCAGCGACACCGACACGGTCGCCGCGCGCCGCCGGGCCCGGGACCTCAACGGCGCCGGGACCGGCCGGCACACGTCCGCCTGACCCGCGTCAGGACAGCCGGGCCGGCGCGTCCGGGCGGTGCGTCTCGCGGATGAACACGATCGCCACCAGCGAGATCACCGCGACGACGACCATGTAGACCGCGACGGCCGTCGACGTGCCGTAGCCCTGCTGCAGCGCGGTGGCGATCAGCGGCGCGAAGCCGCCGCCGAGCACCGCGCCGACGGCGTAGGAGAACGAGGCCCCGCTGTAGCGGTAGCGCGCCTCGAACATCTCCGCGAACAAGGCCGACTGCGGCCCGTAGGACAGCCCCAGCGCGGCCGTCAACACGACCACGGCGACCACCATCGCGGGGAACGCCGTCGTGTCCAGCAGCAGGAAGAACGGGACCGGCCACAGGACCAGCAGCACCGAGCCGACGAGGTAGGCCCGCTTCCGGCCGACCCGGTCCGACCAGATCGCGCCGCCGACGATGCTGGCCAGCCAGCTCACCGAGCCGATGACCACCACGACGATCATGATGTTGCGCGGGACCTTTAGCACCTGAGTCCCGTAGGACAGCAGGTAGGCCAGGAAGATGTAGCCGATCGCGTTGTTCGCGATGAAGCTCAGCGAGGCGAGCACCAGCTCGCGCGGCCGGTGGGCGAACACCTCGACGATCGGCGCGCGGCTGCGCGTGCGGTTCTCCCGCAGCATCGCGAAGACCGGGCTCTCCTCGACCCGCAGCCGGATCACCAGGCCGACGACGACCAGCAGGATCGACAGCAGGAACGGGATCCGCCACCCCCAGGCCGCGAACTGCTCCGGCGTGGTCAGGTTGGAGACGGCGAGGAACACCAGCTGGGCGAGGATCAGCCCGGCCGGGACACCGACCTGCGGGAACGAGCCGTAGCGGCCGCGCCGGTCGGGCGGCGCGTGCTCGACCGACATCAGTGCGGCGCCGCCCCACTCGCCGCCGGCGGACAGTCCCTGCAGCAGCCGCAGGACGACGAGCAGCACCGGCGCGGCCACCCCGATCTGCGCGTAGGTCGGCAGCAGCCCGACGCCGACCGTCGCGAAGCCCATCAGCAGGAGCGAGGCGACCAGCATCCGTTTGCGGCCGACGAGGTCACCGAAGTGCCCCCAGACGACGCCGCCGAGCGGCCGGGCGACGAGGCCGACGCCCAGCGTCGCGAAGGCGGCGAGCGTGCCCGACGCCGCGGACAGCGTCGAGAAGAACTGGCTGTTGAACACCAGGGCCGCAGCCGTGGCGTAGATGAAGAAGTCGTACCACTCGATCGTCGTGCCGATCGCGCTCGTGACGGCGACGCGGCGGACCTGCTGTGGAGCGGAGCCGGTGGTGTCGGCGACGCTCCCGCCACCCGCGTGCGGGTCGGTGGATGCCATGCGGATTCTCCCCCGGGCCGGACTCCGGTGTCCCGGCCCGGCGGATACTCTGCACCGAACGTCCGGTCGGGTAAAGGGGTGGCGTCCGACGAGTAGCGGCACCCGCCGGGCTACACCCCGATCTTCGCCGGTCGCCCGCCCTCCAGGTGCCGGATCGCGACGACGGCCGGACGCGGCTGCGCGGCACCCCCGTCCGGCCAGTGCGAGGCCGGGGCCTCCGGCGAGGCGTCGTCGACGTCGCCCGGGTGCTGCACCGAGATCAGCACGAACGTCTCGTCGACGACCGGTCCGCAGCACTCCGCCCCGACCGGCACGCTGGCGAACAGCCGGGTCGAGCCGCGCTGCGGCCCGTCCAGCACGACGCCGTAGAGCCCGTCGTTGATCTCCAGGGCCTGGCCGGAGTCGGTGGCCAGCCACAGGTTCCCGTAGCCGTCGAACGCGACGTTGTCCGGCGAGGTGATCGGGCTGACCTGCGACTTGTCGAACCCTCCGAAGTAGGTCGACGGGTCGTCCGGGTTGCCGCAGACCAGCAGGATGTTCCAGCCGAACGTCGTCGCCGCCGGGTCGTCGGCGGTCTCGGTCAGCTCGATGACGTGCCCGTGCTGGTTGGCGTTGCGCGGGTTGGCCTCGTCGGCACCGGCCTCGCCCGCCTTGCCGCGGTCGGAGTTGTTGGTGCAGGCGAGGTAGACCTTGCCGGTCCGCGGGCTCGGCTCGACGTCCTCGGGGCGGTCCATCTTGGTCGCCCCGACCCGGTCGGCGGCGAGACGGGTGAACACGAAGACGTCGGCGACGCTCATCCCGTCCACGTAGGACTTGGTGGTGGATGCGAGCGGCTTCCACACGCCTGCACCGTCGAACTGCCCGTCACGCGGCAGCGCCCCGTTGCCGGTGATCTCCGCAGGCGGGCTGTCCCCGGTGAAGACCGCGACGTAGAGCGTGCCGGACGACAGCAGCGTCGCGTTGTGCTCGCGCGCCTCCCGGCTGGTCCCGCGGCGCATCCGCTTGTCCGACACGAACTTGTAGACGTAGTCGAAGCGCTCGTCGTCTCCCATGTAGACGACCGGGCGGCCGTCCTCCGTGAGCTGGACGCCGGCCCCCTCGTGCTTGAAGCGGCCCAGCGCGGTGTGCTTGACCGGCTTCGACGACGGGTCGTGCGGGTCGATCTCGACGATGTAGCCGAACCGGTTCGCCTCGTTGGGCTCCTGCGCGAGGTCCCAGCGCGGGTCGACGCGCTCCCACTTGCGCTCCGAGGAGCCCTGCTCGATGCCGTAGCGCTCCTGGCGCGGGTCGGTCACCGGACCGGAGGCGAAGTAGCCGTCGAAGTTCTCCTCGCCGGTCAGGAACGTGCCCCACGGGGTGGTGCCTCCGGCGCAGTTGCCGACCATGCCCTTGACCGTCCGGCCGGAGGGGTCGGCCTTCGTCCGCAGCGCGGCCGAGCCGGCGGCCGGGCCGTCGAACGCCATCTCGGTGTCCGCGGTGATCCGGCGGTTCAGCGCCCCGGCGCGGTCGTGGTGCAGCTCGCCGGTCCGCGGGTCCCGGGTGACCTCGACGATCCCGCCGCCGTGCGCGGCCATGCCGATCCGGATCTGCTCCTCGGTGGGGTTCTCCTCGTCGTAGCCGCGGAACATCAGCGGCTCGAGCGTGTACTCGTGGTTGGAGTACATGACGTAGCGGGTGCCGGCGCCGTCGATCGGCAGGATCCCGCAGAAGTCGTTGTTGTAACCGAACTGGCGGGCCTGGGCGGCGGCCGTCTGGTGCTCGAAGTCGAACTCCGGCGCGTCCGGGAAGATCGGGTCACCCCAGCGGATCACGACGTTGGAGGCGTAGTCCTCCGGGACGCGGATCGTGTCGTCGAGGTTCGGCTCGACCGTCCCGTAGCGCAGCCCGCGCGGCGGCTCCGGCTGCTCCGCGGGCGCCAGCGGGTGCCGCTGCTCCAGGGCCGGGGTGCCCGCCGACGCGGTGCCGGCCAGCGCGGCGCCGGTCCCGGCGGTGAGCCCGACAACCGCGCCCGCGCGCAGGACCCCGCGCCGGTCGAGCACGGTCTGCAGGACGTCCCCGAAGTACCCGTTCGACGACCGGTTCGGCTCCGGCTTCGCACACGCGTCGCCGCACTTGTACCGGCAGGTCAGACCCTGGCGTCCGGGCCGGAGGCGGTCGATGACGGGGAGCGTGCGGCGGGCGCCGGCGTCCGGGGTGTCGCCGGGGCAGCGGTCGGCCACGGTCGTCCTCCTGGGGTCGTGGTGGGATGACGTCGGCGGGCGGAGCGGAACGCTCTCCGCCCGGTCCCCCGCATCTCAGCAGCCCTGTCCTCCGTACGGGTGAGGAGCAGGTGGCCGCGGGGTGAACGGGCGCGTGGGCTCGGCCACCCTGCGCACCCGCAGGGCGCTCCCGACACCCGCGACGGGAACGCGCGGATCGACACCCTCCACCCGAGCCGCACGCCCCGCCCCGCCGGGGGCGGCAAGGTGCTGATCAACACGCGCGACACGGCCGCCCCTGCTCGCGCGCGCCGCGCACCAGGCAGAAACGCGCTGATCGACACACGCGACGCCGCCGACCCGCACCCTTCCGCCCTCGGCACGGCCAGGACGCGCAGATCGACACCGCCGACGCCGCCGACCCGCACGCTCCCGCCCCGACACGGGCGACAACGCGCTGATCGACACGCTCGGCCCGACCGAGCCGCACGCTCCCGCCCCGCCCGGGGCGACAATGCGCTGATCAACACACTCCACCCGACCGAGCCGCACGCACCCGCCCCGCCCGGGGCGACAACGCGCTGATCAACACACTCCACCCGACCGAGCCGCACGCTCCCGCCCCATCCCGGGCGGCATCGTGCAGATCGACACACTCCACCCGGCCGACCCGCACGCTCCCACCCACTCCGGGCAGAAACGCGCTGATCGACACGTTCGACCCGGCCGGCCCGGCACCCTCCCACCACACCCGCGACGGGAACGCGCAGATCGACACACGGCGTCGCGGCGAGGGAGGCGACCACGAGCGCACCGCACGCGACTGCGCGCGACTGCGCGCGACGGGGCGCGATGCGCAGCGGCCTGCAGGGAGCGGGGCGTCTCGAGCCCGGGCCGGGGCGGGAATCTCCACGCGCCCCGGCCCGGCGGTCCGGTCCCGGCGCCGCTGCGCGCACCGGCGTGCACTATCCGCTCCGGGCGCCGCTGCGCGCACCGGTATGCACGATCCACTCCGGGCGCCGCTGCGCGCACCGGCGTGCACGATCCCCTCCGCGCACCGCTGCGCACGACGGCATGCGGGATCCGGCACCGCAACGGGCGCCGGCGTGCGGATCAGACGATGCCCTGCCGTGCGGCCGTGTAGACGATCTCGGTGCGGCGCCGCACCTCGAGCTTGTCGCGCAGGTTCCGGACGTGGAACTTGACGGTGGCCTCGGAGATCCGCAGCCGGGCACCGATCTCCCGGTTGCTGAGCCCGACGGCGAGCAGCCGCAGCACCTGGTTCTCCCGGTCGGTGAGCAGGGAGGTCTTGCACAGGTCGGGGCCCGGGGCCCGGGACGGGTCACGCAGCACCTGCAGCGGCGGCCCGGCGCCGCCCGTGCCCGGGTCGAACACGCCCTCGCCGCGCAGCACGGTGCGCAGCGCACGCACGATCTCGGCCGTGTCCGCGCCCTTGCGCAGGTAGCCGTGCACCCCCAGCCGGACGGTCCGCATCATCGAGTCGCGGTCCCGGCAACCGGTCAGGACGAGGACCTTCACCCCGCGGCAGCGGTCCAGCAGCGTGCGGATCAGGTCCAGGCCGGGGCGCTCGTCGCGACCGAACTCGATGTCGACGACGATCGCGTCCGGCCGGGTCCGCTCGGCGGCCATGAGCGCGTCCCGCGGGGAGGCGGCCTCCCCGGCCGGGACGAGGTCGGGCTCGGCGGTCAGCAACGCGCGGATCCCGTGGCGCACGACCGGCTCGGAGTCGACGACGAGAACCCGGGCCGCGCGACGGATCACCTCCGCGCCGTCGTGCCCGCGAACTCGCAGATCGGTGGCCTCACGAATGGCATCGAGCGTCATCGCTGTCCTCCGGGGTGCGTCGCGCCGCCTCCGTGGCGGTCCGCACACGGTAGGAACCGTCACGTTGCCCACACGTTGCGCGCCGCGGCGGCCGGCCGCGGGACCGCGCCCGCGACCCGGCCTACGAGCCTCGATCAGCAGGTATGCTCCCCGCTGCCGGACTCCTGGCCGGGCGGTGTGGTGCTCCGGCGACGGAACGACAAGGGTGTCCACCGGCGGGACGGAGGCGACATGCTCGGTGCGGACGGCACGTCGTCGGCCGACGAGCTCGTCGAGGATGCGGTCCGGCTGCGCCGGATCTACGAGGACGGCCTCGGCAGCGGCTCCGCCGGCGCGCCCCGCCCGGTGGTCTCGGACTCGTGGCAGCGCAGCCTTGCCGCGCACGTCGATCCGGAGAGCCGGCTCCCCCCGCTCGTCTACCAGGCGGACGAGCTGCGTGAGGTGCGGGAGCACCATCCGCTGCACTCGGTCATGCCGCTGCTGCGGAGCACGCTGGTCAGCATCGCCGATGAGGCGATGCACGTGATGCTCGTGACCGACGCCGACGGCCACGTGCTCTGGCGGGACGGTGCGCACGGGCTGCTGCACTCCGCCGACGACGTCGGGCTCTGCGAGGGCACCCGCTGGACCGAGGACGCGATCGGCACCAACGCGATGGGCACCGCGCTCGCGCTCGACGAGCCGGTCCGCATCCACTCGGCCGAGCACCTGGTCCGCACCTACCACGACTGGACGTGCGTGGCCGCACCCGTGCACGACCCGGACACCGGCGACACGATCGGCGCCATCGACATCTCCGGTCCCCTGCACACCGTGCACCCGGCGCTGGTCCAGCTGGTGACCGCGACCGCGCAGCTCGCCGAGAACCAGCTGCGGGTCCGCCTGGCGATCGCCGACGAGCGGCTGCGGGTGAAGAACATGCCGCACCTGGCCGCGCTGCGCGGCGCCGAGGGCGCGCTGCTGTCCGCGACCGGCCGGGTCATCGCGAGCGAGCCCTACGGCCGGTTCCCGGAACGCGTCCGGCTGGAGGAGGGCGCCGACCGGGTGCAACTCGGGGACGGGCGGGAGATGGCCGTCGAGCCGCTGGCCGAGGGGTACCTGCTGGTGCCGCCGTCGCGCCGCCGGGGACGGGTCGTCACCGGTGCGCCGGAGCTCGCGTTGCGCTTCACCGGTGGTGCCGGCCCGCGGATCACCCTGAACGGGACCGAGACCGCCGCGACGCTCCGGCCGGCCGAGGTCCTCACCATGCTGGCGCTGCACCCGGACGGGCTCTCCGGCGATCAGCTCACGCTGATGCTCTACGGGGACGACGGCAACCCGACCACCGTCCGCGGCGAGATCCACCGGTTGCGCTCGTCGCTCGGCACCGACCTGCTGCTGACCCGCCCGTACCGGCTCGCGACCGCACCGGACGCCGACTTCCTCCGGGTGCGGGTCGCGCTGCGGGAGGGCCGGGCCGCCGAGGCGCTCGACGCCTGCGCGGGTGCGCTGCTGCCCCGCTCGGACGCCCCGGCCGTCCGGGAGCTCCGCGACGAGCTCACCGCCGGCCTGCGGCACGCCGTGCTCGACGCCGACGACGCCGAGCTGCTGCACCGCTTCACCGGGCACCCCCTCGGCGAGGACGACCTGGAGGCGCACGAACGGCTGCTCGAGCTGCTCGGGCACGACGACCCGCGGCGGGCCGCCGTCGCGGCCCGGGCCGAGCGCCTGCTCGACTGATTCCCGCCGGGTGCGACCGCGGCCCGGCCGAGCCGTGCCGCGTGGCTCCGGACCGTCCGGGACCTGCCCGGCGCGGTCAGGTCCGTGCCGCCAGCGGGCTGTCCGGCTCGGGCTCCAGCTCCCCGGCGCGCCACAGGGCCGCGTACGGGCCGCCGGCGCGGACCAGCTCGTCGTGCGGGCCCTGTTCGACGATCCGGCCCCCGGCCAGCACGACGATGCGGTCCGACCGGCGGGCCGTCTGCAACCGGTGCGCGACGACGAACGCGGTCCGCCGCGCCGCCACCCGCTCCCCCGCGGCCAGCACGGTGGCCTCGGTGGCCGGGTCGAGCGCCGCCGTCGCCTCGTCGAAGATCAGCAGGTCGGGGTCGACGAGCTCGGCGCGGGCGAGCGCGACCAGCTGCCGCTGGCCCGCCGAGAGGCCCTGGCCGCGCTCCCCGACGGGGGTCCGGAACCCGGCCGGCAGCGACCGCACCAGGTCGTGGGCCCCGACCGCCCGGGCGGCCGCCTCGATCCGTTCCGGTGACGCGTCCGGGCGGCCGTAGGCGATGTTGGACGCCACGTCCCCGGTGAACAGGTGCGCCTCCTGCGGCACGACGCCGAGCCGGGACCGGTACCCGGCGAGCGGGTACCGGCGCACGTCGACGCCGTCCACTCGGACCTGCCCCTCGCCGGCGTCGTAGAACCGGGCCAGCAGCTTGATCAGCGTGGACTTGCCGGCCCCGGTCGCACCGACCAGTGCCACGGTCTCCCCGGGCGACACCCGCAGCGAGACGTCGTCCAGCGCCGGGGTCCCGGCGCCGTCGTAGGAGAACGTCACGTGGTCCAGCTCCACCGCCCCGCGGATCCGCTCCGGCACCGGGACCGGGTGCTGCGGCACGTCGGGCACCGACGTGGGCGTCCGCAGCAGCTCGGCGATGCGGTTCAGGCCGACGCGGGCCTGCTGGTAACCGTCGAAGACCTGGGACAGCTGCTGGACCGGGCCGAAGAACAGGGTCAGGTACAGCAGGAACGCGGTCAGCACCCCGGCGGTGATCTCCCCGGAGAGGATCATGGCTCCGCCGGCGCCGAGCACCACCGCCGACGCGATGTCGGACAGGAACGCCACGAACGGGAAGTAGAGTGCGATGTAGCGCTGCGCCCGCAGCCGGGAGCGGCGGTAGGCGTCCGAGCGTTCGCCGAAGCGGTCGTAGCTGAGCTCCTCCCGGACGTGGGCCTGCGCGATCCGGACCCCGGTCACGTTCTCCTGCAGGTCGGCGTTGACCACGCTGACCCGCTCGCGCGCCTCCGCGTAGGCCCGCGAGGAGAACCGGCGGAACACCACGGTCACGACCGCCAGCAGCGGCAGCAGCCAGCCCAGCGCGTACAGGGCGAGCTCGGCGTCGGTCGCGACCAGTGCCACGGCGACACCACCGATGGTGAGGACGCTGACCAGCGCCTGTGCCAGGCCGGTCTGCAGGAACGTGGACAGCGCGTCCACGTCGGTCGTCATCCGGGTCATGATCCGGCCCGCGAGCTCGCGCTCGTAGTAGTCGAGCCCGAGCCGTTGCAGGTGGGCGTAGCTGCGCAGCCGCAGCAGGTACAGCAGGCTCTCCCCGGCGCGGGCCGTGACGAGCGTCTGGAACCCGACCACGACCGCGTCGGCCACGACGATCAGGAGCCCGGCCAGTGCCGCGACCAGCAGCACCCGGGTCGACCCGTGAGCGATGCCGGAGTCGACCGCGACCCGGGCGATGCTCGGCAGGGCCAGCGTGGCGAGCGCGTCCGCGGCCATCAGGACCACACCCAGCACCAGCAGCAGCCGGACCGGGCGCAGCAGCGACGACAGGCGGAAGTGCGGGTCGGGCGCGGTGGGGTCGCCCTGGCCGCGCAGCCGTGGCGACTCGGTGGCCGGGGGCAGCCGTGCGACCTTCTCCAGCAGCTCGGGGGTGGCGCTGACCGTGCCGGCCCAGCCCGCGGGGCCGCCGGCCTCCCGGCCGAGCGCCCGGTCCGGATCATCGGTGCGCTCGACGTCCGGCCACAGCTCGGGCGTGATGCCGCCGATCCCCGCGGGCGCGGTCCCTCCGGCTCCGACGGTCGCCGGCACGGCATCGACCGGCACGGGGGCGCTCCGGCTGCCGTCGGCCCGGCTGCGGTCGCCGCGGCTGCCGTCGACCCGCCCGGCGTGGCCCGGCGCGAGATCGTCCGGCGCCGGACGATCCGGCGCGGCCGGGTCCGCGCCACCCAGCTCGTCCGCCGGACCGGTCGCCAGCAGCTCCCGGAACAGCGGGCACCGGCCCCGCAGCTCGTCCTCGGTGCCGATGTCGACCACCCGGCCGCGGTCCAGCACGGCGATCCGGTCGGCCAGCGCCAGCGTCGACCGGCGGTGCGCGACCAGCAGCGTCGTCCGCTCGGCGGTCAGGTCCCGCAGCGTCCCGTGGATCGCCGCCTCGGTGGCGGTGTCGACCGCCGACGTCGCGTCGTCGAGCACCAGCACCCGGGGCCGGGTGAGGACCGACCGGGCCAGCGCGATCCGCTGCCGCTGCCCGCCCGACAGGGTCAGGCCGCGCTCGCCGACCTCGGTGTCGTAGCCGTCGGGGAGGTCCTCGACGAACCCGGCGACCTGCGCGGCCTCCGCGGCGGCCCGGATCTCCGCGTCGGTCGCGTCCGGCCGGCCGTAGGCGATGTTGTTCCGGATGGTGTCGGAGAACAGGAACGCCTCCTCGAACACCACCCCCAGCTCGGCCCGCAGGTCACGCAGCCGAAGCTCGCGCAGGTCGATCCCGCCGATCCGCAGGCTGCCGGCCTGCGGGTCGTAGAAGCGCGGCAGCAGCAACGCCACCGTCGACTTGCCGGACCCGGGCGGGCCGACCAGGGCGAGCGTCTCGCCCGGCTCGACCCGCAGCGACAGCCCGTCCAGCACCGGATCGGGCGCGGCATCGCCATCAGGGCCGGAGCCGGCCGGCTCGTAGCCGAACCGGACGTCGTCGAGCTCCACGGCCAGCGGCCCCTCGGGCAGGGTGCGTGGCCGCTCCGGGTCCACGATCTCCGGCTCGGCGTCGATGATCTCGAAGACCCGCTCCGCCGCGGCCCGGGTGAGCTGGCCGGTGACGACCAGCGCCCCGATCAGCCGGGCCGGCCCGACCAGCATGCCGACGTAAGCCGTGAACGCCAGGAAGGTGCCGAGGTCGATCGTGCCCTGCGTGGCCAGGTACCCGCCGACCCCGATCACCGCGACCTGCCCCAGGCCGGGCAGCGCGAGCAGGGCCGGGTTCAGCCGGGCGGTCAGGCCGGCCGCCCGCAGCCGCTCGCCGTAGAGCCGGTGCGCCCGGCGCTCCAGCGCCGCGATCTCGCGGCCCTCCTGCCCGAAGCCCTTGACGACCCGGACGCCGGTCACGGTCTCCTCGACCTGCTGGGCGATCTCGGCCGCACGCTGCTGGGCCGACCAGGTCGCCGGGAACAGCGCGCGCCGGATCCCGTTGGTCGCCAGGAACGCGACCGGCAGCATCACCAGCGCGACCACGGTGAGCAGCGGCGAGAGCCACAGCATCGCCGCCACCGCCACCACCACGAGCACGACCGTCCCCGCGGACAGCGGCACCATCGACAGGAACCCCTGCACCAGCTGCAAGTCCGAGATGGACCGCGAGGCGACCTGCCCGGTACGCAACCGGTCCTGGCGCACGCCGTCCATCCGCTGGACCGCGGCGAACACCGCCCGCCTCAGGTCGTGCTGCACGTTCAGGGCCATCGTGCCGCCCAGGTAGCGGCGGACGAACGCGCCCGCGAACTTGGCGGCGCCGAGCACCAGCAGCCCGAGCACGACCGGGGCCAGCACGCCCGCGTCGCCGCCGACCACGCCGTTCACCCCGGACCGGATCAGCAGCGGGCCGACCGCCTCCAGCCCCACCCCGGCCATCGACGCCCCGAGCGCACCGAGGGTGACCCGGCGGTGCACGAGGCAGGCCCTGGCGAGGCGGCTGATCCACCCGGGTCGGGCCGGGCGGGCGGTTCGGGAGCGGAGCACACGATCAGGCTAGGCCGGGCCCCCGACAGATCCGGGCGCGGTGCCGCTCCGGTGAGGTCTCAGGTGATGTCCCGCCGCCCGCCGACGACCACGGCGAGCGCGACCGCGGCCGCCGCCCACGCGGCCAGCACCAGCAGCGCCACCCAGCCCGGCGGCGGCGCGCTCACCCCGGCGAGGAACTCCAGGACCATGCGGGCGTCGGCACCGGCACCGGCCGCGCGGACCGGGGCCTCGTAGAGGGCGAGGTCACCCGCGTTGCCGGGCAGGAACGGGGTGAGCCGGGCGAACACCGACGGTTCCCCGAACGACGAGTCGCCCGCCCGCAGTACCCCGGCGACCAGGTTCTCCCCGATCAGCAGGTAGCCCACGGTCAGCGCGACCGCGCCCGCCTGGTTGGGCACGAGCGTGCCCACGGCGACACCCAGCGCACCCCACAGCGCGCACACCAGGACCCCGATGGCGCCGATCCCGGCCAGCTCGCCCCAGCCCGGTAGCTGCTGGCCACCGAGCACCGCGCCGCCCAGCAGGGGGCCCAGCACCGCGACCACCAGGCCGTACAGCCCGGCGACGACGACGGCGACCGCCACCTTGGCCCCGAGCACCTGGACCCGGGTCCCGGTCAGGAACGCGAGGGTGATGGTGCGGTGGCGGTACTCCCCGGCGGCGAGCAGCGCACCGTGTGCGGCCCCGAGGATGGCGGTCATGCCCAGCGCCGACGCGAGCCCGGTGAGCATGAGGATCGGCGACGTCTCGGTGGCGGTCGGGACCAGCAGGGTGACCAGGCTGCCGAACAGGCTCGTCGCCAGCGCCAGCAGCACCACCGGGATCAGCAGCAGCCACCACGTCCTCGTCGACAGCGTCCGCCGGACCTCCCCGGTCAGCACCGCGCTCCAGCGGTGCGCCGCACCGAGCTTCATGCCGCCTCCTCCCCGGACAGGAGCCGGAGGAACATCTGCTCCAGGCCGACCCGTTCCTCGGTCATCCCGTACACGGCGACGCCCGCGGCCAGCGCCAGGTCGCCCACCCGGACGGCGTCGGTCCCGGCGACGGCCAGCCAGCCGTCGTCGACCTTGTCGACCTCGGTGATCCCGGCACCGGCCAGTACCTCGGCCAGCGCCGCCGGGTCCGCGGACCGGACCAGCACCCGGGCGCCGTGCCCGGCGCGCAGCTCGGACACCGCGCCGTCGAACCGGCAGCGGCCCCGGTCGATCACGACGAGCCGCTGCGCGGTCAGCTCCATCTCCGCGAGCTGGTGCGACGACACCAGCACGCTGCGCCCGGACGCGGCGAACGCGTTGACGAACGACCGCAGCCAGGCGATGCCGTCCGGGTCGAGCCCGTTGCCGGGCTCGTCGAGGACCAGGATCCGCGGGTCGCCCAGCAACGCGGCGGCCAGCGCGAGCCGCTGGTTCATCCCGAGCGAGAACCCGCCGGCCGCGCGGTCGGCGGCCGCGGTCAGGCCGACCAGCTCGAGCACCTCGTCGACCCGCGAGTCCGGGACGCCGATCGCCGCGGCGGCCGCCCGCAGGTGCGCCCGGGCGGTGCGCTTCGGGTGCACGCCCTGCACCTCGAGGACGGCGCCGACGACCTTCCCCGGCGACTCCAGCTCCGCGAACGGGACCCCGTCGATCAACGCCCGCCCGGTCGTCGGGACGACCAGGCCGAGGATCATCCGCAGCGTCGTCGTCTTGCCCGACCCGTTCGGCCCGAGGAAGCCGGTCACCGACCCCGGCTCGACGGTGAAGGACAGGTCCCGCACCGCCTCGACCGGCCCGAACCTCTTGCCCAGGCCCTCGACGGTGATCCGCCCGGGCCCGGGTGGTGCCGTCTCCTGCACTCCAGGTCTCCGTTCGTCCGAGCGGACCCCGCGGAGCGCGTCCGCTCTGCCTCGGTCCGGGTGCCCACACCCGGATCCGCGTGCCCGGCCATCCTGACCGAGGCCCGATCGCCCCACGCCAGGGGGACCCCGCTCGGTGTTGATGCGCGCTCCGCGCTCGGTACTGATGCGCGCTCCGCACGCTCCGCGCTCGGTACTGATGCGCGCTCCGCGCTCAGTACTGATGCGCGCTCCGCACGCTCCGCGCTCAGTACACGGCGCGCACCCGCAGGTCGGGAAGGTGTCGGCGATCCGGTCGAAGTCGCGGTCGCGATGCACGAGCACGGCGCCGGTCCGCATCGCCACCGCGGCGATCAGGCAGTCCCCCGGCTTCCGCACGGTGTCCGCGGGCACGGACGGCGCGGTACGCCAGCGCGGCGGAGCGGTAGTCGAGCGCGGCCTCCACCGTGACCAGGCGCAGGCCGCTGGTCAGGAGGTCCAGTTGCTCGAACGCCCGCCCCGGGGGCGCTCCCGCCAGCAGCTCCATGATGCCGAGGTGTCGATCAGCTCCACGCGCCGCGCCCGGCCCCGCGCATCTCGTCCAGGTCCCCCTCCCGGCCGATGCCCTCGAGCGAATCGACGAGCTCGGGAGACAGCCGGGGGCCGACGAGCCGGCGAAGTGCGAGGTTGGCCCGGGTTGTCCACAGGCCCGCACACCGCCCTGGCGCGGGCGCCGCACGGCAGACAGGATGACCCGCGTCACACACCCGGCGCCGAGCCCGGAGGAGGGCCTTGTGATCGAACCGGACAGCACCGTCTCGTCGCTGCTGCGCCAGCACGCCCGCACACGCCCCGACGAGGAGGCGCTGCGCTTCGGGGACGTCCGCCGGACCTGGTCCGAGCTGGACGAGCGGGTGCGCAGGCTGGCCGCCGCGCTGCGTGCCGAGGGCATCGGCCCGGGTGACCGGATCGCCGTGCTGGACCTCAACCACCCGTCCTGCCTGGAGCTGTCGCTGGCCTGCGCGTGGATCGGCGCGGCGAACACGGTGGTGAACTTCCGGCTCGCGCCGCCGGAGATCCTCTACGTGATCGACGACGCGCAGGCACGGCTGCTGCTGGTCGGGCCGGAGTTCGCCGGGGCGGCCGAGCAGCTGCGGGACAAGCTGTCGACCGTGCGCCGGATCCTGCCCGTCGGCGGGGAGGCCGACGAGTACGAGGCGTTCCTCGCCGCGCACGAGCCGGACGCGAACCCCTACGACGCCGCGCCGGGTGACTGTTTCGTCCAGCTCTACACGTCCGGGACCACCGGGTTCCCGAAGGGCGCGATGCTCACCCACGGCGCGATGCTGGCGCACGCGGCGCACGTCGCGGCGGACTTCGAGCTGGGCCCGGCCGACGTCGTGCAGGTGGCGATGCCGCTGTTCCACGTCGGCGGGACCAGCTACGCGTTCGTCGCGCTGACCACCGGCGCGCGGATCGTGCTGGCCCGCATGCCGGACCCCGAGGCGCTGCTGGACATGGTCGCCGCCGAGGGCATCACCCACACGTTCTGGGTGCCGGCGCTGATGGCCGCCATGGTGCGGGTCCCCGGCGCGAAGGAGCGCGACTACTCGTCGTTGCGGGCGATCTCCTACGGCGCCTCGCCGATGCCGCTGCCGGTGCTGCGGGCGTCGCTGGACCTGTTCGGCCCGCGGCTGCACCAGGTCTACGGCATGACCGAGGCGTGCGGTGTCGTCAGCTCGCTCGGCCCGGAGGACCACGCGGACCCGGCCGTCGAGCACCGGCTGATCTCGGCCGGGACGCCGATCACCGGCGTCGAGATCGAGATCCGCGACCCCGCCACCGGGGAACGGCTCGGGACCGACGAGCCCGGCGAGATCTGGGTGCGGACCGACCAGCTGATGAGCGGGTACTGGCAGAAGCCGGAGGCGACCGCGGCGACGATCACCGCCGACGGCTGGCTGCTCTCCGGCGACGGCGGGCACATGGACGCCGACGGCTACCTCTACGTCACCGACCGCATCAAGGACATGATCGTCTCCGGTGGGGAGAACGTGTACCCGGCCGAGATCGAGCGCGTGCTGGCCGAGCACCCGTCGGTGGGGGACGTGGCCGTCATCGGCGTGCCGGACGAGCGGTGGGGCGAGGTCCCGAAGGCGTGCGTGGTCGCCGCGGAGGGCACGACGGTCGATCCCGAGGCGCTCCTCGCCCACGCCCGCGAACACCTGGCGTCGTTCAAGTGCCCGAAGTCGGTGGACGTGCTCGACGAACTGCCCCGCAACCCGACCGGCAAGGTCCTCAAGAAGGATCTGCGGGCGCCGTACTGGGCCGGACACGAACGGCGGACCGTCTGAAGACGAGACACCACAAGACTTGACTCATTCCAGAAACACCGGCAGGCTCACCGCCGTGTCGATCGCTTCGGACTACGAGGACAGGTTGCGCGGAGCCGCGCTGCGCGTGACGCGTCCTCGCCTGGCCGTGCTGCACGCCGTCCACGACCATCCGCACGCGGACACGGACTCGATCATCCGTGCGGTGCGGGCGGACCTCGGTGAGGTGTCCCACCAGGCCGTCTACGACGTCCTGCGGGCGCTCACCCACGCCGGTCTCGTGCGACGCATCCAGCCGACGGGATCCGTGGCGCGGTACGAGGCGCGGGTCGGCGACAACCACCACCACGTCGTCTGCCGGTCCTGCGGGGCCATCGCCGACGTGGACTGCGCCGTCGGCGCCGCGCCCTGCCTCACCGCTTCCGACGACAGCGGCTTCGTGATCGACGAGGCCGAGGTCGTCTACTGGGGACGGTGCCCCGCCTGCTCCACCACCACTGACCCTGGAAGGAATTCCCGTGTCTGACGACCACGTGACCGTCGAGAGCGAACTGAACGACGAGGCGAGCGGCGGCTGCCCGGTCGCCCACGGCGCCCTCCGCCACCCGACCGAGGGCGGCAACGCCAACTCGGGCTGGTGGCCGAACCAGCTCAACCTGAAGATCCTGCGCAAGCACGCGCCCGCGTCGGACCCGATGGACCCGGACTTCGACTACGCGAAGGAGTTCGCGACCGTCGACCTCGACGAGCTCGCCCGCGACGTCGACGCGGTCATCACCACCTCGCAGGACTGGTGGCCGGCCGACCACGGCAGCTACGCCGGGTTCTTCATCCGGATGGCCTGGCACTCGGCCGGCACCTACCGCACCTTCGACGGCCGCGGCGGCGCGGGCGCCGGCATGCAGCGGTTCGCCCCGCTGAACAGCTGGCCGGACAACGGCAACCTGGACAAGGCCCGCCGCCTGCTGTGGCCGGTCAAGCAGAAGTGGGGCCGCAAGATCTCCTGGGCCGACCTGATGATCTTCGCGGGCAACCGGGCCCACGAGATCTCGGGCTTCCCGATGTTCGGCTTCGCCGGCGGCCGTGCCGACGTCTGGGAGCCGGACGAGGACGTCTACTGGGGCGCCGAGACGACCTGGCTCGGCAACGAGGCGCGCTACAACGGCAACACCGACATCAACAGCCGTGAGCTGGAGGCCCCGCTCGGCGCCTCCCACATGGGTCTGATCTACGTCAACCCGGAGGGCCCGGACGCCAGCGGTGACCCGATCGCCGCGGCCCGCGACATCCGCGAGACCTTCGGCCGGATGGCGATGAACGACGAGGAGACCGCCGCGCTGATCGTCGGCGGGCACACCCTCGGCAAGACCCACGGTGCCGCGAACCCGGACGAGAACGGCAACGTCGGGCCGGAGCCCGAGGCCGCCGACATCACCGAGCAGGGCCTGGGCTGGAAGCAGAACTTCGGCACCGGCAAGGGCCGGGACGCCATCACCTCCGGCCTCGAGGTGATCTGGAGCCGCACCCCGAACCGGTGGAGCCACGACTACCTCAAGCACCTCTACGGCTACGAGTGGGAGCTCGAGGAGTCGCCGGCCGGCGCCAAGCAGTTCGTCGCCAAGGACGCCCCGGAGATCATCCCGGACCCGGAGCCCGGTTACCCGAACCGCAAGCCGCGGATGCTGGTCACCGACGTCGCGCTGCGGGTCGACCCGATCTACGGCGAGATCACCCGCCGCTGGCTGGACAACCCGAGCGAGTTCGAGGACACCTACCGGCGCGCCTGGTACAAGCTGACCCACCGCGACATGGGTCCGCGCGAGCGGTACCTCGGCCCGTGGGTCCCGCAGGAGGAGCTCCTGTGGCAGGACCCGGTCCCGGCCGTGGACCACGAGCTCGTCTCGGACGACGACGTCGCCGCGATCAAGGCGAAGGTGCTCGAGTCCGGCCTGACGACCTCCGAGCTGGTGGCGACGGCGTGGGCCGCGGCCTCGTCGTTCCGGTCCAGCGACAAGCGCGGCGGCGCCAACGGCGGCCGCATCCGGCTGGAGCCGCAGCGCAGCTGGGAGGTCAACGACCCGGACCGCCTGAACACCGTGATCTCGAAGCTGGAGTCGCTCCAGGCCGAGATCAACGGCTCGCTCGGCGGCGGCAAGAAGATCAGCTTCGCCGACCTGGTCGTGCTCGCCGGTGCTGCCGGTGTCGAGAAGGCCGCGAAGGACGCGGGGTACGACGTCACGGTGCCGTTCGTCCCGGGCCGCACCGACGCCACCCAGGAGAAGACCGACGTCGAGTCGTTCTCCTACCTGGAGCCGTCCAGCGACGGGTTCCGGAACTACCACGGGAAGGGCCACCGCCTGCCCGCCGAGTACCAGCTCGTGGACCGGGCGAACCTGCTCGGTCTGTCGGCCCCGGAGATGACCGTGCTCGTCGGTGGTCTGCGGGTGCTGGGCGCCAATACCAAGGGCTCCACCGCCGGTGTGCTCACCGAGCGGCCGGGCACCCTGAGCAACGACTTCTTCACCAACCTCCTCTCGATGGACATCGAGTGGAAGTCGGTCGCCGGTGACGAGAACGCCTTCGAGGCGTTCGACGCCACCGGGGAGAAGAAGTGGACCGGCACCCGGGCCGACCTGGTGTTCGGCTCCAACTCCGAGCTGCGTGCCGTGGCCGAGGTCTACGCCAGCGCCGACGCCGGCGAGAAGTTCGTGCGCGACTTCGTCGCCGCGTGGGACAAGGTCATGATGGCCGACCGCTACGACGTGGCCTGATCATCGCCTGACACCCGGGTGAGCCCCGCAGCGGCCGGTCCGCTGCGGGGCTCACCCGTATCGACCGCAGCTCGGCGGGCTGGCCAAGGTGGTCTGGCCAGGTTAGCTTGATGGGGTGTCCATGCAGGTGAACGTCCAGGACGCCAAGACGCGGCTCTCCCAGCTGCTGGCTGCCGTGGAGCGTGGAGAGGACGTCGTGATCGCCCGGGACGGTCGGCCGGTCGCCCGGCTGGTCCCGATCGACGCACCCGCGCCTCGCCGGGTCGGGTTCGTCGCAGGCAGCGTCCCCGACTCGTTCTTCGAGCCGCTCTCCGAGGACGAGCTGGCGCGCTGGGAATGATGCTCGTCCTGGACACCCACGCGTTGCTGTGGACGCTGCTCGATCCCACGCGGATCCCGGAGCGCACACTGGAACGGATACGGGACCCGCGCACGGACCTCGCGGTGTCGGCCGCCAGCGCGTGGGAGATCGCGACCAAGGTCCGTCTCGGGAAGCTCGCCGGCGCCGAGGCCGTCGTCCACGGCTATCTCGCGCACCTGGAGCTGCTGGGCGCGGGCGAGCTCCCGATCACGTCGTCGGACGCGCTGACCGCCGGGTCGCTGACCTGGACACATCGTGACCCGTTCGACCGGATGATCGTCGCGCAGTGCATCGCACGGTCGTACCCGCTGGTGACCGCCGACGAGGCGGTCACCGCGTTCGGAGCGGTCACGACGATCTGGTGACGGCGTCCCCGCGTCGGCGAGGCGCGCCGGGATGCGGTCCCGTGCTGCGGCGCGCGACATCCTGACCGTCTGCACGGTCGCACCCACCCACGACCGTGCCCGGCGACCCGGTGGCGCGACCGGCAGTCAGGCGGGGTGCACCCCGTCCAGCACCGCGGCCAGCCGCTCCGGCTCGGAGAACATCGGCCAGTGCCCGGTCGGAAGCTCCGCGAACGACCACTCCGGGCCGCCCATCTCCGCGAAGCCGGGGACGCCCCCGTCGATCAGCGGGCGCACCTGGTCCGCGGTGAAGCTGCAGGCCACGACGGTCTTCGGCAACGTCGGGTCGGGCGCCCCGCGACGGACACCGGACAGCACCGCCCCGGCCGGCTCGACCAGCGACCGGGCGCGGACCTCGTCGAACAGGGCGTCCGGGATGCCGTCGGTGCTCGTGCCGAGCGCGGCGAACTCGTCGCGCGTGGGCATCGGCAGGCCGGATCCGTGCGCGGCGATCGCGGCGCGGGTGCGCTCCTGCTCGTCGGGCGCGGTGAACTCGATCTGCGGTACGCCGTCGGGCAGCACTCCGGTGTCGACGAACACCAGGTGCGCGACCCGCTCCCGGGCCCGCTCGGCGGCGGCCGCGCAGACCGGGCCACCACCGCTGTGCCCGACCAGGACCGCCGGCCCGCCGAGCGGGGCGAGCGCGGCGAGCACGTCGTCCACGTGGGACTCGGCGGTGTCGCCGGGCGCGTGCCCGAGCTCGACCGGCACCACCTCGTGCCCGCGGGACCGCAGGTCGGCCGCGACCGCGTCCCACGCCCATGCACCCAACCAGAACCCCGGGACCAGCACGTACGTCGTCATGAGGGAACTCTCGCACCGATCCAGGACAGGAACGGCCCTCAACGGTGTGCCGCCGGTCGATCAACACGAATCCGTCCCGGCAAGGACACCAATGCGCTGATCGACCACGCGATCACCGTCGATCAGCACACTTCCGCCCCGTCGAGGGCGACACCGTGCATCTCACCGGCAGCCTCCACCCGACCCGCACGCATCCGCCCGTCCCGGGACCGGAACGCGCTGATCGACAACTCGCTCGATGTCGATCAGCACGGATCCGGCGCGAGCAGGGCGACACCGTGCGCCGCAGATCACGTTCCCCCTGCTGCGCCGGCACGAACGCGACGAGGCCCCGCACCGGCGGTGCGGGGCCTCGTCGGATGACGCGGGACGTCAGGCGGCGGCAGCCTGCTTCCGGGCCGCCAGCTTCTCCAGCCGGCGGGTGGTGGGCCAGCGGACGTTGGTCGCCCAGCCGAGCTTCTCGAAGCCGCGGATGACGACGGCCGAGATGTCGACCTGACCCTTCTTCACGCCGTGCCGGGCGCAGGTCGGGTCGGCGTGGTGCAGGTTGTGCCACGACTCGCCGAAGGACAGGACGGCCAGCCACCACACGTTCGCGGACTTGTCCCGCGAGGCGAAGGGGCGCTCGCCCCAGATGTGGCAGATCGAGTTGATCGACCAGGTGACGTGGTGCAGCACGGCGACGCGGACCAGGCCGGCCCAGAAGAACGCGGTGAACGCGCCCCACCAGGACATCGTGACCAGGCCGCCGATCAGGGCCGGGCCGAGCAGGCTGCCGACGACGATCAGCGGGAACGCCTTCTGCAGCCGATCCATGTCCTTGTCGGCGACCAGGTCGGGCGCGAACCGCTGCATGTTGGTCAGGTCACGCTCGAACAGCCAGCCCATGTGCGAGTGCCAGAAGCCCTTGACCAGGGCCTTCGGGCCGGTGCCGTAGAGCCACGGCGAGTGCGGGTCGCCCTCCTTGTCGGAGAACGCGTGGTGGCGGCGGTGGTCACCGACCCAGTCGAGGACGCCGCCCTGCAGCGCGATGCTTCCGGCGATCGCGAGGCCGATCCGCAGCGGGCGCTTCGCCTTGAACGAGCCGTGGGTGAAGTACCGGTGGAAGCCGACCGTGACACCCAGGCCGCTGACCACGTAGAAGAGCGCGAAGAGCGCGACGTCGACCCAGCCGAGCCCCCAGCCCCACGCGAACGGGACGGCGGCGGCCAGCGCCAGGGTGGGGAGCAGGACGAACACCCCCACCAGGAACATCGCACCGGGCGGGCGCTGCCCGTCGGTGACCGGTGCCGGCGTTCGCTTCGTGGGAGCGGAACGGGGAGGTGCGGCCTCGAGCGTCATGTCTCCATGAGACCGGCGGGCGGGCCGGGCGGGCAGTGGCGCTAACCCCCCTATCCCGTTTCGGGTTCTGCGCCGCAGAGTCTTGACCCGACAGTAACTTACGACTACTGAACTTCAGAGTGAAGCTCTCCACTGTTCTCCCCTACGGCGACGACCCGATCCGTAACGCGGACGCGGTCACCGACATGGAACGGGCCGGTCTGGACGTCGTCTGGGCTGCCGAGGCGTACAGCTTCGACGCCGTCTCCTTGCTCGGGTACCTCGCGGCCCGCACCGAGCGGGTCGAGATCGGCTCGGCGATCCTGCCGATCTACTCCCGCACCCCCACCCTCACCGCGATGACGGCGGCCGGCCTGGACGCGCTGTCCGGCGGCCGGTTCAACCTGGGCCTCGGCGCGTCCGGCCCGCAGGTCATCGAGGGTTTCCACGGCGTGCCCTACGACAAGCCGATCGGCCGCACGCGGGAGATCATCCAGATCTGCCGGAAGGTGTGGCGGCGCGAGGAGAAGCTGACCAACGACGGCCTCTACCCGATCCCGCTGCCCGGCGGCACCGGCCTCGGCAAGCCCCTGAAGATCATCAACCACCCGCTGCGCGCCGACATCCCGATCTGGGTGGCCGCGCTCGGCGAGAAGAACCTGCAGATGACCGCGGAGCTGGCCCACGGCTGGCTCCCGCACGTCGTGCTGCCGGAGAAGATCAAGGAGGTGTTCGGGCCGTCGCTGGAGGCCGGGTTCGCCGAGCGCGATCCCGAGCTCGGCCCGCTGCAGATCACCGGCGGCGGGATCTGCGCTCTCGAGGAGGAGTACTTCGAGCCGGCCCGCCAGGCGGCCCGCGGTCTGTACGCGCTCTACATCGGAGGGATGGGGGCGCGCGGGAAGAACTTCTACAACACGGTGTTCGCCCGGCAGGGCTACGCCGACGCCGCCCGGACCGTCCAGGACCTCTACCTGGACGGGAAGAAGGAGGAGGCGATGGCCGCCCTCCCGGACGACTTCATCGACCGGGTCACGCTGATCGGGCCCGAGGGCCACGTGCGGGAGCGGATCGCGGCCCTGCGCGAGGCCGGGGTCACCCACCTGCACGTGAACCCGATGACCTCGGACGTGAACACCCAGTTCGAGAAGCTCAAGAGCTGGATCTCCTGACGGCGCCCGGACGCCGTCGATCACTCGTCCGTTCGGCCCAGTAGCGGGGGGTCGCGTCACGGCTCGTATCCGGCGTGTACAGAATGTGTGACGTCGTCGACGGTCACGGCGTCCGGGGCCCGCACGGCCCGGGCACGACGAGGAGGAGCACGACTTGCTGGAGCTGGCCATCCGGACCTCCGACGAGCCGATCTCCCCGGGGCAGTACCGGCACGCGGCCACCCACGCCTGGTGGATGGGCACCTGGTTCGCCGGTGACGAGTTCTGCGCCCACTACTCCGAGCACCTGCTGCAGCAGTGGACCCCGGTCGACCTCAGCGAGGACTGGCTGCTCGACCGCGAGCTGACCGGCCGGCTGCACTGGCTCTGCGGGGACGGGCCCCGGGCCGTCGAGGAGGGCTTCCAGCTCGCCGACCAGTGGCCGACCGGCCGGTTCCGGGCCCCGCACGGTGACTTCTACGCCGAGCTGCACGGGCGCCGGCCCACCGCCCGGCCCGGCTCGTGGTCGAACCCGACCGAGCCGTTCCTGGCCGCGCTGCCCCGGGACCCGGACGCGCTGCTCCGGCGGCTGATCGACGAGAGCCCGCCCGGCCGGGGCTACACCGGCCCGTTCCAGAGCGCGGTCGACGCGCTCCGCACCTGCCGGGTCCCCGCCGAGCTGCGGGCCGTGATCTACACCGCGCTGCGCAGCCTGCCCGCGGTCGAGCTCGGCGAGACCGAGAACCTCGACGGGGAGCTGCACCCGACGCTCGTGCACGACGACGGCCCGGTCCGCAGCGAGCTGCTGATCTCCCCGGTCGACGGCCAGTACGCCGGTGAGCGCGACACGATCCGCCGCCCGGCCCGCGTCGGCCCCCCGGTGGGGACGGTCATCGCGGAGACGGCCGTCCAGACGTCCGTGGTCGACGTGCTCGGCTCGCCGCCCGGCTTCTGAATCGTGTCGCGTCGCCGTCCGCGACGGACGGTCACGAAACGATCACGAAGTGGGACCCGGCACACTGCCACTGCTCGCGCACAGGGGACTAACCTGGTAGCCGGTCGCGACAAATTCGAGCAGCTAACAAGGCGGTTGACGCAGAGTGTCATCGAGCAGTACCTCCCCACAGGCGAGCGGCTTCGGTCCCAACGAGTGGCTCGTCGAGGAGATGTACCAGCGCTTCCAGGAGGACCCGTCGGCCGTGGACCCGGCCTGGCACGAGTTCTTCGCGGACTACGGCGGCAAGGGTGGTGAGCAGGGCGCGACCGAGGTCGACACCGCCGAGTCCGACACCTCCGGCAACGGGGCCGCACCCGCGGCGAGCTCGGGGCGGGTCACCCGCGGCTCCGCCACCGAGGACGACGAGGACGCCGACACCGCGTCGGCCCCCACCCAGAAGGCGGTCCGCTCCGGGTCCACCGAGACCGGCCGGTCGTCCGGCTCGACGCGGGACGTCCCGCCGCCGGTGACGCCGAAGGCGGAGCCGCCGCCCGTCGACGAGGCGTTCCCGGGCCCGCTGTCCCGGCCCACGGTGAAGCCCGCCGCGGGCAGCGGTTCGAAGGCCGCCAAGCCGGCGCAGGACGGGGGTGGAGCGACCACCATCCCGCTGCGGGGTGCCGCGAACGCCATCGCCAAGAACATGACCGCGTCGCTCGAGCTGCCGACGGCGACCAGCGTCCGTGCGGTCCCGGCCAAGCTGCTGGCCGACAACCGCATCGTCATCAACAACCACCTGAAGCGGACCCGCGGCGGGAAGCTGTCGTTCACCCACCTGATCGGCTACGCGCTGGTCAAGGCGCTGGCCGACTTCCCGAACATGAACCGGCACTTCGCGCTGACCGAGGACGGCAAGCCGTCGGTCGTCGCCCCCGAGCACGTCAACCTCGGCCTGGCCATGGACATGCCGGGCAAGGACGGCAGCCGGTCCCTGATCGTGGTGTCGATCAAGGGCTGCGAGCACATGTCGTTCGCCCAGTTCTGGGCGGCCTACGAGGGCATGGTCCGCAAGGCCCGCGACGGGAAGCTGACCGCCGAGGACTTCTCCGGCACCACGATCAGCCTGACCAACCCGGGCACGCTGGGCACCAACCACTCGGTGCCCCGGCTGACCGTCGGCCAGGGCGCGATCATCGGCGTCGGCGCGATGGAGTACCCGGCCGCGTTCCAGGGCGCCTCCGAGGAGCGCCTGGCCGAGCTCGGCGTCAGCAAGATCATCACGCTGACCTCGACCTACGACCACCGGATCATCCAGGGCGCCGAGTCCGGCGACTTCCTGCGCCGCGTGCACCAGCTGCTGCTCGGCGAGGACCGCTTCTACGACGAGGTCTTCGCCTCGCTGCGGGTGCCCTACGAGCCGATCCGCTGGGTCCAGGACTTCCCCGAGGGCGAGGTCGACAAGACCGCGCGGGTGCTCGAGCTGATCGAGTCCTACCGGACGCGCGGCCACCTGATGGCCGACACCGACCCGCTGAACTACCGCCAGCGGCGGCACCCGGACCTCGACGTCCTCTCGCACGGGCTGACCCTGTGGGACCTCGACCGGGACTTCGCGGTCGGCGGCTTCGGCGGCCAGAGCCACATGAAGCTCCGCGACGTGCTCGGCCTGCTGCGCGCGTCGTACTGCCGGACCATCGGCACCGAGTACATGCACATCGCCGACCCCGAGCAGCGCAAGTGGCTCGAGGAGCGGATCGAGGTCCCGCACGTCAAGCCGGACCAGAGCGAGCAGAAGTACATCCTGTCCCGGCTGAACGCCGCCGAGGCGTTCGAGACGTTCCTGCAGACCAAGTACGTCGGGCAGAAGCGGTTCTCGCTGGAGGGCGGCGAGACCGTCATCCCGCTGCTGGACGCCGTGCTCGACAAGGCCGCCGAGCGGGAGCTCGACGAGGTCGTCATCGGCATGCCGCACCGCGGCCGGCTGAACGTGCTGGCCAACATCGTCGGCAAGCCGATCAGCCAGATCTTCCGCGAGTTCGAGGGCAACCTCGACCCGGGCCAGGCCCACGGCTCCGGCGACGTGAAGTACCACCTCGGCGCCGAGGGGAAGTACTTCCGGATGTTCGGCGACGGCGAGACCACGGTGTCGCTGACCGCGAACCCGTCGCACCTGGAGGCCGTGGACCCGGTGCTCGAGGGCATCGTCCGCGCCAAGCAGGACATCCTCGACAAGGGCGACGGCGGGTTCACCGTCCTGCCGGTCCTGCTGCACGGCGACGCCGCGTTCGCCGGCCAGGGCGTGGTCGCCGAGACGCTGAACCTGGCGCTGCTGCGCGGGTACCGCACCGGCGGCACCGTGCACGTCGTCGTCAACAACCAGGTCGGGTTCACCACCGCGCCGGAGCACTCGCGCTCCTCGCAGTACTGCACCGACGTCGCGAAGATGATCGGGGCGCCGGTCTTCCACGTGAACGGCGACGACCCGGAGGCCTGCGTCTGGGTCGCGAAGCTGGCGGTCGAGTACCGCGAGCGGTGGAACAACGACGTCGTGATCGACATGATCTGCTATCGGCGCCGGGGCCACAACGAGGGCGACGACCCGTCGATGACCCAGCCGTCGATGTACGACATCATCGACGCCAAGCGCAGCGTCCGGAAGATCTACACCGAGTCGCTGATCGGCCGCGGCGACATCACGATGGACGAGGCCGAGCAGGCGCTCAAGGACTTCTCCAGCCAGCTCGAGCACGTGTTCAACGAGGTCCGCGAGCTGGAGAAGACCCCGCCGGTGATCTCGCCGTCCATCGAGGACGTGCAGCGGGTCCCGAGCGACCTCGACACCTCGATCCCGCTGGAGATCGTCCACCGGATCGGTGACGTGCACGAGAACCTCCCCGAGGGCTTCTCCGTCCACAAGCGCGTCGAACCGGTGCTCCGGAAGCGCTACAAGATGTCCCGCGACGGCGACATCGACTGGGCCTTCGCCGAGCTGCTGGCCATGGGGTCGCTGGCCATCGACGGCCGCCTGGTCCGGCTGTCCGGGCAGGACTCGCGGCGCGGCACGTTCGTGCAGCGGCACTCGGTGCTGATCGACCGCCGGACCGGTGCCGAGTACTTCCCGCTGCGCAACCTGGCCGAGGGGCAGGGCCGGTTCCTGCCCTACGACTCGGCGCTGTCCGAGTTCGCGGCGGTCGGCTTCGAGTACGGCTACTCGGTCGCCAACCCCGAGGCCCTGGTGATGTGGGAGGGCCAGTTCGGCGACTTCGTCAACGGCGCCCAGCCGGTCATCGACGAGTTCATCTCGTCCGGTGAGGCGAAGTGGGGGCAGCTCTCCGACATCGTGATGCTGCTGCCGCACGGCCTCGAGGGGCAGGGCCCCGACCACAGCTCGGGCCGCATCGAGCGGTTCCTCCAGCTGTGCGCGGAGGGCTCGATGCGGGTCGCGCTGCCGTCCGAGCCGGCGAACTACTTCCACCTGCTGCGCCAGCACAGCCTCGACGGGGTGCGCCGGCCGCTGGTGGTGTTCACGCCGAAGTGGATGCTGCGGGCCAAGCAGGTCGTCAGCCAGCTGTCCGACTTCACCGAGGGCCGGTTCCGCCCGGTCATCGACGACCCGGAGCACCGCGGGGAGAGCGGCCCGGTCTCGTCGGTCAAGCGGCTCCTGTTCTGCTCCGGCAAGATCTACTGGGAGCTGGCGGCGGCCAGGGACAAGCGCCGCAAGAACGGTGACTCGTCGGTCGACGACACCGCGCTGGTCCGGGTCGAGCAGCTCTACCCGATGCCGACCGAGCAGATCGCCGCGATCCTGGAGCGCTACCCGCAGGCGGACGACGTCCGCTGGGTCCAGGAGGAGCCGGCCAACCAGGGCTCGTGGCCGTTCTACGGCCTGGAGCTGCCCCAGAAGCTCCCGGAGCTGCAGGGCAAGCTCACCCGGGTGTCCCGGCGCCGGATGGCCGCCCCGGCGGCCGGCTCGTCGAAGGTGCACGAGGTCGAGCAGGCCGAGCTGCTGGACAAGGCCTTCGCCCCGTCCTGACCGACGCGGTCACACGACGGCCGGGCACGTGGAGTGCCCGGCCGTCGCCGTGTCCGGCCCCGCTAACCTGGGTGCGTGTACTTCACCGACCGCGGCATCGAGGAGCTCGTCGACCGGCGCGGTGACGAGCAGGTCAGCGTCGAGTGGCTCGCCGACCGGCTGCGTGCCTTCGTCGACCTGAACCCCCAGTTCGAGACGGCCGTCGAGCGGCTGTCCAGCTTCCTCGCCCGGGACGACGCCGACGACGAGTGAACGCGTGAACACAACGACCACTGCGTGAGCTGTGTCCGCAAGCGTGGCTCCGGGCGGCACGGGCCCTAGCGTCCCTCCTCGTCACCACAGGAGGAGGAGCACCGATGCTCATCGTTCTCGGGTCCGCGATGATCGCGGTCTTCATGTACCTGATCCTGTCGAAGCGGCTCGCTCCGACGCTGGCTCTGGTACTCGTCCCTCTGACGTTCGCGTTGGTCACCGTCGGCACCGGGCTCGCCGAGCCGGGTGAGGAGGGCGTCGTCGACTCGATCATGTCGGCGATCTCCGACTTCGCCCCCACCGCCGTCCTGCTGTTCTTCGCGATCATCTTCTTCGGCACGATGATCGACGTCGGGTTGTTCGACCCGCTGATCCGGTTCGTGCTGCGCACGGTGAAGAACGACCCGGTCCGCCTGGTCGTGCTCACCGCCGTGCTGGCCGGCGTCGTCTCGCTCGACGGCGACGGCTCGACCACCTTCATCATCACCGTCTCCGCGCTGCTCCCGATCTACCTGCGCCTGGGCATGAGCCCGGTCGTGCTGACCGTGGTCGCGAACCTGGCCAACGGCGTGCTCAACATCGTGCCGTGGGGCGGGCCGACCGTCCGCGCCGCGACCGTCCTCGGTGTCTCGCCGTCGGAGCTGTTCAACCCGATGATCCCGGGCATGGTGCTCGGCATGGTCACCGTGCTGGTGCTGGCCTGGTTCCTGGGCCGCTCGGAGCGCCGGCGGCTCGTCGCGTCCGGCCGGACGCTGCAGGTCGTCGCGCACGAGATGGACCCGGCCCGCGAGCCCGTCCTGGCCGGGGTCGGCGGGGGCGGCGGGACCGACCGGCCGTCGTCCGGCACCGGTAGCACGGGCGGCACCGGTGGCACCGCCGACGGACCGGTCGGCGACGACGCCGGCGTGGCCGGGATGCTCGACCCGAACCGGCCCACCCTGCGGCCGAAGCTGATCTGGTTCAACCTGGCCCTGACGGCGTCGCTGCTGGTGCTGCTGGGCATGGACGTGCTGCCGCTGTCGCTGCTCTTCGTCGTCGCCACGGCGATCGCCCTGGTCGTGAACTTCCCGAAGCCCGAGGACCAGGTCAAGGCGGTGACGTCGCACGCGGCGTCGATCGTCGCCGTGGTCGCGATGGTGTTCGCCGCGGCCGTGCTGGTCGGCGTGCTGAGCGGCACCGGCATGGTGACGGCGATGGCGAACGGGATCGTCGCGGCGGTCCCGCCGTCGGTCGGCAGCTGGTTCGCCGTGATCACCGGCGTGCTGAGCATGCCGCTGACCTTCTTCCTCACCAACGACGCGTTCTACTTCGGCATCCTGCCGATCCTCACCGAGGCGGCCGGCCACTACGGCATCACGCCGGTCGAGATGGCGCGGGCGTCGATCATCGGGCAGCCGGTGCACATGACCAGCCCGCTGGTACCGGCGCTGCTGCTGCTCGTGTCGCTGGCGAAGGTCAACCTGGGCGACCACCACCGGAAGGTGATCTGGCGCTCGGCGGTGTGCTCGCTGGTCATGCTCGTGACGGCCGTGGCGCTCGGCGTCATCCCGCTGGGCTGATCGCCACCGGGCCGCCACCGGCCGTCTCCCCCGTCGAGGTGCACCTCAGCGCAGCGCTGAGGCGCACCTCGGCGGGGTTTCGCCGTTCAGCGGCGACGCCGGAACAGGCGCCGGTCCGCGGCGGCACGCAGCGCCTCCAGCGCCTCGTCGGCCGCCCGCTCGAGATCCGCGTGCCGGGCCGGGTCGGCACGGTGGTCCGGCCGCGGCCGGGGCTTGCCGGGCTCCTCGGCGGTCCACATGACCTGCAGCGCCGCCTCCCAGCGGAGCTCGGCCATCCCCCGGGCGAGGGTGAGCCGGTCGGCGGCGGCACGCAGCTCGCCTTCGGTGTCGCGCAGCTCCCGGCGGAGCTCGGCGGCCCGCGCGGCGTCCCGTTCCCGCAGCTCGACGACGGCCCCGGCCAGCTGGGCCACCACCTCGCGGTACCGCTCCGGTGCGCTCATCCGCCACCACCCCGGTCGGTCAGGATCACCAGCTGCGGCCGGGAGTACCGGGCCCGGTCGAGGAACAGGCCGCGCCCCGGGGCCGGGGTCCAGTCCAGTGGCTGGCCCCCGAGCAGCGGGGTCAGGTCGGCGCCCTGGACGCCGGTCGCGATCCACGCCCCGAGGTCGTCGATCGCGGCGCCCGGCGGGGCGAGCAGGGTCTTCAGCCGCTGCGCGGCCTGCCACCAGCCGAGGACGTGCACGCCGGCCCCCGGCCCGTGCCGGAGCACCGCGCGCAGGTCCTCGGTGCCGGTGCGGTCCAGCATCGGCTCCGCGGCGTCGGCCCCGAACAGGACGACCACCAGCGGCGCGTGCCCGGCCGTGCCGCCCGCACCGGTCCGGTCCCGCACGGTGGCCGCGAGCTCCCGGACCCGGTCGGCGAACCCGTCGGCGAACACCTTCTCCACCTCGCCGCGCAGCCGGCCGGCGAGCTCGTCGGCGTCCGGGGCGGCGTCGGGGGCCAGCGGCGCCAGCAGGACGCGGGCCCCGTCGTCGGGCAGGCCGTCGACGTAGGACTCCACCGCCGAGCACAGCAGCGGGACGGCGACCCGCGCGTCCGGCCCGATCACGCCCAGGTTGCGGCCCGGGGCGTCGGCCAGCCCGGCCGCGGCGGGACTGCCGTGGACGTCGACGAACTGGCCCACGAGCGCCCGCGGCACGCCGTCGACCGGGAGCCGGGCCACGAGCGCGTCGTGCGCGGGGGCGCGGGCGCCGTCGAACACCACCGGCTCGGGTTCGTCCGGGTAGGACGCGAACGCGACGCGCTGCACGTCGCGGACCAGCGCGGCCCCCGCCTCCGGGACCTTCACCACCTGGTTGCCGTGCTCCACACCGGAGTCGTGGTTGACGATCGCGTGCCAGCGCGGCAGCTCCAGCGCCGCCTCGTTGTCCTGGGCGAGTATCCGCCGGGCCCGCGGCAGCGCGATCCGCAGCACGAACTGCTCGAAGATCGCCGACCGGCCCCAGAGCGCGTCGATCCCGGAGATGTCCTGGCTGGCCAGCACCAGGTGCACGCCCTGGGAGCGGCCGCGCCGGGCGACGTCCTCCAGCAGTGCGGTGGCCTCGGCGCTGACCGCGTCCCGGCCGGTGAACAGGAACTGGAACTCGTCGATCACGGCCACGATCCGCGGCAGCCGCGCCTCCGGGCCGGTGATCCCCCGGTCGGCCAGCTCCGCGCGCAGCTCGGCGAGCTTGGTCGCGCCGTACCGGCGGGCGGCCTCGGCCCGGGACCGCATCACGTCGGACAGGTGCCGCAGCAGCGCCAGCCCGAACTCCCGGTCGGTGTTGACGTTCACCCCGATCAGCCGGGCCTGCGGCAGCCGGTCCGGGCGGTGCCCGTCCGGATGGGGCGCGAACTGGGTGAACGAGACGCCCTCCTTGAAGTCGAGCAGGTACAGCTCGACCTCACCCGGGCCGTAGCGGGCGGCGAGCCCGGAGATCCAGGCCAGCAGCAGGTTCGTCTTGCCCGACCCGCTCGGCCCGCCGACCAGCGCGTGCGGGGAGTGGTCGTCGAGGCACAGCTGCGCCGGCATGCCGTCGGCGAACCCGATCTCGGTGACCAGGCCCTGGTGCGAGCGTTCCCGGCCGCGGTCCTCGGCGGCGGGCAGCAAGTCGGCGAACGCGCCGAGCCGGCCGCGCCACTCCTCGTGCGCGGCGGCGATCGCGGTGGCGATCGTCGTGACCTCGTCCTGGGGCACCGGCGGATCCGGTTCGACGCGCACGTGCGGCCCGGTCAACGAGGTGTGCGCCGGCACCGGCGCGGACTCGTCCGCCGGGTCGACGCCGGGCGGGTCACCGAAGGTCACCGACTCGACCGGGCGGCGCAGCGCCACCGGCACGTCCAGCAGCATCAGCACCACCCCGGCGGCGATCCCGCCGCGGGCAACCCGCTGCAGCTGGCGCAGCTCCGCCTCGGGCAGCTCGCGGCCGTTGCCGACCAGCACCGCGACCATCCACGACTCCGGGCGCTTGCCGCTCTGCTCGGCCAGCTCCCGCAGCGACGTGCTGCCCGCGGCCAGCACCCGGGTCTGGACCCGGCGGATCCGGTCGGCCAGCTGCGCGAGCAGCGCCTCCAGCCGGGTCGGGTCGTGCACCGTGAGCAGGCCGGTGCGGGTGAGCGGGTAGAGCCCGGGCAGCGCGCCGGCGAGCTGGCCGACGTCCCACACGTGCACTCCGACGACGCCGGGCCGGAAGTGGCGCAGCATCCGCAGCACCAGCTGCTCGACCATGGCCTCGGCCCGCTCCCGGGTCCGCGGCGAGGACACGACCTGCAGGTGGGCGCCGTCGAGCAGCGGGACCGCGACCCGGAACGGCGCGCCGCCCTCCACCGAGCCGGTCCCCAGCGCCCACATCTCCGGCACCTCGCCGACCGCCTCGGCCTCGCCGGCGACGGCCTTCCACTCCGCGGGGTCGTCACCGGCGGCTCCGGGGGTGGCACCGGCGACGATGTCCGACAGCAGCTGCGGCGAGTCGCCCTGCCAGCGGTCGAACGCGTGCGCGCGGTCCTCGGCGACGCGGGCGACGACGTCGGCGAGCTGCGGGTTCGCCAGCACCCGGGCCAGCTCGGGGTCGTGCTGGGCAGCGTCGTGACCGGTCTCCCGCAGCCACAGCTCCGCCATCGCCTCCGCGTGCGCGCGGGCCGCCCGGTCCCGGCGAACCTCCGCGGCCCCGAGCGCGGCCGCGGCGGCGGCGTGGAAGTGCTCGAAGGCGGCGCGGATGCGGTCGCGGCGGCGGGCCATCGGTCGACGGGCGGGGGTCCGGCGGATCAGAGCCGGGCGGCGACGTCGTCGGCGGACTGCATCGCGACGTGCAGGGCCTGCTCGACCTCGTCGATCTTCTCGGAGGCGGCGGCGAACCGGGCGCGGGCGTCGTCGGCGTCGTTCTGGGCGGTGCCGTAGATGTTCTGGGCGAAGGCCGCTCCGGCCTCCTCGATGGCCTGGCGGGCGTGGCGCAGCGCGCCCAGGCTCTCGGTGGCCTGCTGGTTGGCCCGCCCGATCCCGGCCCGGATCTCGTCGATGTTCGCCATGCCGCCCTCCGTGCGTGCGCGTCCGCGCGGCCGGATGTCCCGGTCGCCGTGGGAAACCTATCGGCCGGTGTCGTCGTCACCATGGTGAGCCGCGCGGTCACCGGGCGCAACGCTCGCCGAACGTGACGCTCGGCAGGACGAACGGGACATCGTGATCCGTTCGCGCTGGAGCACGGCCACCGCCTGGCCTAGCGTGCACCCGAACGGCCGGGCCCGGACCGGCCGGTTCCCGCACCGCCGGCGATTCGGAGTGTGACGATGGCCCCGACCGGTCCGCAGACCGAGTTCCTCGACCCTCCGACCGGATCCGCGAAGATCCGTTCGATCGGGCCGGGCCTGGTGGCCGCGGCGACCGGGGTCGGTGCCGGCGACCTCGTCGCGACCCTCGTCGCCGGGGCGAGCTTCGGCACGACCCTGCTGTGGGCGGCGATCGCGGGGACCGTCGTCAAGCTCGCGCTGGGTGAGGGTGTCGGTCGCTGGCACCTCGCGTCGGGCGCCACCATGCTCGACGGCTGGCGGCGGCTGGGCCGCTGGGCGACGATCTTCTTCGGCGTCTACATCGTCATCTGGGGCTTCGTCTACGGCGCGACGGCGATGTCGGCGGTCGGGCTCCCGCTCAACGCGTTGTTCGGCGGCCTGTCGGTGCGCTACTGGGGCATCATCGCCGGCGTCGTCGGGCTCGTGCTGGTGTGGGCGCAGCGCTACGGCGCCTTCGAGAAGGTCATGACCGTGCTGGTCGGGGTGATGTTCATCTCGGTCATCGGCATCGCCGTGCTGGTCCGGCCCGATCTCGGCGCGCTGTTCTCCGGCCTGGTCCCCCGCATGCCGAGCGGGTCCGCGGTGTACGTGCTCGGCCTGATCGGCGGCGTCGGCGGCACGATCACGATGTCCAGCTACGGCTACTGGCTCTACGCCAAGGGCTGGAAGGGCCCGAAGTGGCTGTCGATGATGCGGCTGGACAACCTCGTCGGGTACGTCCTCACCGGCCTGTTCGTCATCGCGATGCTGGTGGTCGGTGCGACGATCATGCTCGGGGCGGAGATCACCGAGAGCGACCGCGGGCTGCTGGTGCTCGGCGACCGGCTCGGCGAGCTGTACGGCCCCGGGATCCGGATCCTGTTCCTCGTCGGCTTCCTGGCCGCGTCGGTGACCTCGCTGCTCGGTGTCTGGAACGGTGTCTCGCTGCTCTTCACGGACTGGACGCGTGCGGTCCGGTTGCCGCACGGGAAGGACGCCGTGATCGGTCCGGAGGACACGGTCGTGGGCCCCGAGGACGAGCGCGGCGACGGACCGGGCCGCGCAGGCGCCTACGAGGCGACGACGGCCGACCGCTCGTGGCCGTTCCGCGGCTACCTGCTGTGGCTCACGTTCCCGCCGATGCTGCTGCTGTTCCTGGACCGGCCGTTCGCGCTGACCCTGGTGTACGGCGTGCTGGGCTCGTTCTTCATGCCGTTCCTGGCGATCACGCTGCTCCTGCTGCTGAACACGAAGCTGGTGCCCCAGGAGGGCCGTAGCGGATGGCTGTCGAACGCGATCCTCGGAATCTCCTCGGTGCTGTTCCTGATCCTGCTGGTCACCGACGTGCAGTCGCGGCTGTTCTGATCGGACCGGGCATCGGCGATCCATGCCCGGAAAGTCCGTGTCCGGACCACTCTCGCCGAGATGCAGCTGAGCGCTCGGTGGAGATGGCGGATTCAAGGAGCGGTCGCAACACTGCTTGTAGACGAGGTGTTGTGGTGTCTGGTCGTCCGCGGTTGCCCCGTGATCGTGTGCGGGCGTTCTGGCGGGCCCGGCTCGATGGAGCATCGCTCGATGAAGCGGCCGAGGCCGTCGGCACCCTGTTCGGTCTGTGGGACCGGGTGTCCCCGGGCGCAGCGATCGCGGCTCCCCATCGCCGTCTGGGAGTTCTCACTCGGCGTCTACCTGACACCAGAGGCTTCGCGTCCTCCCCGACCGCGGCGGCTCCCACGACAGGAGCTGTCCGATCAACGGTGTAGAGCCGGACCGATCACTGTCCCGACGGTCGTTGCACGGACACCTGGTCGAGCACTCCTCCACCGCGTGCACGCAATCCGAGCGACCGGAGGTGTGAGGGCGACGGATGGGGCGGGACGGGCGCACCGGTCGTTCGGACGGCCGCTCGTCGGTCATGACGTCATGCAGCCCGGGTGACCAGCCGGCCAGGTCGGTGACCGAGGGATCCGGTGCATGCGGGACTCGGAGTCGTGTCATGTCTCAGGACATCGGTGACGGTCCTGTGTCAGGACATCGGTGACGCTGTGGGTGTTGTTGGTGGTGACACTTCCGTCGTGAGGCTGTGGCGGTGGCCGCCCATGACCCCATCGACCCTCGTGTCCGCCTCGCGATCTCGCAGTGGCCTGATGACGCGCCGCGGGGGGCGGTTTCGACGTTCTGCATCGAGCACAACATCTCGCGCAAGTCGTTCTATGAGCTGCGGAAGCGCGCTCGCGTTGACGGGCCCGCAGCAGTGCTCGTGCCCAGGTCCAGGCGTCCGGGATCGAGTCCGTCGAAGCTGACCGAGCAGGTCAAGGCCCACGCTGTTGCGGTGCGGGCCGCGCTTGAAGCGTCCGGTCTGGACCACGGCCCGATCAGTGTTCACGAGAAGATGTGCGCGATGGGCCTGGGATCGGTGCCCTCGACGGCGTCGTTGGCAAGGATCTTCCGTGAGGCCGGTGTCGCCCGACGCGAGCCGCGTAAGAAGCCCCGCTCGGCGTGGCGGCGGTTCGTCTACCCGGCGCCGAACGCGTGCTGGCAGCTCGATGCCACCGAGTACGTGCTGACCGGCGGTCGCAAGTGCGTGATCTTCCAGCTCATCGACGACCATTCCCGCTACGCGCTTGCCTCTCACGCCGCGGCCGGTGAGACCGCCAAGGACGCGATCGCGGTCTTCGACAAGGCCGTGGCCGCCCACGGCGTGCCGCAACGGCTGCTGTCGGACAATGGGCTCGCGCTCAACCCGTCGCGACGGGGCATGGTCGGCCGGCTCGTGGCACATGTCGCCGCGCTGGGCACCGAGGCGATCACCGGCAAGCCGCACAAGCCGACCACCCAGGGCAAGAACGAACGCTTCCACCAGACCCTGTTCCGCTACCTCGACAAGCAGCCGCTGGCCGCCACACTCGCCGAGCTCCAGGCCCAGATCGACGCGTTCGACCACCTCTACAACTCCGAGCGCCCTCACCAGGGGCTGCCCGGACGGATCACACCGCTGGCTGCGTGGGAGGCCACTGCCACGGCCGACCCACCCCGCCCGAAGCCGGACCGGCCCGTCTACCGGCCACCGGCCCCCGTCGTGGCGCCCCGGCCGACCCCGCCCGCAGACCTGCCCGCCGGCACACGGCTGAGAACGGTGAACTCCGCCGGAGTCCTCTACCTCGACAAGGTGCACTACAAGATCGGCGGCGAGCACGCGTTCGGACAGGTCCTCATCGTCACCGACGGAGACCAACCAGGCGACAAGATCATCGTCACCGACCTCGACGGCGAGATCCTCGTCGAGCGAACCCGACCCGCTCCCGGCATCCGCTACGTCGGCAACGGCCGCCCCCGCGGAAGACGCCCGAAGAACCCGGGAACGTCACCGAAGTCCTGACACATCAACCGTCACCGATGTCCTGATGCAGAGCTGTCACCCATGTCCTGAGACATCACACGGGACTCGGAGTCGCGAGAATGTCAGGCCTCGAATGTATGTTCGAGGCATGCTGGTGGACACGGTTCCCGACGGCCTGGCGGAAATCCCGCCCGGCCCGGAACTGTGTGCCCTGCTGGCCGGGCTCGACCCGGACCGGGTGCCCAACGGCGACACCGTCACGCTGTTGCAGGCGCTGCGGCGGCTGCGCTCGTACGTCGACGCCCACGAACTGGCCGCCATGGCCGCGGTCGGGCGGTGTGACCCGGACGCACCGCTGTGGTCGACCACCCGGCTACCGGAGCCGGACCCGGACTGCCGGATGGAGATCGCGGTCGCGCTCACCGTGACCGAGCTGACCGCCTGCCGCGAACACGCCCTGGCCGAGATGCTGGTCCACCGCCTACCCGCCGTACACGCCGCCCTGGCCGCCGGAGACATCGACAAGGGCCGGGCCGCGGTGTTCGCCGACCTGCTCGAACCGCTGACCGACACCCAGAACGCCACGATCGTGGCCGACCTGCTGCCCAAGGCCTCGGGCTGGACCAGCGGACAGCTACGGGCCCGGCTGCAGCGACGGGTGATCGCCATCGACCCCGACGCCGCCCGCCGCCGCTACCGCCGCGCCCTGCGCGAGCGGCGGGTGATCTGCTACCTCGACCCCGAGGGCACCGCCACCATCACGGCCAGCGGGCTCGACCCCACCGCCGCCCAGGCCGCCTGCGAACGCCTCGACGGGCTGGCCCACGCGATCCGCGCGGCCGGGCACCCGGCGTCGTTGTCGTGCATCCGGGCCGACCTGGCCACCGCGCTGCTGGACGGCAGCCTGCACACCCTGACCCAGGACCAGATCATCACGACCATGCTCGACCGCGCCACCGAGCACGACGACCCCACCGACCCCGACCCCGACGACCCCGCGGGTGCCGCCGACCCCGCGGGCGCCGCCGACACCGACAGCGACCCCGACACCGGCCAGGACGGCGGCGGAGACGGCGGCGAGGACGACGCCGAGGAGGACCAGGACGACCGCGCCCACGGCGGCGCCGACGGCGAGGACGACGGCGACGACGGCGAGGACGACCGGTACGGCGGTGCGGACGGCGGAGACGGCGGCCAGGAGGACGAGGGCGAGGAGGACGAGGGCGGGGGCGGCAACGGTGGTGGCGGGGACGGCCCCCGCGATCGGGGCCCGCACGACAGCACCGGCCCCGCCGGGAACGCCGGCGGGAGCGACGACAGCACCGGCACCGCTGCCAGCACGGGCGGCAGCAGCACGGGCAGCGGCAGCTCGGGCGGCAGCGGCAGCAGCACGGGCAGCGGCAGCACCGGCAGCAGCGGCAACACCGACGGCAGCGGCAGCACCGGCCGCAGCGACAGCACCGCCGGCGGCGACAGCGGTGGGAGCGGCGATGGCAGCGGTGAAGGTGGCGGTGGGTCGGACGGCCCTGGCTCCGCGGCGTCCCCACCGGTCCCGGAGCCGGCCCGGCCCGGCATCGAGATCCGGATCCGGCTGGCGACCCTGCTCGGACACGACGACCACCCCGCCGAGATCCCCGGCCTGGGCCCGGTCCTGGCCCCCACCGCCCGGGCCTGCGTGACCCGCCACCGGCACGCCGAGTGGCGGTTCGCGATCACCGACCCCCACGGCCACCTCATCCTGGCCGGCACCACCCGCCACCGCCCACCCACCGACCCCACCCGCCACACCGACCCCACCGGCCACACCGGGGCCGGCGGGGCCACCGGAGCGGCCAGGACCGGCGGGGCGGCCAGGACCGGCGAGGGCCCGCGGCCACGGACACGGCAGGCCCACGGCGGCACCGTCGAACTCCAGATCCCCGCGGACCTGCTGGCCGCACTCGCCGCCGACCCGCCACCCGGCTGGGCACCCCTGCTCGCCGACCTGGCCGCCCAGTACGCCCGCCGCGACCAGCTCCACACCGACCTCGACGCCCGCCCCGGCGACCGGTTCCCACACCCCGCGCTACGCCGCCACATCGAAATCCGGGACCGCCATTGCACGTTCCCGGGCTGCCGCCGCCCGGCCCGCAAGACCCAGCAAGACCACACCCACGACCACCGCCACGGCGGCCACACCGTCGCCGGCAACCTCGGCCCGCTCTGCGTCCTGCACCACGCCCTCAAGACCGCCGGACGCTGGCAGCTGCACCAGCCCGCACCCGGAGTGTTCCGCTGGCGCAGCCCCCTCGGCCACATCTACCTCACCCGCGGCGAACCGGTCAGCGAACCCCTCGGCGACCCGATCCCCGACCCCGGCGCCGACCACGACCCACCCCGACCACCGGACCCCGAACTCGACGAGCGACCGTTGTTCGACCCGACACCCCGACCAGCGCCACGACCACCACCGGACACACCGACCAGCGACCGCGCCCCACCGGGGCAACCCGCCGACGATGACGCCCCGCCGTTCTGACCCGGTTCCGTGGGTGGGCGACCAGCCCTGCTCACGGACCCGGGCCGGATCGAGCTGCACCGGGACGGCGGATCGGGGACCGCACATGCCGGGCCGTGCCATGCCGGGGCCGCGGGCCGCGACACGGCAGGACGCGATCGAGGTGATCGCCCCGGTCCAGGGGAACGGTCGAGGTGACATACCGCGCTCGGGTGCGGGGCCGTTGAGTCCGGTACCGACGGTCGCACCCGCTCGCCACCGATCCCGCGGTCAGGCCACCTCCACGAGGTCGCCCCGGCGGATCGAGCCGGTGACCTCGACCCGGGCGTAGAGACCGGCGCACGGCAGCACCCCGAATCCCTCGACCTCGACCCGGTTCCGGCCGGCGGGGCCGCGCAGGGCCTCGGGGGCGCGCGGCAGGTCGCCGTGCTCCAGGGTCGGCACCACGCAGCGCGGCGTCGGGAGCGCCCCGACCAGCGTCGCCCCGCCGATCGTCAGCCTGCGGCCCGGCCAGGCGTTCTCGACGAACGGCGGCGTACCCGGCCCGGTCTCGAGCACGATGTTGGGCCGGTACCGGACGGCGTCCACCCCCAGCGCGTCCAGCGTGGCCGTGGTGATCAGGTGCACCGGCGAGTGGTCGACGAACCGTCCGCCGGGAGTTCCCTGGGCGATCTCGAGCAGCGGCGTGTCGACGTCGGCGTCGAGCCCGTGCTCCAGCAGGCCCTCCGGGTCGGGCCGCTCGACGACCGCGCCGTCCGCGCGGCGGCCGCTCAACGTCACCGCGCGTCCCAGCAGCTCGCTGAGCGGACCCGCGGCCGCCGCAGCCGGCATGCCGCGCCCGTCCGGCAGCGTGACCCGCACGGCCGCCCCCGTCCCGGCCGACCGGCAGCGCAGCAGGGCCCGCCAGTGCCGCGGCTGCTTCGCCGTCGCGACCCGGCCCCGCTCCGCGTCGATCAGAGCGAGTGCACGGTCGCCGACCACGCCGTGGCCGTCGAGGACGGCCGTGGCGAGGTCCTCGCCCAGCATGGACTTCACGGGGTACCGGTACAGGGACCGGATCTTCACGACGTACCTCCGGTGATCTGCTTGCGCGCCAGCCAGTCCGCGGCGACCGTCCGGAGCGCGGGCTTGTCCGGCCCGGCAGCCTCGGCGTTCATCGCCAGCAGCTCCTCGGTGGACAGTGCCGCCGAGATCCGGTCGAGCACCGCCCGCACCCGCGGGGTCGCCTTCCGCTCGGCCAGCACCGGCACGACGTTCTGCGCCGCGAAGTTCTCCTTCGGGTCGGCGAGCGGGACGAAGTCGTTCTGCGGCAGCGCCGGGTCCGTGGTGAACAGGTTCGCCGCCTGCACGTCGCCGCCGCTCAGCGCGGCCACGGTCAGCACCCCACCGGAGTCCAGCGACCGGTACCCCCCGAACGCGCAGCCGTAGTTCCGCGCCAGGCCGGTGATCCCGTCCGGGCGGGTCTGGAACTCCGGACCACCGCCGAAGGTCATCGCCGGGCAGTGCGGAGCCAGGTCGGCGATGGTGGTCAGGTTCAGCCGGTCCGCGGTCGCCCGGGTGACGACGACGGCGTCCTTGTTCTCCGCCTCGGAGCGCTTCCCGAGCACGAGGCCCGGCGGCAGCGTGGCCTGCAGGTCGCGGTAGACGTCGTCCGGCTCGACGGCCGCCGCCGTCTCGTCGAGATAGGTCAGCAGGGCCCCGGAGTAGTCCGGGATCAGGTCGACCGACCCGTCCTGCAGCGCGGGGAAGTACGCCTCCCGGGACCCGATGGCGACGGGGTCGACGACCTCCACCCCGGCGTCGCGCAACGCGAGCGCGTACACCTCGGCGAGCAGCTGCGACTCGGTGAAGTTCCCGGAACCGATCGCGATCACGTCGGGGTCGGTCTCGCCGCCGGCGAGCGGGTCGCCGCCGCACCCGGCCAGCGCGAACGCCGCCACCAGCAGCACCGCCACGAGGGCTCTCATGCCGCCTCCCCACGCACGACCCGCAGCCGCCGGCCGGGACCGCCGATGACCTGCTGCCGCAGACCGGGCGAGACGAGCAGCCGCTGCAGCCCGCCCAGCACCAGGTCGGCGACGACGGCGAGCACCGCGACCAGCACCGACCCGCCGATCATCGCGCCGAAGTCGCGCTGGCCGAGGCCGTCGATGATGAACCGGCCCAGCCCGCCGATGCCGACGTACGCGGCGACGGTCGCCGTCGAGATCACCTGCAGGGTGGCGCTGCGGATCCCCCCGATGATCAGCGGCAGGGCGTTCGGCAGCTCGACCTTGCCCAGCACCTCCGGACCGCGCATGCCCATCCCCCGCGCCGCATCGACCACGGCCGGGTCGACGTTGCGCACGCCGGAGTACGCCCCGGCCAGCAGGGGCGGCACGGCCATGACGACCAGTGCGATCAGCGGACCGAGCAGCCCCAGCCCGACGAGCAGGAACAGCAGCACCAGCAGGCCGAGGGTGGGCAGCGCGCGCAACGCGTTCGCCACCGCGACGACCACGAACCCGCCGCGTCCGGTGTGCCCGATCCAGGCACCCAGCGGCAGCGCGATCGCCATCGCGACCAGCATCGTGAGCGCCGTGTAGCCGAGGTGCTCGGCCAGCCGGACCAGGATCCCCTCCGGACCGGTCCAGTGTGCACCGTCGAACAGCCAGCCCAGGTAGGTCATCGGCGTGCCCCCGCCCGCTCCCACGGCGTGAGCAGCCGGCCGGTCAGCACGAGCACGCCGTCCACCACCAGGGCCAGCAGCAGGACCAGCACGATCCCGGAGATCGTCTGCTGCGGGATCTCCCGCTGGAAGCCCTCGGTGAACATCTTCCCGAGCCCGCCGAAGCCGATCACCGAGCCGACGGTGACCAGGCTGATCGCGCTCACCGCCGCCACCCGGAGCCCGGCGACGATCACCGGGACCGACATCGGCAGTTCGACGGTGAGGAACCGGCGCACCGGCCGGTAGCCCATCGCCGTCGCCGAGTCGACCACCCGGGCCGGCACCGCCTCGAGCGCGTCGGCCACCGTCCGGACCAGCAGGGCCAGCACGTAGACGGTCAGCGCGACGATCACGTTCACCGGGTCGAGGATCCGGGTGCCGATGATCGGCGGGAGGAACACGAACAGCGCCAGCGAGGGCAGCGTGTAGAGGAATCCCGCCGCGTTGAGGGTCAGCGTCCGGGCCCACGGCCTGCGGTTCGCCAGCCAGCCGAGCGGCAGCGCGAGCAGCAGCCCGATCAGGACCGGGACCAGCGAGAACACCAGGTGCTGGCCGGTCAGTTCGAGCACGAGTGAGGAGTTGCGGAACACCCAGTCCACGGTCGCGGGCCCCTCAGGCGGCGGACTCGTCGCGGGCGGCGGGCAGCGCGGCGAGCACGTCGTCGGCGGTGACCGAGCCGGCGACCCGGCCCTCGGTGTCCACGGCCACCCCCTGCCCGGACGGCGACGACAGTGCCGCGTCCAGCGCGCCGCGCAGCGACCCGGAGCCGACCGCGTACAGCGAGCCGCCGGGGACGATCGCGTCCTCGGTGACCGGGCCGTCCCCGGCCTCCACCCAGCCCAGCGGCCGGGCGGACCCGTCGACGACGAGTGCCCACCCGCGGTCGGGGCGCGGGTCACCGACCGAGACCATGTCGAGCGAGCCGAGCGGGATGGCCTCCGACGTGAGGAAGCCGAGGCCGCGGTAGCCGCGGTCGCGGCCCACGAAGTTGTCGACGAAGCCGTCGACCGGGCGGGACAGCAGCACGCCCGGCTCGTCGTACTGGGCGAGCCTGCCGCCGACCCGGAACACCGCGACCCGGTCACCCAGCTTGATCGCCTCGTCGATGTCGTGGGTGACGAACACGATGGTCTTGTCCAGTTCGGACTGCAGCCGCAGCAGCTCGTCCTGCAGGCTCTCGCGGACCACCGGGTCGACCGCGGAGAACGGCTCGTCCATCAGCAGCACCGGCGGGTCCGCCGCGAGCGCGCGGGCCACGCCGACCCGCTGCTGCTGGCCGCCGGAGAGCTGGACCGGGTAGCGCTTCGCCATCGCCGGGTCGAGGCCGACCGTCTCCATCAGCTCCAGCGCCCGGTCCCGGGCCGCCTTCCGGCCCCGGCCGATCAGCATCGGCACGGTCGCGATGTTGTCGAGGATCGTGCGGTGCGGGAACAGCCCGGCCTGCTGGATGACGTAGCCGATGCCGCGGCGCAGCTCGGCCGGGTCCGCGCCGAGCACGTCCCGGCCGTCCACCCGGAGCTCACCCGACGTGGGCTCGACCATCCGGTTGATCATGCGGAGGGACGTCGTCTTGCCGCAGCCGGACGGGCCCACGAAGACCGTGATCCGCCCACGCTCCGCGACGAGGTCGAGCTCGTCGACCGCGACCGTCCCGTCCGGGAAGCGTTTCGTGACGCCCCGGAACTCGATCATCGCCGGTTCCCCCTGCCGTCGACTGCGACCCGCCATCGCATGGTGGCAGCACACTAACCCCGGACGTGCGCGACCGGCGACCTGCCGGCGGCTCGGCGCACCGGTGAGCCGTCCGGCCTACCAGGCGCCCGGGGTGCCGCCCGGCGGGGTCGCGGCCGTCGCCGGGGTGGGGAGCCCGCCCCCGCGCAGTACCCGGTGCAGGTCCTCCGGGCGCAGCGACCGGGCGAACAACCAGCCCTGGAACGCGTTCACCCCGAGCCCGCGCAGCACGTGGAACTGCTCGGCGGTCTCGACGCCCTCGGCCACGGTGACCCGGCCCATCGCCCGCGCCACCTCGACGACGGCGCGGGCCAGCGCGAAGTCGGCCGGGTCGGTGCCGACACCGGTGACGAACGCCCGGTCCACCTTCACCGTCTGCGCGGGCAGCTCCTTGAGCCGGGCCAGCGACGAGTACCCGGTGCCGAAGTCGTCGACGGCGAACCGGACCCCGCGCCGCACCAGCTCGCTCATGGCGTCCAGCGCGGGCCGCGGCAGCGCGACCAGGCTGGTCTCGACGAGCTCGAGCACCAGCTGGTCCCAGCCGAGCCCGGTTCCCTCCACGACGGCGGTCACCTCGTCGAGGAACGCCGGGTCCGCGGGCAGCAGCCCGGCCAGGTTGACCGCGACGCCGATCCGGCGGCCGTGCTGCGGCCAGGTCGCCGCCTCCGCGGCCGCGGTCCGCAGCACCCACAGGTCCAGATCCCGCTGCAGGCCGCTGCGCTGGGCGACCGGCAGGAACTCGCCCGGGGAGACGTCGCCGTGCACCGGGTGCGACCAGCGCAGCAGCGCCTCGGCGGACAGCACGGTGCCGTCCGGCCCGACGACCGGCTGGTACTCCAGCCGCAGCGAGTCGGACTCGATGGCGGCGCGGAGCTCGGCCTCGAGCACGAGCTGGCGCTGCGCGGGGCCGACGGTGCCGCGGTCGGCGATCGCGACGGTGCCGCGGCCCCGCTGCTTGGCCTGCTGCACCGCGACCTCGGCGGAGCGGAGCAGGTCGTCGCCGCGTGGGGCGCGCGGGCAGGCCGGCACCGACTCGGGGGTCGCGACGCCGACCGACGCGGTCAGCGTCACCGGCCGGCCGTCGACGGTGACCGATCCGCGGAGCAGGTCGGCGACCGTGCCGGCCAGCGCGGTCACGCCACCGGCCTCGTGCACGTCCGCGCAGACCACGGCGAACTCGTCCGCGGACAGCCGGGCCGGGGTGCACAGCGGCGGCAGCTCGCGCTGCAGCCGGCCCGCCAGCTCGACGAGCAGGGTGTCCCCGGCCTCGTGCCCGAGGCCGGTGTTGACCCGGGCGAAGTCGTCGACGTCCCCGCAGACCACGGCGACCCGGGCGGCGTCCGGGCCGCCGAGCAGCCGGTCGGCGAGCTCCAGCAGCCCGGCGCGGTTCGGCAGCCGGGTCAGCGGGTCGACCGTGTTCGCCTCGCGCAGCACGTCGGCGGCGCGGCGCCGCTCCCCGACGTCGGTGATCACCAGCAGCCAGAACGGGCGGCCGTCGTCGGAGGGGGCCGCGTTGACGACGACCTCGCAGTCGACCCGGGTGCCGTCGGCCCGCAGCAGCGGCAGCGAGTCGATCCGGTAGGTGGCCTCCGGGTGGGACGGGTCGCGCAGCCAGTCCGGCAGCCCGCCGCGCGCGCCCGACTGCGGCTCGGCGGACAGGCTGCGGGCGGGGACGCCGCGCAGGGTCTCCAGGTCGGCGTCGAGCAGCTGGCACAGCGCGGGGTTGGCGTCGACGATCCGGCCGCGGCCGTCGAGCATCGCGACGCCGGTGGTGATGGTGGCCACCAGGTCGGCGAACCGCTGGCCGGAGCGCTGCGCGCGGGACTCCGCTCGACGCCGGTCGGTGACGTCCTGGACGGTGCCGATCAGCCGCAGCGGGGCACCGCCGGGGGTGCGCTCGACCCGGGTGCGGCAGGACAGGACGGCGCCGCCCTCGGGGCGGATCTCCGAGGAGTGGGCGGCGCGGCCGGGCGCCGGGGAGTCCTCCGGGCCGCGGCGCAGCAGCCGGCACACCCGCTCGACCTGCTCGCCCTCGATCGGGCCGTCCGGCCCGTCCGGGCGCACGCCCAGCGCGCGGTAGAGCTCGACCAGGCCCTCGCTGCGGGTGAGGGTGCCGGCCTGCAGGTCGAACGTCCAGGTGCCGGAGCGGGTCGCCCGCTCCAGGTCCAGGGTGGGTGCCTCACCGGACGGGTCCGGGGTGGCGTCCGGGAACGCCGTCAGCAGGACGATCGTCCGGTCGCCGGGCTGGGGCCAGCGGACCACCTTCACCCGGGCGAGCCTGCGGTCCGCCCGGACCAGGCGGGCGTCGGAGTCCGGGCCGACGAGCAGCTGCGGGAGCTTCATCCCGGTCGGGTCGGCGGCCCCGGCGAGCCGGCGCAGCGCGGCGTTGGTGTGCAGGACGGTGCCGGTCGCGTCGCAGAGCATGGCCGGCGACGGCGGGAGCTGCACCGCCGAGTGGTCGGCGAGATCGGGGCGGTCGCCCGGCTCGGCGAGGCCGTCGAGGGCGTCGGCCACCGGCTCGTCCTCCGCGGCACGGGGGGTGGGCGCGGGTCGCGGCCGCGCGGCCTGCGTCCCGCCCGGCCCGGCGAACGCGCGGGCGAGGTCGCCTGCCAGCCCGGCGGGCCGGTCGAGGTCCCGGCACGCCCCGTCGATCGGGTCGTCCGACGCGCCACGGGACGCACCACCCGGACGGTGCCCCGTCCGCGGTTCCAGCTCGGCCACGCCCCGCCTCCGTTCTGCTCGGTAGCTCCACGGGGCCCAACGAGCCACCGGGCCGGGCGATCCGGCCTGGTAGCCCGATCGAGCCAGCCTGCACAGCGGGTAATGGGACCGTTCGGCGTAATCCCGGCCCGCCGGGATCCACTCACCGGCAGTGAGCCCCCGGGACCACAGGGTGAAGGGCGTGCGGAGTTCGACGAACGGTGTCCCCGGCGCCCCGTGCCCGCGGACGACCGCTCACAGCGTGACGTACCGCTCACCGCACGGACCCGTCGTGCACGCTTCGTGACCGGCTGTGCGCGAGGTCGGTCAGCCCGGCGTCACCTCTGGTTCACCCCGGATTCAGCTGCCGCACCGGCCACGGCAGCCGCGACGGCGGGCGCCACCCGCGGGTCGAACGGCCCAGGGACGATCTTCGACGGCGACAGCTCGTCGGCCACGACGTCGGCGATCGCGCGGGCCGCGGCGAGCTTCATCGGGTCGGTGATCCGGCGGGCGTGCGCGTCCAGCGCGCCCCGGAAGATCCCGGGGAACGCGAGCACGTTGTTGATCTGGTTGGGGAAGTCGCTGCGGCCGGTCGCGACGATCGCCGCGTGCCGTGCGGCGACGTCCGGGTGCACCTCGGGATCCGGGTTGGACAGCGCGAAGACCATGCCGTCCGGGGCCATCGTGGCCAGCACGTCCTCGGGCAGGGTCGCGCTGGAGAGCCCGACGAAGACGTCCGCCCCGGCGAGCGCCTCGGCGATGCCGCCGGTCACGCCGCGCGGGTTGGTCACCCCGGCCAGCTCCGCCTTCACCCCACCCCGGCCGGCGTCGACGATCCCGCGCGAGTCGAGCAGCACGACGTCCGACGCACCGGCGGCGAGCAGGATCCGCGTGCAGGCGACACCGGCCGCACCGGCGCCGGAGATCACGACCCGCAGGCCGGTCAGCGCGCGGTCCTGCACCCGGCAGGCCCCCTGCAGCGCGGCCAGCAGCACGACGGCGGTGCCGTGCTGGTCGTCGTGCATGACCGGGCAGTCGAGGGCCTCGACGAGCCGGCGCTCGAGCTCGAAGCACCGCGGGGCGGCGACGTCCTCGAGGTTGACCGCGCCGAACGTGGGCCGCAGCCGCACCAGGGTCTCGACGATCTCGTCGACGTCGGTCGTGTCCAGCACCAGCGGGATCGAGTCGAGCCCGGCGAACGACTTGAACAGCGCGGACTTGCCCTCCATCACCGGCAGCGAGGCACGCGGGCCGATGTCCCCCAGGCCGAGGACCGCGGTGCCGTCGCTGACCACCGCGACGAGCCGGTGCGCCCACGTGTAGCGGGACGCCAGCGCGGCGTCGCAGGCGATCGCCCGGCACACCTCGGCCACGCCGGGCGTGTAGGCGATCGACAGGTCCCGGGCGTCGGCGAGCGGCGTCGTGAGACCGGTGGAGAGCTTGCCGCCCTCGTGCGCGGAGAACACGTCCTGCGAGGTGGGTGCGGTGGTGGTCGCCGGCCGGTCCTGGGCGAGCGTCATCGATGACTCCATGCGGGTGGGTACGTGAGCGGCGCGAACGCGGGGCGCCTGCCGTTGCACCGAGGGTCGCGGTGTCGACCGGTTCGCGGTGCCGGACGGCCATCCCGCCGGTACGGATCCGGATGCGGCTCGGCGGCGGGACTCGGCTGTCGGGTCTCGGCGCAGTCTAACCAGGACCCCGCCCCGATCGGCGCCTCCCGCACCGTGGGATCAGGCACAGGACGGGCGTACTGCAGACCCGGGCTCAGCGCAGGGGCACGGGGGTGAGGTCGGGCAGCAGGGCCGCGGGCCCGGGCGGCAGCTCGGTGAGCGGCCCGGTGGGGGCGAACGGCCGGGTGCCCGGCACGAGGTCGAGCGCACCGACCGAGCCGTGCTCGGCCGCGTACGCGAGCGCCTGCGCGAGGTCGGTGACCCCGTTCGTGGTGGTCGGCACCATCAGGCTCGACAGCAGGCCGAACGCCCGGCCCTCGGCGTCGAGGTAGCCGGCCCCGGAGTCGCCGGGGACCCCGGGCGGGACGGTTGCGACCACGTGCGTCCGCGGGCCTTCGGGCCGGCCGAAGCTGACGCCCTGCTTGTTCGGCGTGGCCGGCTCGTTCGGGGACGGAGCCTGGTCGGGCTGGTGGCTGTAGACCCGCTCGCCGTGGACGGTGCCGTCGGTGTCCAGCGCCGTCGGGCCGCCGAAGCCGGGCACCGTCGGGTCGGCGACCGCCGCCGCCTCCGGGCTGAGCTCGATCAGCGCGAGGTCGTTGGCCAGGCACAGGTGCGGGTCCGTCTCGCCCCGCTCCTGCATGACCGTCCAGGAGTTGTAGGCGACACGGCCGGTGTAGGTGCGCCCGTCCCGGCCGGTGATCCGGACCTCGATGCCCTCCGGCTGCACCGGCTCGGTGCAGCCGTCCACCGAGGACATCGCCTCCGCGGCGGCCGTGCAGTGCGCCGCGGTGCCGAGGTAGAGCTTCCCGGTGGGCGCGCTCGGCGCGCCCGCGCCGTGGCCGTCCCGGTGGCCGTCCTGGCCGGCCACCGGGGTGTAGAGGAAGTTCGCGGTGCACACCTCCGCGCCGCCGGCGACCGGGGTCGCGATCCGGACCCCGGGGCCGATCGCGGCCGGCGCGGGCGCGGCCGATGCGGCGACGGGCACGGTCACGGCAGCGGCGACGGCGAGGCCGGCGACCGCGGCGATCCCGGCGATCCGCCGGACGGCGCTCCGCAGGACGGCGCGACGCGGCTGCGGCGACATGGCACTCCTCGGGAAGCCGGTGGACCCGGGCGGGCCCGGGTCCGGGTGCACCCGATCTCACCGGACGCCACCGCGGGCGCGGCGTTCCCACGACCGGTGGCCACCCGGACGGGTTCCGAAGCCGACCCGTCCGGGTGAGGTACGGGTAGCGTCGCCGTGCGTGACCCCGCATGCCGATCCCGCCGGCCGGATCCTGTTGTTGCGCCACGGCGAGACCGAGTGGTCGCGCACCGGCAAGCACACCAGCCACACCGACGTTCCGCTCACCGACGCCGGCCGGTCCGCCGCCCGCCGGGTCCGCGGCGCGCTGGCCCAGGTCCGGCTCGACGGCCCGCCGGCCCGTGTCTGCTGTTCCCCTCGCGCCCGCGCGCGCGACACCGCCGACCTCGCCGGGCTGGACGTCGACGAGATCGACGAGCGGCTCGTCGAGTGGGACTACGGCGACGCCGAGGGCCGCACCACCCCGCAGATCCGCGAGACGCTGCCCGGCTGGACGATCTGGGACGGCCCGTGGCCCGGCGGCGGCGAGACCCCGGACGAGGTGTGCGCCCGCGCCGACGCCGTGCTGGCCGACGCGCGGGGCCTGCTCGACGGCGGCGACGTCGTCCTGGTCGGGCACGGCCACTTCTCCCGGGTGCTGACCGCCCGCTGGATCGGGCTGCCCGCCACGGGCGGGGTGCACTTCCGGATGGACCCGGCCGGTGTGACCGTGCTGGGTTTCGAGCGCGGGGTCCCGCGCCTCGACCACGTCAACCAGCGCCCGGTGGAGGAGCGGTGAGCGGTGTCCGCGCGGCCCGCTCCGACGACGTGCCGGCGCTGATCCGGCTGGTCCACGAGCTTGCCGACTACGAGAAGGCCCCCGAGGAGTGCGGCCTCACCGACGACCAGCTGCACGCGGCGCTGTTCGGCGACGACCCGGTCGCGGGAGCGCTGGTCGCGACCGACACCGGTGGTGAGGTCGCCGGGGTCGCGATCTGGTTCCGCACGTTCTCCACCTGGGAGGGCGTCGCCGGCATGCACCTCGAGGACCTCTACGTCTCCCCCGCCCACCGCGGCGCCGGCCACGGGCGGCGGCTGCTCGCGGCGCTGGCCGCCGAGTGCACCCGCCGCGGCTGGGCCCGGCTCGAATGGAACGTCCTCGACTGGAACACCCCGGCGATCGGGTTCTACCGCTCGATCGGTGCGGGCCCGAACGAGGGCTGGACGACCTTCCGGCTCACCGGGGCGGCGCTGGCGGACCTCGCGGGGCGGAGCGCCTGACCGCGCAAGTCCCGTGCTCGCACCGGTCGGTCCCCGGCCGGTCCGGGATCACCACGCCTCGGCGGCGCCGTTCCGGCGCGGGTCGGCGCAGCTGTGCAGCTCGCCGGTCACGGTCGAGAACGTGACGGCCTCGAGATTCCCGGTGAGCGAATGCCACGGCCCGATGCTCCGGGTCCACCGGCCACGCACGGTCGCTCTGCGGTGGAACTCGGGCTCGACGCCGTCGGCGAAGCCGTGTTCCACGGTGACGCCCGGAAGCCAGCCGTGCGCGGGCTCGTGCGGGCGGACCCCGAAACGTGGCGCCTCGACCGCCTGCTCGACGGGCATCTCGAAGTCCACCACGTTCACGATGCCCTGCAGGATGCACGCGACGAGCGAGACCGACGGCGAACCGCACGCCATGACCGGCCTGCCCTCGCGGAGGACGACGGTCGGGGCGAGGTAGACGAGGGCCTTCTCCCGCGGCCAGGGCATGCCTCGCTGGAAGAACGAGCCGCCGCCGGACAGCGCGAACCCTTCCGCGAACAGCCCGTTGACCCACGGCGACGCCATGTGCGAATGCGTGATCGACGCCACGTTCCCCTCGCCGTCCAAGACGGTGATGTGGATCGTGCCCGGGCTCGGCACCGCCGCCGCCGACGGTGCACGCCCGAGCCGATCGATCCGCCGCCGTGCGAACTCCTTGGACAGCCGCCCGCCGCGGTCACCGGCGTCGCGCCGCGGTGGTGCGTAGTAGACCTCCTCGTGCACGTCCGTGAGCAGCTCGAGCGTGTCGACCGACGCCGACGGCGGCCCCATCGCGCGCAGGTCGAACAGCTCCAGCAGGTTCAGCGCCTCGATGACCTGGCTACCGCCGTCGTCCGGTGGCACGGAGGAAAGGACCTCGTTCCCGCGGTAGGTACCGCGCAGCGGCGACGACCACCGAGGGTCGTTCGCGGCGAGGTCCTCGGACGTGATCACGCCACCGCCCCGCCGCGCCTCCTCGGCGAAGGCCCGGGCGAAGTCGCCGAGGTAGTAGTCGAGGTCCTCCCCCGCCAGGCGTTCCAGGGTGCGGGCGACGCGGGGCTGCCGCAGCGTCGCGCCCGGCTCCACGAGGCTCCCTGCGGGGAGGAACACCTCCCGACCCTGGGGGTGCGAACCGAGCACGGTGCGGTTCGCGTACACCTCGCCGTACAGGTAGGGCCCGACCGGGAAACCGTCCCGGGCCACCCGGATCGCCGGGTCGAGGAGCCGCGCGAGCGGCAGCGTGCCGTGTCGCGCGCTCGCGGCCCGGAAGGCCGGCCACCACCCGGGAACCGGCACGCCACGCCCGGTGGTGAGGTCGGCGCCGGTGAACCCGGGCAGTGGCGCCGCGGGTGCGGCGACGTTGCCACCGAGGTACTCGGCCACGCCGCTGGCACCGTCCCGATGGAGCATCGACAGGCCGCCGGTGAGGGAGGTCATGTGCGGCTCGACGACGAGCTGCATCGCCGCTGCGGCGAGCGCAGCGTCGACCACCGTGCCGCCGTCGCGCATCGCCTCGCGTCCGGCCCTCGTGGCCAGCGGATGGGAGGTGACGATCGCGGCCCGTCGCCCCTGCACCGGAGGCTTCCTGCCGAACCGCGCCGGTGCGAGGTCGATCACGGCACGGTCACTGCGGAGTCGCGCTGCTCGTCGACGGCCTTCGGCATGGCGAACAGCGCCACGCCGATCGAGATCAGGCAGATCACCGTCATGTACCAGCCGAAGGCCACATCGGAGCCGGTCAGCCCGTACAGCCAGGACGCGATGAGCCCCGCGGTCGAGCCGAGCAGGGTCGTCCCGACGTTGTAGTTGAGCGCGGAGGCGCTGCCCCGCACCTCGGCCGGGAAGCTCATGACGTACGCGGTGGTGAGCGGCGCGCCGACGAAGTTGTTGATGAACGTGAACACCACGACGGCGGTGGTGGCCAGCAGCAGGTTCTCCCCGCCGAGCAGGGTGAACGTCGGCACGGTGCACAGGACGAACAACCCGTAGCCGATGACGACGGGCAGCCGCGCGCCGAAACGATCGGCCAGCCGCCCGCCCCAGATCGCCGGGAGCGGACCGATGACGTAGGTGAGCAGCGAGGCGAGCAGGGCGTTCGACGCGCCGAAGCCCGCGTTGACCATCGCGGTGACGAAGTAGGCCTGGATGACGAACGAGCCCACACGCTGTCCGGCGCCCAGCCCGATCGCCTTGAGCATCGCCGACCAGTGCTCGCGGACCGCGGTCCGGAACGGCGTCTGCTTGACCGCACTGGCTGCGGCCCGCTCCTTCAGCTCCTTGAACTCGGGGGTCTCGTCGACGTGCTTGCGGATCCACAGCGTGACGAGCGCCAGCGGCAGCGCGACCAGGAACGGGATGCGCCAGCCCCACGCCTCGAAGGCCGGCTCGTCGACCGCCTGGATGGTGCCGAAGGCGACCAGCGTCGCCAGCAGGGGCCCGACCGACGTCGACGCGACCGACAGTCCGGCCAGGAAGTTCCGGCGGTTCCCGGTGTCGTGCTCGAAGATGAAGTTCGCGGCCGTGGTGTACTCGACCGCGGCACCGATCGCCTGCAACACCCGGCAACCGATGATCAGGATCGGGGCGGCCAGGCCTATCGCGGCGTACGTCGGCATGATCCCGATGCCGACCGTTCCCACGCTCATGCAGACGATCGTGAGCAGCAGTACGAACTTGCGGCCCTTGATGTCCACCAGCGGGCCGAGCGCGATCGCGGCGACCGGCCGCAACGCATAGGCCAGCACGACACCGGCGTACGCCGCCATCAGCGCGGTCGTGGGGTCGTCGCTCGGGAAGAACTGGTGGGCGATGAACACCGCGAGCGTGCCGTAGAGACTGAAGTCGTAGTACTCGACGATGTTGCCGAGCAGGGCCCCCAGGAGGACCTTCCCGCGGGCCCGGGTTCCGGTACCGCCGTCCCGGGACTCCGACGTGTCAGAAGCCGTCATTGCCTTCTCCGTCATCACATTGATCCGTTGTCATGTCCTGTTCGGCGCCGGCCTGCGCTCGGCAGGCCCGGCTCAGCCGACGAACCGCTCCGGCCGGAAGGTGTCGAGCATCGGGTTGCGGGCACCGGTGCACACCTCGGCCGCCAGCAGCTCGCCCGCGATGAGACCGAGCGTGGCGCCGGAATGGGTGAAGGCCACGAAGCACCCGGGGACCCGATCCAGTTCGCCGAGCACCGGCTCGCCGTCACCGGGAATCGGTTTGCGCCCGAGTCGCCAGTGGCCCGGCCGGAGATCGGCGCCGTCGAGCACCGCGTTCGCCTCGGCGACGAGCTCGTGCACGATCGACACGTCGATGCTCGGAGTGCCGTTCGCCTCCCGGATGGCCTCCTCGTACCAGGAGTGGTCCAGCGCGTAGCCACCGGACGGATCCGGTCGCATCGCCACCCGCGGCGAGTTGATCACCGCTCGGGTGCCGGCGTCCGACGGCGTGGTCGTCACCAGCATCGACAGCGGCGACGCGTCCGGAATCGACACGCCGAGGCCGGACACGACCCCCGGCGTGCCCGCCCCGCAGGCGACGACGACGGCGTCCCCGTCGTACCTGGCCCCCGTGCCGGCGACGACGGCGCGGGCACGACCGTGCTCCACGACCACGCGTCCTCGCCCCGCCGCGGTCACGATCCGGCCACCGAGCCTGCTGAACTCCGCCGCCAGGTGGTCGATGAGGTGCGGCAACGACACCCACCCCTCACCGCGGTTGTGGATGGCGAGCTCGGGCACGGCGTCCTTCGCGACGCCGGGCACCGCAGTGGCGACGTCGTCGGCGGCGAGGAGGCGCGAGTCGTATCCGTGGCTCGCCTCCGCCGCGTGCCGGGTCTCCTCGTCTGCCCGGTGTCCGGCCGCCGACCAGTGCAGGCCACCGTCGAACCGCAACCAGTCCCGGGTCGGGTCCTCCGCGAACAGCGTGCGGTAGCGGTCGATACCGGCCATGCGCAAGGCGTGGTACGGCTGCGACCGGTCACCGGCGGAGTTCAGCCAGGACAGCGATCGTCCGGACGCGCCGTCGCCGAGCTCGCCGTCGGTGACCAGCGTGACGGGCACGCCGGTGCGCTGGACGTGGGTGGCGGTCGAGATTCCGAGGATGCCGCCGCCGAGTACGACGACGTGCCGGGGTGCTGCCATGTTCGCGGGTTCCTTCCTCCCGCCGCCGCGGGTCAACGACGGTGGATGCGTTCGATGAGCTCGAGCACGGCGATCGCGTCGCGGGGATCGACCGGGGGTGGCGCACCGTCACGGATCGAGCCCACCAGCGCGTGGTAGAACGCGCCGTAGTCGCCTCGTTCGAGCTCCACGCCGCGGACGGTGCCGCCGACGCCGACGACGCTGCGGCGGTCCACCGGCCCGGTCCCGAAGCCGGGATCGTCGGGCCGGACGCCGGTGGCCAGCTCCGCTTCCTGCGGGTCGAGCCCCCACGTGGTGTGTCCGGCCCGGGAGCCGAGCACGTGGAACCTCGGCCCTGCCAGCGCGCTCCGGCTGGACATCACCAGCCGAGAGCGGGTGCCGTTGGCGTGCCGCAGCGCCACGAACGTGTCGTCGTCGGCGTCGTGGGCACCGTCGTCGGCACGGCGTACCGGGTCCGCCCAGACATCGGTCACCGCGCCGAAGAGCACGATCGCCTGATCAATGAGGTGGGTGCCGAGGTCGAAGAGGATGCCGCCGCCGTCGGCGGTCGACGTCGTCGCCTTCCAGCGACCCGGGCCCTGCGGCTTCCACCACTCGAAGCGGGACTCGAACGTGTACACCTCGCCGAGGTCCCCGCTCCGGACGAGCCGCCGGACCGTGCGGAAGTCACCGTCCCACCTGCGGTTCTGGTACACGGTCAGCACCCGTCCCGCGCGCTCGGCAGCGGCGACGATCCGCTCGGCCTCCCGGACGGAGGGCGCGAACGGCTTGTCGACGACGACGTGCAGCCCGCGGGAGAGCGCCTCGGCCGCGAGGTCTGCGTGCGTGCCGGGGGGTGTGGCGACGACGGCCAGGTCGACCCGGTCCGCCCGCCGCCAGAGCTCCGGAACGGACTCGACCACCTGCGCACCGGGACACGCGGCCCGGGCGCGTTCGGCACGCTCCGGGTCGGCGGTCACGATCACGTCGAGCGAGTACTGCTCGTTCGCGGTGAGGAAGGGGGCGTGGAACACCCGCCCGGCGACGCCGAACCCGATCAGCGCGGTACGGATCGGCATCACGACTGCCACCCGTAGACCTCGCGGGCCGTGTCGGCGCTGATCCGTCCGTCGGTGACGTCCCGTTGCACCTCGTCGGGGGCGCGCTCGCCGGGATCGCCGTAGCCGCCCGCTCCGGCCGTGTGGATCGCGACCCGGTCGCCGGCATCGAGCCGGGTGTATCCGTGCACGATCGGCCGCGCGCCGTCGGACAGCTCGGCGGCCGCCGACGCACCCGGTCCCCCACCGAACAGGCCCCATGGCCGCGAGCGCATGCGGGACGTGTCGAGCCAGAAGTGCACCCCGTCGGCCTCCACCCGCACGGTCCGCCGGATGCCCATTCCACCGCGGTGCGCACCCACGCCACCGGAGTCGTCGATCAGCGCGTACTCCTCGACGCAGAGCGGGTACTCGCTCTCCAGGGCCTCGACCGGGAGGTTGCTCGTGTTGGTCATGTGGACCTGCACGCCGTCGAGGCCGTCCTTGGTCGCCCGGGCACCGCAGCCACCACCGATCGTCTCCAGGTAGACGAAGTAGCGGCCGGTGCGCGGGTCGACACCCGAGAAGTGCACCCCGGTGTTCGCCCCGTTGCTGGCCGCCGTGACCGCCTCGGGCACGGCATCCGCGAGCGCGCCGTGGATGAGGTCGACGACCCGCTGGCAGGTCTCGCTGCGCCCGTTGACGGCCGCCGGTTCGACGCAGTTGAGCACGGAGCCCTGCGGCGCGGAGATCGTGACCGGCCGGTGCAGGCCGGCGTTCGCCACGATGTCCGGGTCGACCAGCGTCTTCACCGAGTAGTAGACCGCGGCGTACAGCGCCGTCCACACCACGTTGATGCTCGCCCGCACCTGCTCCGGCGCGCTGAACGCCACGTCCACGCTGTCGCCCCGCACGGTGACCACGACGCCGAGCTCCAGCTCCTCGTCCAGCTCGGGGCAGTCGAACAGGTCGGTGAACGCGTACTCGCCGTCGGGCACCCGGGCCAGGGCCGCACGCGTACGGCGTTCGGTGTAGTCCAGCAGGGCCGCACCGGTCCGTTCCAGCGTCTCGCAGCCGTACCGCTCGGTCAGCTCGATGTAGCGGGTGACGGCGAGCCGGTTCGCCGCGATCTGCGCGCGCAGGTCCGCGCGGCGCTCGTGCGGCACCTGGCAGTTGAGCAGGATCAGGTCGAACAGGTCCTGCTGGAGCTCCCCGGCCCGCATCAGCCGCACCGGGGGGATCCGGATTCCCTCCTGGAAGATGTGGGCGTGGCCCCGGTCCCCGAAGTCGGCGTGGTGTGCGAGGTTCGCCACCCAGGCGACGATCTCGCCGTCGACGTGCACCGGGGAGACCAGCACGATGTCCGGTAGGTGGGACCCGCCGCCGTTGAACGGGTCGTTGCCGATGAACACGTCACCGGGCGCGACCTGATCGGGCGGGTACCGGGTGGTGATCGCGTCGACGACCCCCATCAGCGACCCGAGGTGCAGCGGCGAGCCGCCCTCGTCCTGGGCGAGCATCCGGCCGCCGGCGTCGAACACCGACGCCGTGCAGTCCCTGCGTTCCTTGATGTTCGTGGAGAAGGCGGCGCGGACCAGCGTCTCCCCCATCTCCTCGACGATCGACGACAGCGCCGAGCCGACCACCTCGACGAGGATCGGGTCCACCTGTGCCTTGTCCGATTGCCGCGTCACCGGGCCACCTCCACGACGAGATTGCGATAGCCGTCCACGACGGCGTGGTCTCCTGGCAGCAGGACCGTCGTCGTGTCCATCTGCTCCACGACCGCCGGTCCCGCGATCCGATGCCCCGGCCGCAGGTGTCGCCGGTCGAACACGGGAGCCCGGACGAGCCCGCCGGACTCCGGGACGTGCATGGCCCGCTCCTCCCGGAGCGCCTCGGCCGGGTCGGGGTCACCGAGCTGGTGATGCTCCAGCCGCGCACGCCGCACCCGGCCGATCGCGCGCAGGCGGTAGGTGACGAGCTGTACGTCGTCGTCCGACACGTACCCGTACAGGCGTTCGTGCTCGGCCACGAACCGCTCCCGGATCCGCTCCAGGAGGCCCGGCGTGACCTCACCGTCCGGCACCTCGACCGCCAGCTCATGGTTCTGCCCGGCGTAGCGCAGCTCCGCCCGCCGCTCGATGCGCCGGTCCGTCTCGGGTACGTCCTCGTCGGCCAGCCACCGCGTGGCGTCCGCGCTCAGCTCGGCGAAGACCTCCGCGACGGCGCCCACCGTCCCGGACGTCGGGCGGGCGTCGATCGCGGTCAGCTGCGTGCGCATGAAGTCGGCGCGGACGTCGGTCATGAGCAGCCCCGAGGCGCACTGCGTGCCCGGCACCTCCGGGACGAGGACCCTCCGCATGCCCAGTTCCCGCGCCAGCCGGACGGCGTGCAGCGGCCCGGCCCCGCCGAAGGGCACCAGGGTGTAGTCACGCGGGTCGTGTCCCCGCTGCACCGAGATGACGCGGATGGCACGGGCCATGTTGGCCGTGACGACCTGCAGCATGCCGAAGGCCGCTTCCTCGACGCCGAGCCCGAGGGGCTCGGCGACCCGCGCCACGGCCCGCCGCGCCGCATCCGCGTCGATCGGCATCTGGCCGTCGAGCAGGTGGTGCTGGTTGAGCGTGCCCAGCACGACGTTGGCGTCGGTGACGGTCGGCTCGCCGCCCCGCCCGTAGCACGCGGGTCCCGGGTCGGCGCCCGCGCTCTGCGGACCGACCTTGAGGGCACCGCCCGCGTCGATCCACCCGATCGACCCGCCGCCCGCTCCGACCGTGTGGAGATCGAGCATCGGGGCGCGCACCGGACGACCGGCTATCTCGGTGCCCGTCGTCTCGCGCGGCACACCGCCCCGCACCAGCGACACGTCCGAGGAGGTCCCACCCACGTCGAACGTGATGACGTCCGGGTACCCGGCCACGCGGGCGATCTCGGCGGCACCGACGACACCGGTGCTCGGGCCGGAGAGGATCATGCGTGACGGCATCGCCTCGGCCGCCGCGAACGGGATGATGCCGCCGTTGGACTGCGTGACGTGCGGGACCGCGACCAGGCCGCGCTCGGCCAGCGATATCCGGAGCTTCGCCAGGTACCGGGACACGACCGGCCCGATGTAGGCGTTGACGACCACGGTCGACAGCCGCTCGTACTCGCGGAACTCCGGCAGCACCGCGGAGGAGATCGAGACGTACACGTCGGGCAGTTCCTCGGCGAGGACCTGTCGCACGAGCTCCTCGTGCTCGGGCCGGACGAAGCTGTACAGCAGGCAGACGGCGACCGCGTCGACGTTCTGCCCGCGCAACCGGGCCGCGATCTCCCGCACCTGCTCGACGTCGACGGCGCGCTCGACCCGGCCGTCGTGCCGCACGCGCTCGTCGAGCTCGTGCCGCCGGTCCCGGGACGCCAGCGCCGTGGCCTTGTCGGCCTGCAGGTCGTAGAGCGAGGGCCGACGGCCACGGCCCAGCTCCAGCAGGTCCTTGAACCCCCGGGTGGTGATCAGCCCGGTGTCGGCGCCGCGCCCGGTCAGCAACGCGTTCGTGCCCACCGTCGTCCCGTGCGCGAAGTAGGTGACGTCACCGAGCTCGCTCCCGCCGATCTGGTCGAGGATGCGCGACACACCGTCCTGGATCGCCCGGCCGGGATCGTCGGGCGAGCTCGGCACCTTGCACACGTGCATCCGCCCGGTCGTCTCGTCCAGCGCGCTGACGTCGGTGAACGTCCCGCCGGTGTCGACCCCGATCCTCAGCGTCATCGTTGCTCCCTGCCTGCCGGAAGGCGTCGCCGCCACACCTTGGTGAGAACGTTCTCTGCATCTCGGGGAGAACGTTCTCAGGATTCGTTACGATGTGTCAAGACCCGCAACCCAGCCCGAGGAGACCTCCGTGAGCCGCTCCGGCGTTCCGTCCCTCATCGACGTCGCGCGGCGCGCAGGAGTCTCGACGGCCACCGCAGGACGCGCCCTGGGTGGCTACGGCCAGGTACGCGAGGACACCCGCACCCGCGTGCAGAACGCCGCGGCCGAACTCGGCTACCGTTCCAACGGCCTGGCCAGGAGCATGATCACCGGGTCGACCCGGCTCATCGGCGTGATCGTCACCGACGTGGCGAACCCGTTCTTCGCGTCCGCGCTGCGCGGGATCACCGACACCACCCAGGCCGCCGGCTTCGACGTCCTGCTGTCCAGCACGGGCAGCGACCTCGACGCCGAGGTCCGCGCGGCGCGGGTCATGTCCGAGAAGCGGGCGGACGGGACGATCGTGGCCGCGGCCGACCCGGCGCACGCGGCGCACCTCGCCCGGCTCGACAGCGCGGGTGTACCCCTGGTGCTGCTCGACCGGCAGATCACCGGCCTTCCCGGGGTGGGCACCGTGATGGTCGACCACGCGCACGCCATGCAGGACGCGGTGCAGCACCTCCTCGCCCTCGGGCACCGCGACATCGGGATCGTCACCGAGGCCACCGCCGACCGGCCCGACCACGCCCCGCTCCCCAGCCGGATCCGGTTCGACGCCTACCTCGCGGAGATGGCCGCCGCAGGGATCGAGGTCCCACGGGAGTGGGTCGCGACGGCGGCCTACGACCGCGCCGCCGCGTACGCCGCCACGATGACCCTCCTCACCGGAACCCACCGGCCCACCGCGCTCGTCTGCACCGACAGCGTGCTGGCGTCCGGGGCGTTCCGTGCGGTCCAGGATCGGGGCATCGCGGTCCCGCGCGACCTGTCGATCATCGGGTTCGACGACGACACCTGGACCACGCTGGTGCGGCCCGAGCTCACCGTCGTCGCGCAACCCAGCTACGAGCTCGGCGAGTACAGCGCCCGGCACCTCATCGGGCGGATCACCGACGACGGCGAGCAGGCCCGGGACATCCGGCTTCGCGCCACCCTGGCCCACCGGGCGTCGACGGCACCGCCGCCACCCCGCTGAACCTCGCGACGGCGCTCGTGACTCAGTCCGGGTACTCGTCGCCCATCGACCACCGCCGGGACTGCTCGCTGATCAGCAGCAGGAACGTGAGCAGCACGTAGAGCCCGCAGAGGATCCCCCAGAGCAGCTGCCGGCTCGGGCCCAGGACGTAGTAGATCACCGGGAACAGCAGCAGCTGGATGACGATGGCCGGGGTCCGGCAGCCGCGCACCCCGCGGAACAGGCCGTATCCGAGGCCGGCTACGGCCCCGGCCATGAGCAGGAAGATGCCGGCCTCGGCGAGGCCGTAGTAGCCGCGTGCCCCCTCGGCCCCGAACGCCCGCAGACCGAGCACGACGGCGACGACCAGACCCGCCACGCCCTGCACCGCCACGAGGCACCCGGCGACCTTCACGTTCTCCGGGACCGCCGCGCGTGCGGCGCCCTTGTCCTGCTCCTCGGCCACGGGGTCGAGGATCCCAGACGGCCCGGTCGTTACAGTCGCCCCGTGCGCGCGCTGCTCGTGGTCAACCCCCAGGCCACGTCGACCACCGCCGCCGGACGGGACGTCCTGACCAAGGCGCTCTCCAGCGAGCTCAAGCTGGAGGTGCTGCAGACCCGCTACCGGGGCCACGCCGCGGAGGCCACCGCGGCGGCCGTCGCCGACGGGTTCGAGCTCGTGGTCGCGCTCGGGGGCGACGGCACGGTGAACGAGGTCGTGAACGGGCTGCTGGCCGCGCAGACCGGCACCGGAGCCGGTGCGCCCCGGCCGGACCCGGACGCCACCGCGATGCTGGCCGTCGTCCCGGGCGGCTCCGCGAACGTGTTCGCGCGGGCACTGGAGCTGCCCCGGGACCCGGTCGACGCGACCGGGCAGGTGCTGGAGGCCCTCGCCCGGCGGCGGCGCCGCCTCGTCGGGCTCGGCCACGCCGACGACCGCTGGTTCACCTTCAACGCCGGCATGGGCTGGGACGCCGACGTGGTCGCCGCCGTCGAGCGGGCGCGCGCCCAGGGGCACGAGGCCAGCCCGGGCCGGTACGCCGTGACGGCCGTCGCGCAGTACGTCGCCCAGCTCCGCCGCCCGCCGTCGATGACGGTGGAGATCCCGGGGGCCGCGCCGCTGGCCGGGGTGAAGCTGGCGTTCGTCTCCAACACCGACCCCTGGACCTACCTGTCCGGCCGGGCGGTGCGGACCAACCCGCGCTCGTCGTTCGGGAGCGGGCTCGGGCTGTTCGCGCTGACCGGGCTCGGGCCGCGGACGATCGCGTCCACCCTGCGGCAGATCCTGTCCGCGGACGGCGACCCGCACGGAAAGCACATCGTCCGGCACGACGCGGTTCCCCGGGTGCGGATCGCGTCCGACCGCCCGCTGGCGCTGCAGCTCGACGGCGACCACCTGGGAATGCGGACCGACGTGGAATTCCTCAGCGTGCCCGGGGCGTTACGGGTCGTCGTGTGAGACGGGCGGTTCGTCGCGCCCCGTGCGGGCACTCTCACACGCTGGAGTGAGCAACCGCGCCATTCACCGATGTGAGCGGACCGTCGGTCCCGTTGGGGCTTACACCAGCCCAAACCGGTGATCCAAGGTGGTCCCTACGCAAGCGAGGACGCGGGCAGCGCCGCCCGTGGTGGTTCACAAGGGTGTTCGGTACGACACCGGATTCGGGTAGCCGAGTCCGTGCCGTACGGGGACACTGGTCGGAGGAACCGGCTCGGGGCCGAATGGTCCAGGGCACCGGTCTGTCGTGCGCGGGTGGCGAGCTATGAGGCCACTCACGCATCCGACGAGCAGTATCCCGTTGAGGACCGCTGCAGCTCGTGAAAGCATTCACAAGCTGCGAAACACGCACGTAGCAAGGACGACGATCGGCGCGACCCCGATCGCGCACCAGAGGAGTAAGCAATCATGGACTGGCGTCACGACGCGATCTGCCGCGACGAGGACCCGGAGCTCTTCTTCCCGGTCGGCACCAGCGGCCCCGCCCTGATGCAGATCGCCGAGGCCAAGAGCGTGTGCCGGCGCTGCCCGGTCACCGAGTCGTGCCTGCAGTGGGCTCTCGAGTCCGGGCAGGACGCGGGTGTCTGGGGCGGGATGAGCGAGGACGAGCGGCGCGCCCTGAAGCGGCGCGGCAGCCGCCCGCGAGCCCGCACCGCCTGAGCGGTACCCGTATCTGAACTGAAGAAGTAGCTCCCCGACCTCGGGCCCGTAGCCGGACGCCACCGGCCACGGGCCCGAGGTGTGTGCGGGGTGATCTGCCACCCCGCGTGGCCCGCCCACCACGGTGCCGGCGCGACCACGGCACCGGGATCGACGGTCACGCCACGAGGGTATCCGGTCCCCGCCCGGGCGGCACCCACGCCCCGGGTCACCCGCAGTGACGGATACGGTCACCCGGCGCACCGGACCTACCGCCCGGGGACGAGCAGCGTGGCGAGCCGGCCGCGCAGCTCCTCCGCGGCCCGGCAGCCGCCCACGAACAGCAGCCGACCTGCGTGGTCGTTGCCACGCCGGCCGTCGTACCGTCGCCGGACCCCGGTCAGGAGCCGCCCAACGGCACCCGGATGCGCGCCACCGTGCCGCCGCCCTCGCGGTCGGCGACCGAGAGGGACGCCTCCAGCTCCGAGCTCAGCAGGGTGCGCACGATCTGCAGCCCGAGACCCTTCGACTTCTCGACGTCGAACTCGGGGGGCATGCCGTGGCCGTCGTCGGCGACCGAGACCTCCAGCCGGCTGGCGGACCGCTGCGGGCTGACGACGACCTCCCCCGCCACCCCCGGGTCGTAGGCGTGGGCGAGCGCGTTGTGCACGAGCTCGGCCAGCACGAGCACCAGCGGGGTGGCCTTCCCCGCGGGCAGCGCGCCGAACCCGGGCTCCACCCGCACCCGGGCGCGGGACTCGGTCGTCGCGCCGTCCCGGATCGCCGGGAGCACCTTCGGCAGCAGCTCGTCGAGCTCGACGACCTCGGCCACCGCGTACGCGAGCGCCTCGTGCACCAGCGCGATCGAGGTGACCCGGCGGACCGCCTCCTCGAGGGCGCGGCTGGCCTCCGGGTGCTCGCTGCGGCGGCCCTGCAGGCGCAGCAGCGCCGCGACAGTCTGCAGGTTGTTCTTCACCCGGTGATGGATCTCCCGGATGGTGGCGTCCTTCGACATGAGCGCCGCGTCCCGGCGGCGCAGGTCGGTGACGTCGCGGACCAGCACCAGCGCGCCGGCGGCGTCGCCGCGCGGGCGCAGCGGCAGCGCCCGCACCAGCATCGTCGCCCACCGGCCCTTGATCTCCATCCGGCTGGAGGACTTGCCGCCGAGCGCGTCGGTGATCCGGGTGGCGACCTCCGTGCCGTCGAACGGGTCGGGCACCAGCGACTTGGTGACCGCGGCCAGGTCGGCCCCCGAGACGTCGCTGGCGTGCCCCATCCGGTGATACGCCGACAGCGCGTTCGGGCTGGCGTAGGCGACGTTGCCGTGCACGTCCAGCCGCACGAGACCGTCGCCGGCGCGCGGGCTGCCCTCGGCGCTGCCGGGCGGCCCGGACTGCGGCGGGAACGTGCCGTCGACGATCATCTGGCACAGGTCGGACGCGCTGCCCAGGTAGGCGATCTCCAGCGGGGACGGCACCCGCGGGGTCGACAGGTTCGTGTCCCGGGACAGGACGGCGACGGTGCGGCCCCGGAACCGGACCGGGATGGTCTCGCGGCGCACCGGGACCTCCAGGTGCCAGCGCGGGTCGTCGTCGCGGCAGATGCGGCCCTCGAGGACGGCGCGGCGCAGCTGCCCGACCTCGACGGTGGCGGCCCGCCGGCCGACGACGTCGTCCGGGTGCGCCGTCGGCGCGGTCGTCGGGCGGGCCTGCGCGACGCAGAGGAACTGCGCGGTCGCCGCCCGGGAGGGGGCCTCCGCCGGGTCCTCGGCGGCGTGCAGCTCGTCCAGCGGCACCCACAGCAGGAAGTCGGCGAACGACATGTCGGCCAGCAGCTGCCACTCCCCCACCACCCGCTGGAGGTGGTCAGCGGTCTCGCCGTCCATCGCCGTGTGCTCGGCGAGCAGCTCGCTCAGCGTGGTCACGGTCGCCCATCCCACCACATGCAACAATCACCCCGGACCCCGAGAGCGTTCCCGAGAGGAGGGCCGATCATGTCGAAGCGTGCCCGCAAGCGTCGTGACCGTGCCAAGAACAAGGCGAACCACGGCAAGAAGCCGAACACCTGAGTCGCCGTGCGAGACGGCGAAGGGCGGGTCATCCACTCCGGATGACCCGCCCTTCGTGCGTCAGGGGGTTCAGCGCTCCCGGTACTCGGTCCGCCGCCGGGAGACCGACACGCTCGTCCCCTCCGGCCGGCGTTCGACGGTCACCTGGGCCTGTTCCAGCACCGCCGAGCGGATCTGGGTGCGCAGCCGGTCCTTGAGCGACTCCGGCGCCGACTCACCGCCGCACTTGCGCGCCAGCAGCGCCTTGAGCTTCTCGTCGATCCCGTACTCGGCCAGGCAGGGCGCGCACTCGTCGAGGTGCTGCTGCAGGATCCGCCTGCGGTCGGGATCGCACTCCCGATCCAGGAACAGCCACACCTCGGCGAGGACCTCACCGCAGTCGGTCCCGCCCCCGGCCATCGGGTTGCGCTCGGGTGGAGTGTCCTCGCCGGTCACGGCGTCGTCACCTCCTGGTTGCCGCCACGCACGATGCCGCGCTCGCGGGCGACACCGGTCAGCATGTCGCGCAGCTGGCGACGGCCCCGGTGCAGCCGGGACATCACGGTGCCGATCGGCGTCCCCATGATCTCGGCGATCTCCTTGTAGGCGAACCCCTCGACGTCGGCCAGGTACACCGCCATCCGGAAGTCCTCCGGCAACGCCTGCAGGGCCTCCTTCACGTCGCTGTCCGGCAGCGCGTCCAGGGCCTCCATCTCGGCCGACCGGAGCCCGGTCGAGGTGTGCTCACCGGCCTGCGCGAGCTGGTAGTCGGTGATCTCGTCGGTGGGCGCCTGCACGGGCTGGCGCTGCCGCTTCCGGTACCCGTTGATGTAGGTGTTGGTCAGGATGCGGTACAGCCACGCCTTGAGGTTGGTCCCGCGGCGGAACGACCCGAAGGCCGAGTAGGCCTTGAGGAAGGTCTCCTGCACGAGGTCCTCGGCGTCGGCCGGGTTCCGGGTCATCCGCAGCGCGGCGCCGTACAGCTGGTCGAGCAGCGGCATCGCGTCCCGCTCGAACCGGGCGGTGCGCTCCTCGACGCTCTCGTCGCCGGGTGCGCGGTTGCCGTCCGCGTCGGCCGCACCGACCTCGTCGGCACCGTCGGCGGCACCGACCTCCTCGGCACCGACCTCCTCGGGGCCGTTCTCCTCAGGCTCATCGGGCGCGCGGACCGCGTCCTGCTCCGAGTGCTCCGACAACTGTCCCCTCTCCAGTGACACGAGCCGCGCACCGGTGCCGGTCACCGGTACTGCGGACCCGTGGGAGGGTACGCGCCCACGACGCACGCGGCCGGTCGGCGGCGCCTCCATCACTGCTGTGGTCACGGCCGGAACAACGGTGCGGCCCGGCCCGGCATTCCCGTAGGTTCGCCGCGCGCACGTGCGGAGCGCGAGGAGGGGACGACGGCGATGGCGGGCAAGGGCACCCCGGCGACGGCACTGCTGGCCAGGCACGAGGTGCCGCACGACGTGCACACCTACACCCACCACGACGGCGCCGGCTACGGCGAGGAGGCCGCCGCGGTCATGGGCCAGGACCCGCGCCGGGTGTTCAAGACGCTCGTCGCGCGGGTCGACGGGACGCTGACCGTCGGGATCGTGCCCGTCTCGGCGCAGCTCGACCTCAAAGCCCTGGCCGCGGCCGCGGGCGGGAAGAAGGCGGTCCTGGCCGAGGTCGCCGACGCCGAGCGGGCCACCGGCTACGTCGCGGGCGGGATCTCCCCGCTCGGCCAGCGCAGGCGGTTGCCGACCGTGCTGGACGCGTCCGCCCGCGAGCACGCGACCGTGTTCTGCTCCGGTGGGCGGCGGGGCCTGGAGATCGAGCTCGCTCCCGACGACCTCGTCGCGCTCACGTCGGCCGTCGTCGCTCCGATCGCGACACCCTGACCACCGGCGATACCGGTCCGGTTAGGGTTGCCTCGTCATGCGTCGTCGAGCGGGTGTGGGGTAGATAGTGGACAGACCATCGTGGGCCCCGGACGAGATCGACATCACCCGCCCGAGCGTGGCCCGGGTCTACGACTACTACCTGGGCGGCTCGCACAACTTCGAGGCCGACCGGGAGTTCGCGGCGCAGGTCCTCGAGGTGCTGCCGGAGATGGCCACCGTCGCGCAGGCGAACCGGGCGTTCCTGCGCCGGGTCGTGCGCCACCTCTGCGCCCAGGGCATCACCCAGTTCCTCGACCTGGGTTCGGGTATCCCGACCGCGGGCAACGTGCACGAGATCGCGACCGCCGAGAACCCCGAGGCCCGGGTGCTCTACGTCGACAACGACCCGATCGCGGTCGTGCACAGCCGCGCCCTGCTCGACGGTGACCCGCGCACCGAGGTGCTCGACGCCGACCTCACCGACCCCGGTACGGTGCTCGACCATCCGCTGACCCGCGGACACCTCGACCTCGGCCGGCCGGTCGCGGTGCTGCTGGTCTCGGTGCTGCACTTCGTCCCGGACGAGGCCGACCCGGCCGGGGTCGTCCGGGCCTACGCCGGGGCGACCGTCCCCGGCAGCCACGTCGTGATCACACATGCGAGTGACGAGGGCGGGCACTCCGGTGCGGCCCGGGCGCAGAACGTCTACAACCGCGACCGGTCGCCGAACCGGATGCGGATGCGCTCCACCACCGAGGTGCGGGAGCTGTTCGGTGACCTGGAGCTGCTGGATCCGGGCGTCGTGCGGATCCCGATGTGGCGGCCGGAGTACCCGGTCGGCCCCGAGGCGCAGCGCTACCCCGGGCTGGCAGGTGTGGCCCGGCACTGACCGGGCTTTCGCGCGGCCGGCACCGGCCGGGCGCCCGCCGCCCGGCCCGGACGGAGACCGCAGAGGAGGTGCGCCGTGGGCGTTCCCGCACCCGCCGGATCCGGCGGGCGAGCCGATCCCGGCGTCGAGCGGCTGACCGACGCCTGGGTCGCGGCGATCCATGCCCGCGGTTTCGTCTCCGCCGGCCGGGCCGAGCTGCACGCCGTGCTCTCCGGCGCCGCCTGGTGGACGACCGCCGTCGTCGACGGCCGGGCCGAGGCCGACATGGCCGCCGAGGTCGGCTCGGAGCTCGTCGCGGCGCACCTGACCGACCCGGCCGCGCTCCGCTGCTCGCTGGACGTGCTGGCGACGCACTTCGCCGAGCGGATCGGCGACCCGGCACGGCAGCGCCGGTTCACCGCGGCCGTCGGGGCGCTGTCCGCCGGGTACGCCCGGACCCTGCAGGAACGCACCCGCACCGAGCAGGACCGGATCAGCACGGCGGCGTTCGCGGCCCGCAGCGCGGCGGAGAACGCCCGGTGGCGCTCGGAGGCCCGCTACGGCGCCGTCTTCGAGAACACCGCGCTCGGGATCAGCGTCGCCGACACCGAGGGCCGGATCCTGGAGGCGAACCGCGCCCTCACCGACATGCTCGGCTACCGGCCCGGCGAGCTGGTCGACCGCTCGGTGTTCGAGTTCATCCACCCCGAGGACACCCCCGACATGTGGCCGCGGATCGAGGCCATGCTCCAGGGCAGGGTCGGGCACGTCCGGATGGAGAAGTCCTACTACCGCAAGGACGGCGAGCAGATCTGGACCCAGCTCGTCGTCTCGCTGATCCGTGACCCCGGCGGCACGCCGCTCTACCTGGTCGCGATGGTCGAGGACGTCACCGAGCGGCACAGGCTGCAGGTACGGCTCCGGCACCAGGCCGAGCACGACCCGCTCACCGGGCTCCCCAACCGGGCCCTGTTCTTCGGCCGGCTCACCGCCGCGCTGGACGCCTGCCCCCGGGTCGGTGTCTGCTACCTGGACCTCGACGGGTTCAAGGCGGTCAACGACACCCTCGGCCACGACGCGGGCGACCAGCTGCTGCGCACCGTCGCCCACCGCCTGCGGGACGCGCTCGGCGTGGACGGCCACACCCTCGCCCGGATGGGCGGTGACGAGTTCGTCGTGCTCGTCGAGGACTGCACCGGGATGGACCAGCTGACGGCGACGGCGGCGCGGGCCCTCGACGTGCTCCGGGAGCCGGTCGCGCTGCGCGGCCGCGAGGTCGTGGTCTCGGCCAGCATCGGGGTCGTGGTGTGGCCGGTACCGCCGGACACCGGTCCGGGCGCGGCCCCGTCACCCGGTGGCGCCGCGGAGCTGATGCAGGCCGCGGACACGACCATGTACTGGGCCAAGCGGGACGGCCGGGACCGCATCGCCGTCTTCGACCCGGTCCGGCACCGCAACGACGTCCACCTGTTCGAGCTGGCGGGCCGGATGCCCGGTGCGCTCGAGCGGGGCGAGTTCGCACTGGACTACCAGCCGCTGGTGTCCCTCTCGGACGGCCGGGTGTCCGGGGTGGAGGCGCTGGCCCGGTGGCGGACCGCCGACGGCGAGCAGCTCGGCCCGGACGTGTTCATCCCGCTCGCCGAGCAGACCGGCCTGATCGTCTCGCTCGGGCTGCACCTGCTGCACCGGGCCTGCTCCGACGCGCGGGCGTGGGCGGACGCCGACCCCACCCGCGAGTTCGTGCTGAGCGTGAACGTCGCCGGGCGGCAGCTGCGCCAGCCCGACGCCGTCGAGCGGGTCGCCGGCGTGCTCGAGCGGACCGGCTGGCCGGCGCACCGGCTCCAGCTGGAGCTGACCGAGAGCGACCTCATGGCGGCCGGCGGGCGGCCGACCGAGGCGCTCGAGGAGCTGTCCCGGCTCGGGGTGCGGATCGCGATCGACGACTTCGGTACCGGCTACTCGAACCTCGCCTACCTGCACCGGCTGCCGGTGGACGTGCTGAAGCTCGCGGGGTCGTTCGTGTCGGGACACGGCACGCGCGGCCCGGACGCCGGCCGCTCGGGCCGCGCCGTGGACAACCCGGTCATCCTCTCCGCGATGATCGAGCTGGCGCACCGTCTCGGCCTGCACGTCGTCGCCGAGTCCGTGGAGACCGCCGCGCAGGCCGGTCAGCTGCGGTCGCTGGGCTGCGACGTCGGGCAGGGGTGGTTCATCGCCCCGCCGCTGCCGCCCGGCGAGGTCCCCGGGATGCTCAGCCGGACCGTGGCGCTCGGCGACGGTCCGGGCTGACCGGCCCCGCCAGCCACTCCCCGACCGCCGCCTTCAGCGCGGCGTGCTCCTTGCGCAGCCCGTGGTCGCCGTCGACCAGCACCACCTGCCGCTGCGGCCCGTCACCGGGGACCCCGAACCGGTCCGCGCGGCCCTGCACGACGAGCACCGGCACCCCGGCGCCGTCCAGCTCGGGCAGCCGGGTCCGTTCCGGCTTCCCCGGCGGGTGCAGCGGGAACGCCAGGCACAGCACGCCGGTGGCACCGGTCGCGGCGGCCGTGCGGCAGGCCACCCGGGCCCCGGAGCTGCGGCCGCCCTGCACCAGCGGGAGGTCCCGGTCCTTCCGCATCGCGGCGGCGACCGCCAGCCAGGCCTCGTCGAGGTGCCCGGCCGGGGCCGGAGCGCGCCGGCCCGCCACCCGGTACGGCTGCTCGACCAGGCCGACGTCGAACCCGGCCGCCGTGGCCGCGGTGGTCGCGGCCAGCAGGTCCGGTGCCCCGATCCCGCCGCCGGCGCCGTGACCGAGCAGCAGCAGGCCACGGGCACCCGCCGCGGTCGCCGCCGGGTGCAGCGTCACCCGGGCCGGGCCCCGCGGCGTGTCGATGTCGTGCGTCCCGCTCACGACAGCAGGTCGAGCTGGATCGGCTCGGCCACCTGGTCGTCGGGGAGGCGGTCGAGCAGCTCGGGGCCGTTGTTGCGGACGCTGTTGACCCGCGTCGACACCGGCCGGATCTCGAGCGTGGACACGAGCTCCGGCGGCGGCGGGACGAGCAGCCGGGACATCGGGCCCTCGGTGGGACCCGCGTCGGGGTCGAGCCAGTCGCCCCAGGCGTCCGGCGGGAGCACCAGCGGCATCCGGTCGTGCACCTGGGCCAGCGGGCCGACCGCCTCCGTGGTGAGCACGCACCCCGTGACCAGGCCGTCGGGGTACTTCTCGGCGAGCTCGCCGTCCTTGGGGCGCCAGAACTCCCAGAGCCCGGCCACCGCCATCGTCGCGCCGTCGGCGTAGTGGGTGAAGTACGGCTGCTTGGCCGACTTGCTGCGCTGCCACTCGTACCAGCCGTCCATCGGGAACAGGCAGCGCCGGGACGCGGCCGCACGCCGGAACGCCGGCTTCTCGGTGATCGTCTCCGAGCGGGCGTTCACCATCCGCGCCCCCGCCGACGGGTCCTTCGCCCAGAACGGCACCAGGCCCCAGCGCACCGTGCGCAGCGAGCGCTCGGTGGTGGCGGGATCGGCGTTGCCCTCCTCGTCGCGGGGATGCCGCTCGACGACGACGGTCACGTCCTTGGTCGGCGCCACGTTGTAGTCCGGCCGCTGCGCCGTCTCGGCCGTGGCGTCGACGGCGTGGAACTCGTCGGCCAGGTCCGCGGGGGCCTTCGTGGAGGCGTAACGGCCGCACATGCGTCCCATCCTTCCACGTGGGGAAAGATGGGGGCGTGCGCAACTGGCCCGCCCCTTTTCCGCAGGTCCCCGTCACCGGCACCGTCACCGTGCCCGGCTCGAAGTCGGTCACCAACCGGGCCGTCCTGCTCGCCGGCCTGTCCGGTGGCGCCTGCCGGGTCGACGGTGCTCCGCCGACCCGGGACACCACGCTGATGTCCGGGGCGCTGGCCGCGCTCGGCGTCCCGGTGACCGCCGAGGGCGACACGGTCCTGGTCGGGGCGCACGACGGCCTCCGCGGCGGGACGCCGGACGCCCCCGCGGAGATCGACTGCGGGCTGGCCGGGACGGTCATGCGGTTCGCGCCGCCGGCCGCCGCCACCGCGGAGGGCACCGTCCGGTTCGACGGCGACCCGCGCGCCCGGGAACGCCCGATGGGCACCGTGCTCGCGGCGCTGCGCACGCTCGGGGCCCGGGTCGACGGGGACGCGCTGCCGTTCCGGCTCGACGGCGGGCCGATCCCGGGCGGCGAGGTGACGATCGACGCGTCGGCGTCGTCGCAGTTCGTGTCCGGCCTGCTGCTGTCGGCGGCCCGGTTCGCCCGGGGCGCCACGGTCCGTCACGCGGGCGCTCCGCTACCGTCGCTGCCGCACATCGCCATGACCGTCGACATGCTGCGGGCGGCCGGCGTCACCGTGCACGACGACGAGCCGGACACCTGGCGGGTGGAGCCCGGGCCGATCGCGGTGCGGGACTGGGCCGTCGAGCCGGACCTGTCGAACGCCGCGGTGTTCCTGGCGGCCGCCGCCGTGACCGGCGGCCGGGTCACGGTGCGGGGCTGGCCGGCGTCGACGACCCAGCCGGGCGTGGCGGTGCTGGGGGTGCTGGAGGAGTTCGGGGCGACGGTCTCGCACGACGACGGCGGGCTGACCGTCACCGGGCCCGACCGGCTGTCCGGGGTGGACGTCGACCTGCACGACGCGGGCGAGCTCACGCCCACCGTCGCCGCGATCGCCGCGCTGGCGACCGGCCCGTCCCGGCTGCGCGGCATCGGGCACCTGCGCGGCCACGAGACCGACCGGCTCGCCGCGCTCGCCACCGAGCTCACCGCGCTGGGCGGGTCGGTCACCGAGACCGACGACGGCCTGGTCATCGAGCCGAAGCCGCTCACCGGCCGGCCCGACCGGCCGTGGGGTGCCTACGCCGACCACCGCATGGCGACCGCCGGCGCGATCGTCGGGCTCGTCGTGCCGGGCGTGCTGGTCGACGACATCGGCTGCACCGACAAGACCATCCCGGACTTCCCGGGGCGCTGGGCGGCGCTGCTCGAGGGGGCCTCGACCGGCGGCGGTACCGCCTGACCATGCCCCGCCGCCGCGACGTCCACGCCCTCGACGAGTCCGACGTCCGGGTCCGCCCGGGCAGGCGCGGCTCGCGGCCACGCAGCAAGCTGCGGCCCGCGCACGCCGACGCGACCCGCGCGATGGTCACCGCGGTCGACCGCGGCCGCTGGACGTGCGCGCCCGGCGCCGACCCGGACCGGCCGCCGGTGATCGCGATGCGGGCCCGCGAGCTCGGCCGGACACCGGTCGTCGTCGGGGATCGGGTGGACCTCGTCGGGGACCTGTCCGGGGAGCCGGACACCCTCGCCCGGATCGTGCGGGTCGCCGAGCGGGACACCGTGCTGCGGCGCACCGCCGACGACACCGACCCCTTCGAGCGGGTCGTCGTCGCGAACGCCGAGCGGCTCGTCGTCGTCACCTCGGTCGCCGACCCGGCGCCGCGCACCGGGTTCGTCGACCGCTGCCTGGTCGCCGCCTACGCCGGCGGGCTGGAACCGGTGCTGTGCCTGACCAAGTCCGACCTGGCCGACCCGGAGCCGTTCGCCGCGCAGTACCGCGACCTCGGCGTGCCCCTGGTGGTGACCGGGCGGTCGACCGCCGGGCCGCCCGCCGGGCTCGACGCGTTGCGCGCCGAGCTCTCCGGGCGGCTGTGCGCGCTCGTCGGGCACTCCGGGGTCGGCAAGTCGACGCTGGTCAACGAGCTCGTCCCGGCCGCCGACCAGGCCGTCGGCCGGCTGTCGGGGATCGGCAAGGGCCGGCACACGACGACGGCGGCGCTCGCCTTCCCGCACGCCGACGGCTGGGTCGTCGACACCCCCGGCATCCGGTCGTTCGGGCTCGCGCACGTCGGCGCGGACGACGTCGTCGCCGCGTTCGGCGACCTCGCCGAGGCCATCGACGACTGCCCGCGCGGCTGCGGGCACCTGGGGCCGCCCGCCGACCCGGAGTGCGCACTGGACGACCTGGTCTGCGCCGGAGCGCTCGGCGCGGGCAGACTCGAGGCGTTGCGTCGCATCCTCGTGGCGCTGCACCAGGCCTGATCCGCGATCGGCGACGACGGCCGCGGCGAACGGAGGGGGACGTGCCGGAACGGCGGCCAGCGGCGCTGGTGGTCTGCGCCGCCGCGCTCACCGGCCTGCTCGCCGGGGCGCTGTCCGGCTGCACCGGGCCGGGCCCGTCCGGCTCCCCGCCGCCGTCGGCGGTGTCGCTGCCGAAGTACTACGACCCGGCGCCGCTGCTCGCCGACGTCGACGCCCGCACCCGCTCCGACGGCGCGGCCACCCTGTCGGTCGCCGGGACGCTGACGGGGGCCGCCGGGCCGGTCCCCGTCACCGGCGACGGCGCGGTCCGGCTCGACCCGGGCGGCGCGGGCCCCGCGGTGCGGCTGGCCCTGCGCAGCGGACCGGAGGGCACCGTGCCCCGGTCCGTCGAGCTCGTCCGGGTCGGGAGCCGCACGTGGTTCCGCCCCGCCGGCACCGGGTGGAGCGAGGCCGGCCGGAGCCCGCTGCCACCGGCCGCGGTCGCCGACGCGACGCTCGCCGCGAACGTCGCCGCCGGGGTGGACCCGCTCGCCGCCGTGGCCCGGTACCCGGACGCGGTGCTGGTCGCGGAGGCCACCGACACCGACGTCGACGGCATCCCGGCCGTGCACTACGTGCTGGTCGTGGACCTGGGCCGGGCGCTCGCGACCGAGAACGACCCGGCCCGCCGGGAGGCCCTCGCCGCCCAGCACCGGGCCGGGATCACCCGGATGAGCGCCGAGATCTGGCTGGACGCCGACCGGCGCCCGCTGCGGAGCCGGCTGCGCCAGCAGCTCCCCGGGACCGGGGTGCTCGACTTGCTGATCCGCTACCGGGACTGGGGCGCGCCGGTGACGATCGAAGGGCCGCTCCGCGGCTCGTGAGTGGTTGCGAGGGCTCCGGCCCGCGCAACCACTCACGGGGCGCTAGCCCAACTCGACCAGGAACGGCAGCTCCGAGGGGTCGTACCAGGCCAGCTCGTGGTCCTCGGCCTCCCCGACGAGGAACTCGGCGTCGAGATCGCCCAGGTCGGCCTTGTCCACGGCGGCCGCCGCCTCCCGGACCGCGTGCTCGGCCTCCGGCAGGTCGACGTGCACGGCCGCGATCTTCGCGACCGGCACCGGGCCGGTCACCCGCACCGCGCCGTCGTCGAGGTCGGGGCGGAGCGTGACGTCGTCGGTGTCGGCGGCGACGACGACCCGGCGGGCCGGGGTGCCCTTCTCGCCGAGACCGAACTCGACGGCGAGCAGCCGCAGCGACGCCCGCGCGGCCTCGCTCATCGCGGCGTACTCCAGCTCCTCGTCGTCACCGGCCACGTAGGCCTCGCGGAGCTTCGGGGTCAGCGCGAACGCGGTCCCGCCGAGCGGCTCGAAGCTGCCGGTCGAGACGGTGCGGGCGAGCATCGGCCAGGTCGCGGGAAGGTAGATCCGCACGTCGGGTGGTCCTTTCTGGTGGCTCGCCGGCTACTGCCGCAGGGTCTCGAGCAGCTCCTCGAGCGACTCGTTCACCATCCCGGCGAGCACGTCGAGATCGGGCATCGCGTCCCGGTCACCGTTGAGTCCGTAGTAGACGCCGCCGTCGTAGCTGGTCAGGCCGATGGAGACGGCCTGCCCCTTGGCCAGCGGCACCACCGGGAACATCTCCAGCATCCGGGCACCGGCCGCGTAGAGCGGGAACTGCGGGCCCGGCACGTTCGTCACGACCAGATTGAAGAAGTGCCGGGACATGCCGCTGGCGGCCCGGGCCCCGACGGCGTGGAGGGTCGGCGGGGCGAACCCGCCGATCCGGACGAGGGTGTCGGCGCCGACGGCGTCGCCGGTGTCGGTGTGCTCGCGCATCTGGTGGGTCACCTGGTGGAGCCGCACCAGCGGGCTCGGCTCGCCCACCGGCAGGTCCACCAGGAACGACGCCACCCGGTTGCCGAGCGAGCCGCCGGTCGCCGAGCTCGGCACGTCCCCCTCGCCGCGCACCGACAGCGGCACCAGGGCCCGCACGCTCGACGACCCGCCGACCGGCTCGCCGCGCGACATCAGCCAGGTTCGCAGCGCCCCGGCGATCACCGCGAGGACCACGTCGTTGACGTCGCAGCCGTAGGCGGCGCGGACCTTGCGGTAGTCCTCCAGGTCGGTGCGGGCGAGCGCGAACCGGCGCTGGGTGGAGATCTCGGCGTTCAGCGGCAGCCCGGGGGCGCGGCGGCCCGCGGTGCGGGCCATCGTCAGCACCTTGCCCGCGGCCCCGGCGAGCTTGCCGACCGTGGCGAGCGCGTCCCCGGCGGCGACCCGGACGTTGTCGGCCAGCTCGGTCGGCCGGGTCACCGCCTCGCCGATCGCGTCCAGGACCAGCTGGCCGTCGCTCGGTTCGGGCCGTGGCATCCACAGCTCGTCCGGGGTCTCCCGGGGGTCGGGCGAGACGTCGAGGATCACCTGGCCGATGTCGATGGCGGAGATCCCGTCGACCATCGCCTGGTGGGTCTTGGTGAGGATCGCGACCCGGCCGGCGCCCGCGTCCCGGCCGTCGCCGGGGGCCGCGAGACCCTCGATGAGGTACATCTCCCACAGCGGGCGGGTGTGGTCCAGCGGCCGCGACATCAGCCGGGCGACCAGCTCGGTCAGCTGCTCCTCGCTGCCCGGGCGGGGCAGGGCGGACCGCCGCACGTGGTAGGCGATGTCGAACTCGGGGTCGTCGACCCACACGGGCCGGGCCAGGTTCCCGGGCACGTGCCGGACCTTCTGCCGGAACCGGGGCACCAGCGCGAGCCGCCGCTCGATGAGCTCGACCAGGCGGTCGTAGTCGAACCCGTCCGGCGGGCGGTCGAACACCGAGATCCCGCCGACGTGCATGGGCGTGGTCGCCTCCTCCAGGTAGAGGAAGGAGGCGTCGAGCGCGGAGAGCCGGGACGGCATGGCCGCGATCCTACGTGCGCGTGGGATTCTGGCCGTCGTGACCGACCCCGCCGTGTCCCCCAAGGACCGCTTCATCACCGTCTACGGCCGCAAACCCGTGCTGGAGGCGCTCGCGGACCCGGACCTCGAGGTCGACAAGGTCGTGCTCGCCGATACGGTCCGTGGCGGCGGGGAACGGGACATCACCGCCGCGGCCCGCGGGCGCGGCGTGCCGGTGCAGCGGGCGTCCGCGCAGCGGGTGAAGGTCCTGGCCGGCAACGGGCGGCACGACCAGGGGGTGCTGGCCGACGTCGTCGCCCCCCGGATGGCACCGCTGCCGGTGTTCCTGTCCGACCTGGGGAGCCGGCGGCCGGCGTCGGTGCTGGTGCTCGACGCCATCACCAACCCGTCGAACGTCGGGATGCTCCTGCGCAGCGCGACCGCCGCCGGCCTGGACGGGGTGCTCCTGCCGCGCCGCGGGGTGCCGGCGATCGACCCGCTCGTGATCAAGGCGTCGGCCGGGGTGGCGTTCTCGGCACCCGTGCTGCGGTGCGGCACCGCCGCCGAGGGCATCGACCTCATGCAGGGCGCCGGCTTCGCGGTGTTCGGCCTCGACGCCGGCGGCGACTCGCTGCTCGACGCCGACCTGCCGCACCGGGTGGCGCTGGTGCTCGGCAACGAGACCGACGGGCTGACCGACCCCGTCCGGGACCGGATCGACGGCGTCCTGTCGCTGCCGATGTACGGCGGCGTGGAGTCGCTCAACGTCGCCTCGGCGGGGGCGGTCGCCGCCTACGAGCTGCTGCGCAGAAAGAGCTGAGATCGTTAGGGTCGGGCGGCATGGTGCGCCGACGCATGCCCCGACCGTCCGAGCTGGCGCCGCTGCTGCGCCCCGCCCCCGTCACCCTGGACCGGACCGCCGCGCACCTGGCCCGGGCGGCGAGCATCGGTGACCTGCGCCGGCTCGCCCGCCGGCGGGCGCCGCGCGCGGTGTTCGACTACACCGACGGAGCCGCCGAGGACGAGCTGAGCCTGCGCCGGGCCCGCGAGGTGTGGGCGTCGGTCGAGTTCTCGCCCACCGTGCTGCGCGACGTCTCCCGGGTCGACACCGGCCGGGACGTCCTCGGGAAGCGGTCCGCGCTGCCGTTCGCGCTGGCCCCGACCGGGTTCACCCGCATGATGCACACCTCCGGCGAGCGGGCGGTCGCCGCCGTCGCGGCCGAGGCGGGCATCCCGTACGCGCTGTCCACCATGGGGTCGACGACGATCGAGGGCGTCGCCGAGGCCGGGCGCGGCGGGCGGCACTGGTTCCAGCTCTACCTGTGGAAGGACCGCTCGGTCGCGCACGAGCTGGTCTCCCGCGCCGCGGCCGCCGGGTACGACACGCTGATGCTGACCGTCGACACCCCGGTCGGCGGCAACCGGCGCCGCGACGCCCGCAACGGGCTGTCCATCCCGCCCGCGCTGTCGCTGCGCACGCTCGTCGACGGGGCCCGGCACCCCCGCTGGTGGTTCGACCTGCTCACCACCGAGCCGCTGACGTTCGAGTCGCTGGCCGCGGGCGGCGGCACCCCGCTCGAGGTGATCAACCGGGTCTTCGACCCCGCCCTGACCATGGACGACGTCGCCTGGTTGCGGGAGACCTGGCCCGGGAAGCTGGTCGTCAAGGGCGTCCAGTCGGTGGCCGACGCCCGCCGGGTCACCGACGCCGGGGCGGACGCCGTGCTGCTGTCCAACCACGGCGGCCGGCAGCTGGACCGCGCGCCGGTCCCCGCCGAGCTGATCGAACCCGTGGTCCAGGAGCTCGGGGACGACGCCGAGGTGCTGGTCGACACCGGCATCCTGCACGGCGGCGACGTCGTGGCCGCCGTCGCGCTGGGCGCCCGGGCCGCCCTGGTCGGCCGGGCCTACCTGTACGGCCTGATGGCCGGCGGCGAGGCCGGCGTGCGGCGGGCCGTCGAGATCCTGCGGGCCGAGGTGGAGCGGACCCTGCAGCTCCTCGGGGTGACCCGGGTGGACGACCTCCGCCCGGAGCATGCCCGGCTCCGTTCACCGATTACCGGCTCCGCTCACCCGGATGGAGGACGTGCCGCAGGTGCGGGTGGACGCTGACCGCGTCACGATGGCCGCATGGGTTTCCTGGACAAGGCCAAGGATCTGCTCGGCAAGCACGACGACAAGGTCGACCAGGCGCTGAACAAGGCCGGGGACGCGGCCAAGAAGAAGTTCGCCGGTAACGAGCAGCACGTCGACACCGCGACCAAGTTCGCGCGCGAGCGGACCGGTGAGGGGGACAGCACCGCGCAGCAGGCCCCGCCGCCCGGCGAGCAGGCCCCGCCCCCCGGTGAGCAGGCGCCGCCGCCCGGTGAGCAGCCGCCCCCGCCGCACGGCCAGCAGCCGGGCCAGGCTCCGCCGCCGCCCCCGCAGCAGTGAGCCGCCGCCGGTAGCACCGGCGCGGCCGCACGACCGGCCCGGCACCCGCCGGGGCCGGCGGATCACGAGGCGCCGTCCGCAGCCGCGGGCGGCGCCTCCGCACGTCCGGCCGGTCAGGCGTCCGCCGGGACCCCCAGCAGCACCTCGAGCTCGGCGAGGGTGCCGCCGGCGTCGACGTGCTGCACGCCGACCGCGCCGGCCGCGGCCGCCCCGCGCACGCAGGCGCCCAGGTCGTCCACGACCACGCAGTCGGCCGGGTGCAGCCCGAGCTCGGCGGCGGCCGCGGCGAACGCGTCCGGGCTCGGCTTGCGGGCGCCGCGCACCGCGCCGAGCAGCACGGTCCCGAACGCGGCCGCGCACTCGTCCGGCACGGCGTGGGCCCCGGAGAACAGCGCCGTGCGGACGCCGGCGCCGGCCGCCCGCCGGGCGTAGTCGAGCAGCCGGGCCGCACCGTCCGGCTCGTCGAGGACGCCGCCGTAGTCGACGATCAGGCCGCGCAGGGTGCGTGGTTCCACCGGCGCGACGCTACCGGTCAGTCCAGGGCCCGGCGGAGGAACCCGCGGATGCCCAGCAGCGTGAACAGCACGATCGCGAGTACCGGCACGAGCACGCAGGTCCAGCTCGCCAGGTGCGGGACGTCCGGGACGAGCGCCGCGCGCAACCCCTCGCTGACGTAGGTCAGCGGGTTCAGCGCGGACAGCACCTGGAACCAGCGCATGTCCTGCAGGGTCAGCAGCGGGTACTGCACCGAGCCGGTGAACAGCAGCGGCGTGAAGATCACCGCGAACAGGATGTTGATCCGCCGCGGCGGCACCGCCGTCCCGATCGTGAGCCCCATCGCGGCACCGAGCAGAGCGCCGAGCACGACCATCAGCAGTGCCGGGAGCAACCCGGACGGCGGCCAGTCCACGTCGATCATGAACAGGCCGATCGGGACCATGAGCAGGCTGGCCAGCAACCCGCGCAGCCCGGCGAACACGACCTTCTCGACGGCCACCGCCCACACCGGCATCGGCGCGAGCAGCCGGTCGTCGATCTCCCGGGTCCAGGACAGCTCGAACACCAGCGGCAGCGTGACGCTCTGCAATGCACCGAACACGGCGTTCAGCGCGATCAGGCCGGGCAGCATGATCTCGCCGTAGCCCTCGGCGACGAACCCGCCGCGGCCGAGGACGACCACGAACACCAGCAGGAAGAAGAACGGCTGCACCAGCGTCTGGGCGAGGAAGGAGGGCAGCTCCTTGCCCGTGACGAAGACGTCGCGGCGCAGCACCGCCAGGAACGCGCGCCCGCTCACCGCAGGTCCCTCCCGGTCAGGTCGATGAAGACGTCCTCGAGCGTCGCCTCGCCGAGCGACACGTCGCGCACCGCGGCGCCGTGCCGTCCGAGCAGCTCGACGACCGGGGCGAGCAGCGACGCCGGCTCGCAGGTCACCGACAGGCGGAAGGTCTCGGCCACCGCCCCGTCCCGCCCCGGCGGCGTCTCGACCCGGGCGACGGCGTCCAGCCCGGACAGCGCGGTGCGCAGCGGCTCCGGCCCGCCGGGGCCCGGCTCGGCGACGACCTCGAGCGTCGCGCTGCCGGGCAGCGCGCGGACCAGCGCGTCCGGGGTGTCCAGGGCGAGCAGCGTGCCGTGGTCGACGATGCCGATCCGGTCGGAGAGCTTGTGCGCCTCGTCCATGTCGTGCGTGGTGAGGACGACCGTGATCCCCTCGTCGCGCATCCCGCGGATCTGGTCGTGCACGAACAGCCGCGCCTGCGGGTCGAGCCCGGTGGACGGCTCGTCGAGGAACAGCACCTCCGGCCGGTGCATGAGCGCCCGGGCGATCATGACCCGCTGCGCCTGGCCGCCGGACAGGTCGTCCGCGACGGCCTTCGCCTTGCCGGTCAGGCCCATGCGCCCCAGGAGCTCGTCGGCGCGCCGGTTCCGCTCGGCCCGGCCGACACCGTGGTAGGCGGCGTGGAAGACGAGGTTGTCCCGCACCCCGAGCGAGCGGTCCAGGTTCTGCCGCTGCGGGACGACGGCGAGCTTCGCGCAGACGGCGACGGAGTCCGTCCGCACGTCCAGCCCGGCGACCCGCGCGGTGCCGGACGTCGGCACGACCCGGGTGGTCAGGACGCCCACCGTGGTCGTCTTGCCGGCACCGTTCGGCCCGAGCAGGCCGAACACCTCGCCCTCGAAGACCTCGAACGACAGGCCGTCCACGGCGTTGCGGTCGGCCTTCGGGTACCGCTTCACCAGATCGACGACCTCGACCGCGGGCTGCCCCATCGTTCCCCCTACGACAGCGGATCGGGGTGATCCTGCTCCAGGAACGCGAGCACCGCGACCAGATACTCCCGGAGCGCCCCGGCGTGCCCCGGCGGCGGTTCGGGCAGCCGCGGCCCGCGGGCAGCCGGCCGGACCGCGTGCAGCCGGCCCCGGCCGGCCCCGGTGATCGTCACCCGGCGGATCCGGCGGTCGCCCGGGTCGACGCGGCGGGCGACGAGGCCCCGTTCCTCCAGCGCGTCCAGGACCGGGGTGAGCGTCGTCGGCCCGACCTGCACCCGGGCCGCGAGCTCGCGCTGGACCAGGCCGTCGGCACGGTCGAGCACGTCCAGCACGGCGACCGCCGTCAGCGGGAGGCCGAGCCGTCCCACCTGGCCGCGGCGCGCGGCGAGCACGGCCGCCCCCGCCCGGATCAGGAGGTCGGCCAGGGTCGCGGCGGGCTCGGCGGGGTCGCGGGGTGCCGGGAGCAGGCGGGGTGGGTGGAGCAGCTCGCTCCGCGCGCCCGGTGGCCGGGGTCCGGGTGGTGGGGCGGCGGGGAGCGGTAGATCCATACCCGGTATCCCGGCGTACGACGTGGGCAGCGGCAGGTCTGCGCCTGGGAGGCCGGCCGGCGACGTGGCCGCCGGCGGCGGCAGGTCCGCACCCGGCATCCCGTCCGGCGACGTGGCCGCGGGCGGCGACAGATCCGCACCCGGCATCCCGGCAGGCGGTCCGGGGCGCCGATCGGCGGCCGTCGGCGCGCCGGCATCCGACGGGCCGGCCGGGATCGGTGGTCGATCGGGCATCGCGCGAGGGTAGGTCGCCGGGGTGCGTTCCCGGCCCGGATCGGGTGGCGGACGATGCGGGAGCGAACGGTCCGCCGTCGCAGGGCCCAGATCGATCAGCACGATCGCGCCGTGGTCGCGTCGGAAACGTGCAGGCCGGCAGTGCCCTGTCGGCCTGCTCGCCGTCGACCAGCACGCTTCCGCCCTCGACCGGGCAAGAACGTGCACACCGATCAGGCACCCAGAGTCGATCAGCACGAACCCGCCCCCACCACGGCGACAGCGTGCACGCGGAGCCCGAACCACCTGTCGAGCGGCACGCATCCGCCCTCGCTGGGGCGGAAACGCGCACACCGACGGCGTCCGTGGGGTCGATCCGCGCGATCCTGCCCGGTGACGGGCGACAACGTGCGCCTCAGCCGCACCGGGCCCGCGGCGCCCGGTGACGTCGCCACCCACCCCGCGCCCTCGCGGTCTGCGCCCTTCCGGCCCACACGGCGCGGAAGGCGCACGTCGGCGCACGGGTCGGCCGGCGCGGCGGCACGGCCCGGCTGGCCGGGCAGCACCGGCTTGGTGAAGCGGGCGCCCATCGCCACGAGCAAGGCGGGGTCGCCGTCGCGCACGTTCTCGGCCGCCGGGCCGACCGACGTGCGGCTCGACGCGGTCCGGCACGACGCCGGCGCGGTGCGGTGCGGCAGGAGGTCTGCTCCGACAAGGTGAGGGGGCGGCACGCCGCCAGGCGCGGCGCGGGCCGGAACCACCCGCTGCGGCGCGGAACGCAGGGCGGTCGTAGGCGCACCCACCGACACCGCAGCCACATCGTGCTGCCCTGGACCATCCGGAGACGGACGGTGCGGCGGTGGACGGTACGGCGACGGATCCGGGCCGTACCCCGTCCGCGCGTCCTGCCGCGGCGCACGCTCGACGGGTGACCACGACGACGGAAACCGCGACCCCCGGTGCTGCGCCCGCCGACACCGCAGCCGCACGCACCGCGCCCGTCGGCACCGCTGACCCGGGCACGGCGGCCCAGGAGACCGTGCTCGTCGCGCACACGGTGGACGACGTGCCACTCGAGCTCCCGCCCGGGCTCGTCGTCGTCCTGCCGGGGGGCCTCCGGATCCGCTCCGGTGCCGTGCTCGCACCACCACCACCGCCGCCACCGGCGCCGGACGTCGCCCCACCGCAGGTCGTCCCACCCGACGCCGGGGCCACCCGCGCCCGCGCGGCCGAGCTGACCCGGCTCGTCGTCGAGGTGCTGGCCGGGCGCCGCACACCGGAGCAGCTCACCGGCCTCGCGGCGCCGCGGGTGCTGCGTTATCTCGGTGCGGCGCGTGCCGCCGCCGTTGCGCGACCGACGCTCGCCACCGCGGGGCGCGGTGGCCGGGCGGGCGCGCCGGGATGCAGCACCGCACCCCCGCCGCGAGCGGCCCGGGTCCACGTCATGCAGCCGCATCCGGACGCCGCCGAGGTCTGTGCGACGCCGACGGTCGCAGGTCGACCTCGGGCGGTCGTGCTGCGCCTCGACCGGCGATCCGGTGACGCCCCCTGGACCGTCACCGCCGTCCGGCTCCTCTGACCGTGCTCAGCCCGTGCCCGTCCCGGAGTAACCGACACGCCGGCGGCATGCCCGGCCGTCCCCGGAACCACCCGGCGCGTCAGCGACGCCGGCGGTTCGCCCGCTCGGCCCGCCGGCGCTCGGCACGGTTGCCCCCGGCCGCGGCCTGGTCCGGTGCGCCACCGGTCCCGGCCCCACCCTGAGGGGCCGCCCCGCTCTGAGGTCCGGCGTTCGGCATCGGGGTCTGCGCCCGGCTGCGCGGCGCCGCGTAACGACCGGTGCGGCCGCTCCCCGACGCCGGGGTGCCGTCCTCGGCGCGACGCGCGACGCCACCGTCCTCGCCGGGCCCGCTGTACTGCAGGTTGCGGGGCGGGGTGGTGCGGAACAGGTTGGGCAGGACCACGGTGCTCTCGCTCGGGTCCTCGGCGGGCACCTGCCGGACGACCGGGATCTCGGTCGTCTCGGGCTCCTCCTCCTGCACCGGGGCTGCCGGCTGCTGCACCTGGACGACGACGTTGAACAGGTGCCCGATCGTCTCCTCCTTGATGCCCTCGAGCATCGCGGAGAACATGTCGTACCCCTCGCGCTGGTACTCGATCACCGGGTCGCGCTGGGCCATCGCCCGCAGCCCGATGCCCTCCTTGAGGTAGTCCATCTCGTAGAGGTGCTCGCGCCACTTGCGGTCGATGACCTGCATCAGCACCTGGCGCTCGAGCTCGCGCATCCCGCCCTGCGGGCCGATCAGCGCGTCGATCTCGGCCTCGCGACGGGCGTAGGCGTGCTCGGCGTCGGCCAGGATCGCCTTCTCCAGCTCGTCGGCTGTGAGGTCCTCCACCTCGTCGGCGAGCGCCCGCCAGTCCAGCGAGATCGGGTAGAGCGCGCGCAGCGCGGTCCACAGCTTCTCGAGGTCCCAGTCCTCGGAGTAGCCCTCGGAGGTCGCGCCGGTGACGTAGCCGTGGATCACGTCCTCGAGCATGTTGCGGGTCTGGCGCTGGACGTCCTCGCCGTCGAGCACCCGGCGGCGCTCGTCGTAGATGATCTTGCGCTGCTGGTTGAGGACCTCGTCGTACTTGAGGACGTTCTTCCGGATCTCGAAGTTCTGCTGCTCGACCTGGGTCTGCGCGCTCCGGATGGCGCGGGTGACCATCTTGGCCTCGATCGGCACGTCGTCCGGCAGGTTGAACCGGTTCATGATCGACTCGACGACCTGGCCGTTGAAGCGGCGCATCAGCTCGTCACCGAGCGAGAGGTAGAAGCGCGACTCGCCAGGGTCGCCCTGCCGGCCGGACCGGCCCCGCAGCTGGTTGTCGATGCGGCGCGACTCGTGCCGCTCGGTGCCCAGCACGTAGAGACCGCCCGCGTTGCGGACCTCCTCGGCCTCGGCGGCGACCTGCTTGCGCATCCGGGCGAGGACGGCGTCCCAGGCCGCCTCGTACTCCTCCCGGGTGTCGACCGGGTCGAGCCCCTGGCTGCGCAGCTCCAGGTCGGCGAGGAACTCCGGGTTCCCGCCGAGCATGATGTCGGTACCGCGGCCGGCCATGTTCGTCGCGACCGTGACGGCGCCGGCGTGCCCGGCCTGGGCGATGATCGCCGCCTCGCGGGCGTGGTTCTTCGCGTTCAGCACCTCGTGCGGGACACCCCGCTTGAGCAGCAGCTTCGCCAGGTACTCGGACTTCTCGACGCTGGTCGTGCCGATCAGCACGGGCTGACCGGCCTGGTGCTTCTCGGCGATGTCGTCGGCGACCGCCTCGAACTTCGCGGGCTCGGTCTTGTAGATCAGATCCGCCCGGTCGGCACGGACCATCGGCCGGTTCGTGGGAATCGGCACCACGGACATCTTGTAGATCTCGTGCAGCTCGGCGGCCTCGGTCTGGGCCGTACCGGTCATGCCGGCGAGCTTGTCGTAGAGCCGGAAGAAGTTCTGCAGCGTGATCGTCGCCAGGGTCTGGTTCTCCGGCTTGATCTCGACGCCTTCCTTGGCCTCGATCGCCTGGTGCATGCCCTCGTTGTAGCGACGCCCGGCGAGCACGCGACCGGTGAACTCGTCGACGATCAGGACCTCGCCGTTCGAGACGATGTAGTCCTTGTCCTTCTTGAACAGCTCCTTGGCCTTGACGGCGTTGTTCAGGTAGCCGACCAGCGGCGTGTTCGCCGACTCGTAGAGATTGTCGATGCCGAGCTGGTCCTCGATCAGCGCGACACCCTCCTCGGTGATGCCGACGGTGCGCTTGCGCTCGTCGACCTCGTAGTGGATGTCCTTCGTGAGCATGGGGGCCAGCCGGGCGAACTCCTGGTACCAGCGGGCGCTCTGCTCCGCCGGGCCGGAGATGATCAGCGGCGTCCGGGCCTCGTCGATGAGGATCGAGTCGGCCTCGTCGACGATCGCGAAGTTGTGCCCGCGCTGGACCATGTCGGCGACGTTCCACGCCATGTTGTCGCGCAGGTAGTCGAACCCGAACTCGTTGTTCGTGCCGTAGGTGATGTCCCGGGCGTACTGCTCGCGGCGCTGCGCCGGGGTCATCTCGGCGAGGATCACGCCGACGCTCAGGCCGAGCCAGCGGTGGATCCGGCCCATCGTCTCGGAGTCGCGCTTGGCCAGGTAGTCGTTGGTCGTGACGACGTGCACGCCCTTGCCCTCGAGGGCGTTGAGGTAGACCGCCAGGGTGGAGGTCAGGGTCTTGCCCTCACCGGTCTTCATCTCGGCCACGTTGCCCATGTGCAGCGCGCCGGCGCCCATCAGCTGGACGGTGAACGGCCGCTGGCCCAGGGTCCGTTGCGCGGCCTCGCGGACGGTCGCGAAGGCCTCCGGGAGGATCTCGTCCAGGGTCTCGCCACCGGCGAGCCGCTCGCGGAACTCGTCGGTCTTGGCACGCAGCTGGGCGTCGGTGAGGCCCTCGAATTCCGGTTCCAGGCCGTCGATGTGCGCGGCGATCTTGCCGAGCCGCTTCACCACCTTGGTCTCGCCGGCCCGGAGGAGTCGACTCAGGAAGGGCACTGCCGACCTCATTCACGTCGCGGTCAGGACACGGGACGGGCGCCACTCACCGAAAGAGGTCACACCGCCCTTGCCGCCATGGTACGGGCCCGGCACGACCGGTCCCGCGCCGCTTCGGCGACGCCCTGCCCGCGACGACGTGGCGCGCCGGTCCGGCACGCCGCGGGAACCGCCGGGCGCGGGTGCGCCGCCGTGGGCGGCGGGGCACCCGCGCCGGACGGTCAGCCGCCGAGCCGGATGACGCCGTAGTCGTAGCCGTGGCGCCGGTAGACCACCGACGGACGGCCGGTCTCACTGCAGGAGAACAGGTAGAAGTCGTGCCCGACGAGCTCCATCCGGGACAGGGCCTCGTCGACCGTCATCGGGGCGGCGGCGTGCGTCTTCTCCCGGACGATGCGACCGGGCCGGTACTCGGCCTCCCACTGCTCCTCGAGGCGGGCGACCTCGTCCTCGGGCACGGTCTCGTCGTGCGATCGGGGTTCGGGGATCGTGTCGGTGGCCGGCGGGGCCGCTTCCATCAGCGCGACGGCCGACGCATCGGCCGCCATCCGCGAGGCCTGCACGCGGTCACGACGGCTGGGCTTTCGACGGTCGTGCGAGCGACGGAGCCGTTCGGCGAGCTTCCCGACTGCCATGTCCAGGGCGGCATAGAAGTCCGCTGCCGCCGCCTCGGCCCGCGCCACGGCACCGCAGCCGCCACGGCCGGTGATCTCCACACGCTGGCAGGACTTGTGCTGTCGGCGGTTCGGCTCGTGGAAGAGCTCCACCTCCATCCCGACGATCTTGTGGTCGTGGCGTTCCAGGCGGGTCAGCTTCTCCTCGACCAGACCACGGAAGTGATCCGGCACCTCGACGTTCCGGCCGGTGACGACGATCTCCACTCGGACATCCCTCGCTTCAGTCGTGCTGAACCCGGGACTCGACGACGGCCCCGGGGGCGGGCTATCGGTCGTTCCTCCTGGTGTGCTAGCGGGTCGGAGTTCATCGGACGTTAGCGGTAAATCCGCCCGCCCGACAGGTCGTTCGTCGACCCGCTCGTGGGATGCCCTCCCCTGGTCCCGCTGCTGTCCGCGACCGGCGCACCGCACCCGGGTGACACCCGCCCCTCACTTCGCCCGCTCACCGGGGGAACGAACGGGTCGCCGGGGCCGCCGCCCCCGGGCCTCGACCACGGTGCGCCGAACGGAGCAGCGAATGTGTCCCCCATCACACCCGTCCGGTCGTCGTCGCGTCGGCCAGCAGCACCGAGCCGACCGGCCCGAGGCCCCTTCGGACCAGCACCGACCGGCACGCCCGGAGCGTCGCACCGGTGGTGACGACGTCGTCGACCAGCAGCACCGGTTCCCGGCCCGGGCCCGCCCGTCCGGCCGGCGCGGTCGTGCGCAGTGCCGCCGCGAGGTTCGCCGCCCGGGCCGCCGCACCCAGGCCGACCGAGTCCCGCGCGCGCCGGTCGAGTGCGAGGGCCACCACGGTGCGGGCAGGCAGCCCGGCCGCGGCCAGACGCGTCTCGAGCGCCCGGCACAGCCGGAGCACGTGGTCCCCTCCGCGGGCCCGCGCGGCGCACGGACGGGACGGGGCCGGCACGAGCCGGACACCGCCCGGGTCGCTCCCGGCCGGGAGCACCGCCGCGACCGCCGGGACGAGCAGGGCCGCCAGGTCCGGCGCGAGATCGCGGCGCCCGCGCTCCTTGTAGGCGAGCACGGCCCGGCGCAGCGGCCCGCGGTACCGCCCCGCCGCGACCACCCGGCCGGCACCCGGCACCCGGACCGCGAACGGGCCCGCGGTGTCCTCGGCGCAGGCCGGGCACCAGCCGCCGCCGCCCGGCGGCCCGGCCCCGCAGCCACCGCAGGTTCGGGGCAGCAGCAGGTCCAGCAACGCCGCGAACGGGGACGGGGACCGGGTCGTCGTCATGCGGGCAGGATCCACCGAGGGCCCGGCCGGCGACGTCCGCGCGGCGCCGCCGGGCCCGAGTTGTCCACAAGTGGGAAATCCATCCACAGGGAGCGAACTCGCCCGTCCCGCGGCGCTCCACCGGCCCATCCTGGAGCGCGGCCGGCCCGCGGGGGCCGGCCCACGGTCAGCCCGGGTAGAAGGGGCGCGCGGCGGTGGAGGACCCCACCGACTGCCGCCACGCGTCCAGGTCGCCGCCGGAGTAGCTCCAGAGCCCGGTCCGGTCGGTCACGTAGATCTCCCGCCCGGGGGCCGCGGCCACCGCACGCAACGGAGAGGTGAGGTTCGTGCCGGGAACCTGGTCGAGGGTCAGCCCGTCGACGGTGACCAACGAGACCGGGCGGTCGGAGTCGGCCGCCACCACGAGCTGCTCGCCGGAGCGCCAGTCGACGGCGACCACGTCACGCAGCTCGCGGGGCCGGAGCTCGCGCAGCTCGCCGATCGACACCGAGCCGCCCGGGCCGGGGACGACCGGCCCGACCAGGGCCCGCCCACCGGCGACGACGGCGATCCGCCCGCCCTCGCGGGAGAGCGCGACGTCCCGGAGCTCGCCCAGGCCGGCGAGGCGCCCGGCGTCCAGCGGAGCCTCCGCCGGCGGCCCCTGGGCCGGGGCCGCGACCCGCCGGAGCCGGCCGTCGGCCACCGCCCAGATCTCGTCACCCGCGGCGTTCCAGCTCAGCGCCGTCACGGTGGCGCCGGAGACCGGCGTCGCCGTGAGCTGGCCCCCGGCCGGGCCGGTCAGCAGCCGCTGGGTGCCGGTCTCCTCCCGGGAGACCACCGCGATCCGGCCGCCGCGCGCGGACGCGGCGGCGTCGACGACGTCGAACGAGCCGTTGCCCGCCTGGCCGGCCACCGGGGTCTCCCGTCCGCCCTCGCCGAGCTGGTGGACCCGGCCGCCGTCGACGACCATCGGGAAGCTCGGGAGCTGGTCGGGAGCCATGACCATCCCGGCGAAGTCGTCCCGGGTGACCTCGGGCCGGTCGGGCAGCAGCGGGTCGCCGTCGGACAGCAGCCGCACGCGCGGCACGCTGACCTCGGCGAGGGTCAGCGAGACCTGGGCGGCGAGCAGCCGCCGGTCCCGGTCGGACAGCCCGGAGACCCCGGTGAGGTCGACGACCACGGCGCCGTCCGGCGACTCGGTGACGGCCGAGCGCAGCCGGGCGGTCGCCGGGAACAGCGTGACGGCCGCGCCCGCCAGCCCCCTCGACGGTCCGCGCAGCAGCACGTCGGTCGCCCGGGCGGCGAGCTGCGCCGGCCGGGTGCTGGGGATGTAATGGGTGTCGGCCATCAGCGTGCCCCGCGCCGGGTCGACGAACCACGCCCGGACCGAGCGGTAGTTCGCCCGGAAGTCGGAGAGCCGCACCATCACCCCCGGCGGGAGCCGCTCGACCCGCCAGTGGTCGTCCTGCCGGACCACACCGATGTCGACCTCGACGGGCGCGGGTGCCGTCTCGAACGCCCCGGCCGCGCTGACCGTCCCGAGCCGGGTGCCCCGTACGCGCACGACCGCGCGGTCCGGGCCCGCGTCGGCGCTCCGCGGCGCGAAGACGGTGTCGAACCGCTCGGAGAGGACGGTCAGCGACGCCCCGTCGTCCCAGTTCGCGGCGGGGGCGGCCAGGTAGCGGCGAGCGGATGCGTGCCGGTCGTCCGGGCGGCCGGAGGCGTAGACGAACCCGCGGACCAGGCCCAGCGGGTCGCTGTCCTCGATCGGGCCGTCCGGCACGGTGCCGCCGGTGTCGCCGGTCTGGCGCAGCACCTGCACCGACGAGTGCTCGGGCACGGTCGCGCACCCGGCGAGCACCGCGAGGCAGACCAGCAGCCCGACCACGGTCACCTTGCTCACCGGTCACCGCCCGGGTCGGTGATGGCGCGTTCGGCCGGCCGGACCGGCGCGGGGTCGTGCCCGCCGGCGTTCCGGTCGTCCTCCGGCGTGTCCTCCCGGCCGCGCCAGTCGTCCCAGCGGGTCGCGATGCCGCGCGGCGGTGTGGGCACCGAGGATCCGGGCCGCCCGTCGCGGCGCTCGTCGGGGTCGTCCTCGCCGGCCGGTGGGCCGAGTGGGAGCGGCGAGACCGAGATGTGCCCGCCGACCTGCCGGGGCAGCGTCAGCCGGAACGCCGACCCGTTGCCGGGTTCGCCCCAGGCCTGCAGCCAGCCGCCGTGCAGCCGGGCGTCCTCGATGCTGATCGACAGGCCGAGGCCGGTGCCGCCGCTGCGCCGCGCCCGGGACTCCTCGGCCCGCCAGAACCGGTTGAACACGAGGTCGGCCTCGCCGGGCCGCAGTCCGACACCGTGGTCGCGTACGAGCACGGCCACCGACGCCGGGTCGCCGGCCATCGTCACCTCCACCGGCCGTCCCTCACCGTGGTCGATCGCGTTCGCCACCAGGTTCCGGACGATCCGCTCGACCCGGCGCGGATCGGCCTCGACGTACTCGTCGGCGGGCAGGTCGAGCACGAGCTCGGTCCCGGCGTCCGCCGCCAGGCCGCGGACGGTGTCCACCGCGTGCCGTACCACCGCGGCCAGGTCGATCTGCTCGGCGCCCAGCTCCGCGACACCGGCGTCGAGCCGGGAGATCTCGAGCAGGTCGGCGAGCAGCGCCTCGAACCGGTCCAGCTCGGTGACCAGCAGCTCGGAGCTGCGCCGCAGGGCGGGCAGCAGCTCGTCCCGGGACGCGTACAGCACGTCGGCGGCCATCCGGACGGTGGTCAGCGGGGTGCGCAGCTCGTGGCTGACGTCCGAGGTGAACCGGCGCTGCAACGCGCCGAACTCCTCCAGCTGTGCGATCTGCGCGGCCAGGCTGCCCGCCATCTCGTTGAACGACTCGGCGAGGCGGGCCACCTCGTCCTCACCGCGGACGTCCATCCGCTCGTCGAGATGACCGCCCGCGAAGCGTTCCGCCACGTCGGCGGCCTGCCGGATCGGCCGCACCACCTGCCTCGTCACCAGGCTGGCGATCGCGGCGAGCAGCACGAGCAGCACGAGGCCACCGACGATCAGCGTGCTCTGGACCAGGTTGAGCGTCAGCCGCTCGCCCTCCAGCGGGAACAGCAGGTAGAACTGCAGCTCCCGGCCGGCCGTGGAGACCGGCTGCCCGATCACCAGCGTGGGCACGCCGTCGACGGTGGTGTACTGGCGGCTCACCCCGCCCTCGGCGACCGTGGCGCGCTGCTCGGGCGTGACCTGGGCGACGTCACCGGAGGAGATCTCCGGCCCGTTCCCGGAGCCGGTGGTCAGCGCGGCGCGGAACTCACCGGCCGCCGGCGACCCCGGGGCGACCCCCTGGGTGTTGGTGAGCCGCTGCAGCGCGGCGTCGAGCGTCTCCTGGGCCCCCTCCCGGTCCGGATCGACCCCGGAGAGTTCTCCCTCCAGCACCACGCGGCCGGCGTCGGCCTGCACGAGCGCGCCGTTGAGCTTGCTCTGCAGGAGTCGCTCGGCGATCTCGCTCTGCAACACCAGCCCGAGCACCAGCACGACGGCCGAGGACAGCGCGAGCGTCGACACCACGACGCGCAGCTGCAGCGACCGCCGCCAGGACGCCGCGACCAGCGCGCCGAGCTCGTGGGCTTGCGCGCGCAGCGGGGCGAGCGCGCGGGCCGCCCGGCGCATCCCCGGCAGCCGGGCGAGGCGGCGGCGCAGCCCGAACCGGGTCATCGCCGGAGCACCCGGGTCCCGTCTGGGCCGGGCGTCCCGCCGCCGGGACCGCGACCGCCGTCCATCACGGGGGCCCGGCCTTGTACCCCACCCCGCGCACGGTCAGGACGACCTCGGGGCGCTCCGGGTCGCGCTCCACCTTGGACCGCAGCCGCTGCACGTGCACGTTCACCAGGCGGGTGTCGGCGGCGTGCCGGTAGCCCCAGACCTGCTCGAGCAGGACCTCGCGGGTGAACACCTGGCGCGGCTTGCGGGCCAGCGCGACCAGCAGGTCGAACTCGAGTGGGGTGAGCGCGATCGGCCGGCCGCCCCGGGTCACCTGGTGCGCCGGGACGTCGATGTCGATCTCACCGATGGAGAGCTGCTCGGCCGGCTCGGCCTCGTTGCGCCGCACCCGGGCCCGGATCCGGGCGACGAGCTCCTTCGGCTTGAACGGTTTGACCACGTAGTCGTCGGCGCCCGACTCCAGGCCCAGCACGACGTCCACCGTGTCGCTCTTCGCGGTGAGCATGACGATCGGGATGCCGGACTCGGCGCGGATCGCCCGGCACACGTCGATGCCGTTCATCCCGGGCAGCATCAGGTCGAGCAGCACCACATCGGGCTGCGTGTCCCGGACGGCGGGCAGCGCCCGGGTCCCGTCGGAGACGACCGTGGTCTCGAACCCCTCGCCCCGCAGCACGATGGTGAGCATCTCGGCCAGGGCCGGGTCGTCGTCGACCACCAGCACGCGCGACTTCATACGGCCCAATATCCCACCCCGGGCTCGGCACCCGGGCGGGGAGGGCGGTCAGGCCGGCCGAACCGCACGAACGGCGGGTCGAACAGCTGACATCTGCGGCGAGTTGCGGTGTCACCTCCCGTGTGACGGTGATCACCATGGACGGACGCCGGCGTGGTCGCCGGCCCGGGCACCGCGAGGGAGAGAGCCATGGTCCAACTCGCAGGAGACGCGGCGTTCGTCACCGGTGGGCGGTCGCGGATCGCTCGCGGAGTCGCCGGCGCCCTTGTCGCCGCGGGCGCCAGGGTGGCGATCGCGGACGCCGACGAGTCCGGGCTCGCGGAGGCTGCCGACGAGCTGAGGCGTTCGGGCGGCACCGTGACGACCGTACGACTCGACGCCGGCGACGCGCAGAGTTGGACGGATGCGGCCGAGGCGGCTGAGGACGCGCTCGGCCGCATCTCGATCGTGTGCGACCTGGACGACGAGGCCGGGAGCAGGGCGACCGGCGACGAGCCGTTCCGGGTGTGCCGGTGGACGTCCGGGGTCGGGACCGGCCGGCGCCTCCCCGCGGCGCACACGTTCCTCCCCCGGTTCCGGGCCCGGGGGGTGCGCCCCCACATCCTGAGCACGGCGCCGGTCTCCGGCCTGGTGGCGATGGGGCTGCTCGTCCCCGGCTCGGTCGCGACCCGCGTCCGCTACACGGTGGGCGTGGCAGCGGCCGGGCTGTTCGGGTCCGCGAGGAGCGGGCAGGCCGCAGGGGCCGTCCACGCCGGCCCCGCCGCGGCAGCCGGTCCGACCGAGGTCGGCCGGCAGATCGTCGAGGCGCTCCCCCGGGACGGGTACCTCATCGCGACCCAGCGGGAGTGGACGACGTCGACGCCGTCGACCGCAGCACTGCTGCCGATCCCGGCCTGACCGGTCACGCCGGTGCCGCTCGAACGGCGGGTCGCACGGCCGGCATCCGCCGCACTTGGCGGTGGCCCGGTCGACGGGCCGTTGCCCATCATCGAAACCAGCCCACCAACGGCGGTGCGGCGACGCCGTCTCGAGGAGAGAATATGGTCTGGCCTGCTGGGGAAGCTGCCTTCGTCACCGGGGCCGCGTCCGGGATCGGCCTCGGGATCGCCCGCGCGCTGGTCGGCGCCGGCGCGAAGGTGGCGCTCGCCGACGTCGACGAGGCCCGGCTCTCCGAGGTCGCCGAGGAGCTGCGCACGGCAGGCGGCACGGTGACCGCCGTGCCGCTCGACGTCAGCGACGAAGCGGGCTGGACGGCTGCGGCCGACACCGCGGAGGCCGCACTCGGTCCGATCTCGATCCTGTGCAACGTCGCCGGCGTCAACGGTGGCGGCACGATCGAGGACACCCCCTTCAAGGTCTGGCGCTGGGTCCAGGGCGTGAACATCGACGGCATGTTCCTGGGCGTGCACACGTTCGTCCCGCGGATGAAGGCCCGCGGCACCCGCGCCCACATCCTCAACACGGCGTCGATCTCCGGCCTGGTCGCGATGCCGCACGTCGGCGCGTACACCGCATCGAAGTTCGCATCCGTCGGGTTCACCAAGGTCCTGCGCCAGGAACTCGGCGACACGGACATCGACGTCTCGCTGCTCGTTCCCGGCACCGTCGCAACCCGGATCAACTACACCGCCGGCGAGGCCGAGGCCCGGCTGCTCGACCGGGAACCGAACCGCGAGGTCATCGAGGCCAACCACGCCGTCCTCGCCAAGGGCGCAGACCCGGACGCGGTCGGGCAGCAGGTCGTCGAAGCGCTCCAGGAGCGCGCGCCCGTCATCGTCACCCACCGCGAATGGGGCGAGCTCCACCGCCGCGAATGTGCCGAGATCGGGGCGGCGTTCGACGCGTTCGACGGCCGCCACGGTCCGGACACGACGGCCCGGATGCTCCTCGACGGCGCCACACCGGTCTCGGCCTGACCACCACACCGCCCCACCCGGAAGGTTGATCGCGTGTCCACGATGAACGCCGCCGTCTGCACGCGGGGCGAGCTGACCGTGCGGGAGGTTCCCGCGCCGCGACCGGGCCCCGGACAGATCCTGCTCGACGTCGCCCGGGCAGGGATCTGCGGCTCGGACCTCCATGCCCGCGTGCACGCCGACCATCTGGCGGACATGTCGGCGACCGTCGGCTACACCGACGCCCCGCGATCCGAGGACGAGGTCGTCTTCGGGCACGAGATCTGCGGGGAGGTCGTCGAGTACGGCGCCGGCACCCACCGCCGGTGGAGCCCCGGCAGCCTCGTGGTGGCGATGCCGATGATCCGCAACGGGCGGACGCCGTACATCCTCGGCACCTCCAAGCACGTGACCGGGGCGTACGCCGAGCAGATCGTCGTGCAGGAGTCGTTCACGTTCGACGTGCCGAACGGCATGCCGGCGCAGCACGCCGTCCTCACCGAGCCGATGGCCGTGGGGTGGCACGCCGTCCGCAAGAGCCGGATCACCAGGAAGCAGACCGCCTACGTCATCGGCTGCGGCCCGGTCGGCCTCGCGGTCATCGGGATGCTCAAGGCCGCCGGCGTCCGCACGATCATCGCCTCGGACCTCTCCCCCGCCCGGCGGGATCTCGCCGGCCGGCTGGGTGCCGACGTCGTCGTCGACCCCCGCACCGCGGACCCCTTCGAGTCGTCACCGCACCCGCCGAAGCTCAGCACGATCCCCGAGTTCCTCAACCTCGGCTTCGACGCGATGGAGAAGCTCCGCCGGATCCCGCGCACGCCCTGGTGGCTGGCCTTCCGCGCCATGCACGGCCTCCGGCTCGGCGACTCCCGTCCGGTGGTGTTCGAGTGCGTCGGGGTCCCCGGCATGATCGACAGCATCCTGGGCTCGGCACCCCTGATGAGCACGGTGGTCGTGGCCGGTGCGTGTCTCGAACCGGACACCTTCCACCCGAGCCGGGCGATCGGCAAGGAGATCGACGTCCTGTTCTCGGTCGGCTACGACCCGGGCGAGTTCCGCGACACGCTGCACATGCTCGCGGACGGGACCGTCGACCCGAGCCCGCTCGTCACCGGCACCGTCGGGCTGCACGGCGTCGAGGCCGCATTCAGCGCGCTGGGAGATCCGGAGCGCCACGCCAAGATCCTGATCGACCCGCGCAGCGACGCGGTCGCTCCCTGATCCGCTTCGATCGGAGGAAACCCCGTTGACCGATTCCGACGGCACACAGACCCCGCTCGCACCGCGGTTCGACCCCGAGATCGAGGACGCACTGTTGGCGCTTCGGGATGCCACCCCTGCGTTGAGCGACGACAACCTCGGTGCGCTCCGGCGCATCTTCGACGATGCTCCGCCACCGGACCTCACCGCCGGCGGTCGGATCGTCGTCGACGAACGCCTCGTCCCCGGCCCCGCCGGGGCACCGGACGTTGCGCTCACCGTGCTCTCCCCCGCGGCCGCGACCACCGACCTGCCGGCGATCTTCTACGTTCACGGCGGCGCGTTGGTGCTGGGCAACCGGTACATGTACATCGACGAGCTGCTCCCCTACGTGGCGGAGTCCGCAGCGGTGGTCATCTCGGTCGGCTACCGGTTCGCGCCGGAGCACCCGGCACCCGGTCAGGTCGAGGACTGCTACGCCGGTCTCACCTACACCGCCGACCACGCAGCCGAACTCGGGATCGACCCCGAGCGCATCATCGTTCTCGGTATCAGCGCGGGCGGCGGTCTGGGTCTGGGCGTGTCCCTGCTCGCCCGCGACCGCAAGGGGCCGGCACCGTCCCACCAGGTGCTGGTGTCACCGATGCTCGACGACCGGATGGAGACCCCGAGCAGCACGATGCTCGACGGGTACCCGAGCGACCGCAACGACATCGCCTTCGGGTGGAGGGCGGCGCTCGGCGAGCAGCAGGGCCGCGCCGGCGTCTCACCGTACGTCGCTCCCGCCCGCGCGGCCGACCTGGCCGGCCTGCCCCGCACGTTCATCGACTGCGGAGGCAGTGACGGGTTCCGCGACGAGGCGATCGAGATGGCTCAGCGGCTGTCGCAGGCCGGCGTCCTGGTCGACCTGCACCTGTGGGGCGGCGGCTACCACGGGTTCGACTTCGCGGCTCCCGACGCCGCCGTATCCCGAGCTGCGAAAGCCGCCCGCGACGAGTTCGTCCGCCGGGCCCTCGGCGCCTGACACCCGCCGGCCGATCACCCGCCCACGAGAGGAGCCCGGCATGACCGGCACCGACGTCACCGCCGTCCCCCGGCCGCCGTTCGACCCCGAGCTCGAGCTCGTGCTGACCACCATGTCGGACGAGGCTCCGCTCGTCATGACCGCAGAGATGATCCCGCTGGTCCGCGAGAACCCTCCGTTCCAGCTGACCGAGGCGGACTTCGAGTCACTGGGCCTGGTGGTCGAGGACGTCACCGTCCCGGGATACCAGGGCGACGAGATCCTGGTGAGCGTCGTGAAGCGGAAGGATCACCACGGCCCGGGGCCCGGGATCTTCTACACCCACGGCGGCGGCATGATCACGGGCGACCGCTTCGCCAGCCTGCAGCTGGCGCTGCCCTGGGTCGTCGACCACGACGCGGTCGTGGTCACCGTCGAGTACCGGCTGGCCCCGGAGTTCCCCGACCCCGTCCCGGTCGAGGACTGCTACGCCGGCCTGGTGTGGGCGGCCGGGAACGCACGCGCGCTGGACTTCGACCCCGAGCGCCTGATGATCGCGGGCACGAGTGCCGGCGGGGGGCTCGCCGCGGGCGTGTCCCTGCTCGCCCGCGACCGCAACGGCCCCCACCTGATCGGCCAGGTGCTCAGCTACCCCATGCTCGACGACCGCGACCGGACCGTCTCCTCGGTGCAGATGGACGGGGTCGGCATGTGGGACCGGCAGAGCAACCGGCTCGGCTGGACCTCGCTGCTCGGCGACCGGCGCGGCACGGACGCCGTCTCCGTCTACGCCGCCCCGGCGCGGGCGACCGACCTGTCGGGCCTGCCGCCCGCCTACATCGACTGTGGATCTGCCGAGGTCTTCCGCGACGAGGACGTCGCCTACGCCTCGGCGCTGTGGGCCGCCGGAGTCCAGGCGGAGCTGCACGTGTGGCCCGGCGGATTCCACGGGTTCGACCTCATGGCGCCCGAGAGCACACTGGGCAAGGCGATGATCCGTTCCCGCAACGCCTGGGTCGGACGCCTCCTCGGCGGTTGACGCTCCCGGACTCCGCTCCCGGGCGGCCGGTCGACCGTCGCCCGGGAGCGGCACCAGCCTGCGGCCCGCCGCAGTAGGCTGGTCGCGCGCACGAGGGAGAGCACATGCAGGAACTGGTGGACCGCCTGACAGCCCTCGACCCCGAAGCCGGCGAGTCCTTGAAGGTCGTCGCCTACTTCGACGCGCTCGTTCTGTCCGGTGCCGGGCTCGATGCGCTCCTGCGGGGGGCAGCCGCGCTGTCCGGCGCGATCGCGGGTGCCGAGCGCCACGGCCGGGTGACCCGGCGCAGCCCGGACGGGCGGAGTGCACCCGAGCCTGCGACCGTGCCTCGCTCACCCGAGAGCACGTACTCGGCCGGGACGGTCTGGCTCGAGCGCGAGACGAAGCCGCACGCCCGCGACGCGATGATCGTCGAACGGCTCGCGCTGGCCGTCGGCGTGCTCGAGTCGCGTCGTGACCCGACGGGTGACCTCGAGGTCGTGCTGGATCCCGAGAAGACGATCGACGAACGCACGAAGGCGCTCGCGCGGTTGCACGTCGACGCAGGCTCGCGGGTCCGGGTCATCGCCACGCATCCCCGGTCCGGCGACGCCCGCAGCGCCCTCACGACCCTGGTGCCGACGAGGTACGGCATCGTGCGGGCCACCCTGTGCCGGGGAGACACCGAGCCACCGTCCACACCGGCCGGGATCGGTCAGTGGGTCGCGGCCGATCACGCACCGGAGTCCTGGCAGGGCGCCCTGATCTCGCTGCAGGTCATCGGAGACGATCGCCCCGTCCTGGACGCCGAGCTGCTCGGCGTGCTGCTTCCGGTCGCGCTGGCCTGCGACCCGGAGTCGCCGCACGACGACGTCCGTGCGCTCGCGCGCCTCGACGCGCGCTCCGCCCACATCCTGCAGATCCTCGTGGAGGCGGACAGCCTCCGCTCGGCCGCCGCCACGCTGGGCATGCACCACTCCTCGATCCAGGCCAAGCACGAGTCGCTCACGAGAGAACTCGGATACGACCCGCGCACCATCACCGGGCGGATCCGCTACGGGATCGCCGAGCTCTACCGGCGCCTCACCGATCCCCGCGTGCTTCCCTGACGCGCGGCGCCACGCCCAGGACCGGGCCGGCTCTCGGTCGACGGCGTCCGCAGGGCCCTGCTCAGTCCCCGTCGACGGCGCTGACCAACAGCGTCGCACCACCGGTCGCGAACGTCGCGATGTCCGCCGCCGCGGACCGTCCCTGAGGTGACGCCATTGCCGCATCGAGGCTCGCGAGGTCGGGGAACCACAGCTCTGCCATCCGGTAGTAGGGCGGCGTCTCACCGGACGGGCTCGGGCCCACCCTGGCCGTCTCGATGCGCGTCACGTGGGGAATGGCCTTGGCAAGCGGCACGTGGACGCCGAGGTAGTGACGTTCGAAGTCCTCCGGCGATTCCGGGTGCCCGAACAGGGCGGTGAGTTTGACCATCGATTTTCCTCGATCTCCTCGGTCCGGTGTGACCTCAGGCCACGCCGTCGGTGTCGACGACGAAGCACGCCGTCGTCGTCATGCTTCCGCCCATGTTCAGCACCGCTCCGCGCTGCGCACCCGGCACCTGGCAGTCACCCGCCGCGTCCTCGACCTGGCGGGCCACGTCGAGCAGCATGCGTACGCCGCTCGCACCGACGGGATGCCCGACTCCCAGCAGCCCGCCGGACGGGTTGATCGGCCACTTGCCGTCACGCGCGATGGCACCGCTGTCGACCGCCCGCCAGCTCTCCCCCGGGTCGGTGAGACCGAAGTGGTCGATCATCAGGTACTCGCTAATGCTGAAACAGTCATGGAGCTCGATCAGGTCGAGGGCCGCCGCATCGGGGATCCGGGCCCGGTCGAAGGCGTCGACGATGGCGCGCCGCAGGTGCGGCGCGACGTACGGCGAGTCGGCGGCGTCGGTGAGCTTGTCCGCGACCGCCATCCGCGAGGTGGTGTGCCCCCAGCCCGAGATGCGCGGGATGCCGTCGCTGCTCCGGCCACGGCGCGCTGCCCACTCCCGTGCGGCTGTCCCGGAGGCCAGGACGACCGCGGCGCCGCCGTCGGTGATCGGGCTGCAGTCCTGGCGGCGCAGCAGGCCGGCCATGGTGGGGTTGGCCTCGTCGTCCTCGGCGAACGCGCGGTCGTCGAAGGTCCAGTTGCGGGTCTGGGCCAGCGGGTTCTGCCGGGCGTTCGCGAGGTTGTTGGCCGCAATGGCGCCGAGATAGCGGTGGTCGAGCCCGTAGCGCCGGTCGTACTCCATGGCCACCGAGTTGAACTGGTGCGGCCACGGGAACTCGACTCCCTCGGTCTCGCGCGGCACCCAGGCACCGGCGGCGAGGAGCCGTTGCGACTCCGCACCGCGGCCGATCCGCATGATCTCCGCGCCCACGACCAGTGCGACGTCGTACCTGCCGGCCTCGATGTCGGCCATCGCCGCGAGAACGGCCATGCTGCCCGAGGCGCAGGCCGCTTCGTGCCGGGACGTCGGCATTCCCGCGAACGCCGGGTCGGCCTCCACCAGCAGCCCGCCCAGGTGTCCCTGGCCGAGATACAGCTCGCCCGCGAAGTTGCCGACGTGGCCGACCTGCACGTCGCCGGCGTCCACCCGGGCCGCGCCGAGCGCGTCCTGCACGACTTCCCGGATCAGGTCGGCGGCGTCGAGCCCCTCCCTGGTCCAGACCCGGCTGAAGTCGGTCTGGGCACCCCCGAGAACGAAAACTCCCTGTCCGGCCACCGTTGCCTCCATGCACCTCGGCCGACGACCGGGTGGGTCGGCCGGCCCGCGCCGGCCGACCCACCCGCCCGTCTCAGAACTCCAGGACCACGCGGCCCCGGATGCCCCCCGACTCGACGAGCCGGTGGGCCTCGGGAGCCTTCTCGGCCGGCAGCGTCCGGCCGACCCGCAGCGTCAGCCGGCCGTCCTCCACGTGCTGGCGGAGACGGTCGAGCTTGGCCTGCTCGCGGGCGTAGGTCGGCACGAACACCGCGCGGAAGTCGATGCCGCGGTCGGCGGGCGCGAGGAAGCCCCGCAGCGTGGCGACCGCGCCATGGTCACGGACCGCGGGGAGCACCGCATCGTCGAGGACGGCCGTGTCGACGACACCGTCCACCCCGCCCGGCGCGGCGTCGAGGATCCGCTGAGCGAAGTCGTCGCCGCGCGGCACGAACACGTCGGCGCCGAGCTCGGTGAGCAAGGGTTCGTCGGAGGGACGAGCCACGGCGACGACGCGAATTCCGTCCAGCTTGGCCAGCTCGACGACGTAGGCACCCACGGCGCCGGCCGCGCCGGTCACCGCCAGGGTGTCACCGGCCTGCAGCTCCAGCAGGTCGATCGCGAGGCGAGCCGTGAGGCCGTTCATCGGGATGGTGGTGGCCTCGACGTAGGTCGAGCCCTTGGGGGTCCGCGCCGTCGACGCGGCGGGGACCACGGCGTACTCGGCGTAGGCCCCCGCCGAGCCGACCGGGTGCACGACGGCCATCACGTCGTCGCCGACCTCCAGGTCGGTCGAGGTCCCCTCGCCGATCTTGTCCAGCACACCCGCGACCTCCATGCCGAGCACGTAGGGGCCGGGCGCGGCAGCCTTCGTCATCGGGCCGCGGAACCCCGCACGGGTCGCGGTGTCGACCGGGTTGACGGTCGCGGCCTTGACCCGGATCCGAACCTCGCCCTTGCCCGGCTCGGGAACCGGAAGTTCCACGATCTCCAGGGCCTCCGGTGCACCGAACTCCTCGACACCGACGGCTTTCATCACGCGCACCGGGTCGGTCTCGTCCGGCACGATCTTCGAGACACCCGGGATGTCGCCGAAGTCGGGACCGAGCTCGCGCGCCATGGACTCCGCGAAGGCGGAATCCATGTAGAGCCGCTCCCCGATGATGAGCTTGTCGACCGGGTCGTACGCGATGACGGCCATGTACTGGCCGGTGACGCGCCGCCCGTCGGGGGAGTTGAACATGACGAACGCCTCGCGGGCCAGGGTGTTCGGCCCGACGGCGTGGACCCGCTTCTCCGCCCACATCGCCTGCTTCAGGCCGCCCGGCAGCATGCGGCGGTAGAGCTCGGTCACCGCCTCCCGCCCGTCGATCTTCCAGCCCAGCGTCGGAAGTTCGTAGTGCGGGTTGGCGGTCAGGGTCGAGATGGTTCCGTCGAAGTCGTAGTTGAGTTCGTACTCCTCGTGCTTGTGGAGGAGTGCCTCCATCTCCTCGAGTGTCAGATCCGTCATTGGATTTCACCCTTTCTTCCGACGGGCGACCGGGCGAGGAAGCCCGGGTCGATGAGCATCCCGTGCACCTGCTGGTTGTGGCTGTGGCAGAGCTGGTGGTACGCGAACGAGGTCTGCATCGCGTTGTGCCGACCCTGGTTGTCCTGGGCGGCGTTGACTGCCTCCTTCGCCAGCTTGAGGGCGAACAGCGGTTTGGCGGCGACGCGGGACGCGAGTTCGAGGGCGACGTCGTCGAGCTCGTCCCGAGGGACGACGTGGTTGACCATGCCGAGCCGGTGCAGGTCCCGTGCCGAGAAGAAGTCGGAGGTGAACAGCATCTCCTTGGCCGTCCGGACACCGACCTCGAACGGGTGGTTGAAGAACTCCGCTCCGGAGACGCCCATGGACACGGTGTTGTCCGCGAAGGACGCATCCTCGGCGGCGACGATCAGGTCGCACGGCCAGACGAGCATGAGACCGCCGGCGATGACCTTGCCCTGCACCGCGGCGATGGTCGGCTTCGGCAGGTTGCGCCACCGCTCGGAGAGCCCGAGGTACATCTCCTTCTCGACGGCCATCTGCCCCTCGGCGCCGTCGCAGCCGAAGCCGCACCAGGTACCGACGCGGCGATGGCCCGCCACGACCTCACGGGCGTCCGCCTCGCGCAGGTCGTGCCCGGACGAGAAGTGCGGCCCGTTCGCGGCGAGGATGATCACGCTCACCGCATCGTCCTGGGCGGCCAGGTCGAAGGCGTCGTTGAGCTCGTGGAGCAGACGCATGCTCTGCGCGTTCCGCGCGTCCGGGCGGTTCAGGACGATCCGGGCGACCCTGTCCGCCGGCCGCTCGTAGAGGATGTGCTCGAACTCGCTCACGGCCGGTCCTGCCCGCCGGATCCGGCCGCCCGGGCGGCGACGGTGGCCGCCGCAGCGGCCGCGGTGGCGGCGACACCCTCGACCCGCTCCCGTGTCAGCGGCGGCACGAAGCCGGGGGCCATCGCGAAGTCCGCGTTCGTGTGGGCGACCGGCCGCCGGTGGGAGAACGTGTCGAACCCGGCCTTGCCATGGTAGCCACCCGAGCCGCTCATCCCCACCCCGCCGAACGGCGCAGCGTGGTTCATGTAGGCCAGGGCGAAGTCGTTGCGCGACACCGAACCCGACGTGGTGTCGCGGAGGAACCGCCGGAAGTCGGCACCGTCCTCGCCGTACCAGTACGACGCGAGCGGGTGCTCTCCCGCTCCGGCGTACGCGATGGCCTCGTCGATCCCGGTGTAGGTGTGCACGACGAGCACCGGCCCGAAGATCTCCTCACGGTGGATCGCGGCACCGGCCGGCACGTCGAGCAGGAGCGTCGGCGGGATGCGGCGGGCGGCCGCGGCCGGCAGCCGGTCCCGTTCGGCGTCGGGCACGATCACGATCTCGGCCGCACCCTTGGCCGTGGCGTCCGCGACCAGCCCGGTAACCCGCCGGTAGTTGGCCTCGTTGATGACCGCCACGACGTCGGGGTTGTCGACGAAGGTCGGGAAGTGCGCGAGCACGGCCTGCCGGTAGGCCTCGACGAAGGCCTCCCTTCCCTGCTCCGGGACGAAGACGTAGTCCGGGCAGAGACACACCTGGCCGCTGTTCACGAGACGGGCGGGTGCGATCCGCGCGGCGGCGTCGGCGACGTCGGCGTCGGGGGCGACGATCGCCGGGTTCTTGCCCCCGAGCTCGAGCGTCACCGGCACCAGGTTCCGGGCCGCAGCGGCGCCGACGATGCGACCGACCGCAGGCGATCCGGTGAAGAAGATGTGGTCGAACCGGAGCTCGCTGAACGCCTCGGCCGTGGCCCGGCCGCCGTTGACGACCGCGACCTCGTCGGCGTCCATCCGCGACGCGACCGCACGGGCGAACACCGTCCCGGTGTGCGGGGTCATGTCCGAGATCTTGATCATCACCCGGTTGCCGGCGGCGAGTGCTTCCACCGCGGGCAGGACCGCGAGCACGACCGGGAAGTTCCACGGGCCGATGACGCCGACGACGCCCTTCGGGCGGATCTCGATCGTGGTCGAGACGGCCCCTCCCAGTGCGGGGGGAACCTCGACCGGCCGCATCCAGTCCTCGAGGTTCTCGCGGGCGAAGGTGATCGCGTCCGTCGCGCCCAGGAGGTCGAGCTCGAGCGAGGTCGTCTCGGGGCGGCCGCCGAAGTCGGCGTCCAGCGCCTTGGCGAGCTCGTCGGCGTGTTCCAGGACGGCGGCCACGAAGCGGTCGATGCGGTTCCGGCGGGTCGCGGCGTCGGGGACCGGGTCGGCGGCCTGGGCGGCCCGTTGGGCATCGAGGAGCCGCTGCAGCTCGTCCGGCGTGACGTCGGTGACGGGTTCGGTGTTCATGTCGCCATTTCCTCCTCAGACGAGCGCGTTCTGCGCCGCGGTCTCCGTGGCCCAGCGGTAGTCGGCCTTGCCGGCAGGGCTCCGGACGACCGCGTCGACGCGGACGATGGCCTTGGGGAGCTTGTAGCGGGCGAGGGTCTTCCCGGCCCGGGCCAGCAGCTCCTCGTCGCTGGGGTCGTGCCCGTCCTCGATCTGGACGACGGCGACGACCTCGGTGCCCCAGCGCTCGCTCGGACGCCCGACGACGACCACGTCGCCGACGCCCGGGTGGTCCGCCAGTGCCGACTCGACCTCCTCGGCGAACACCTTCTCGCCGCCGGTGTTGATCGTCACCGAGTCGCGGCCGAGCAGCTCGATCGTGCCGTCGGCCAGGACCCGGGCCCGGTCACCGGGCAGCACGGTGCGGACGCCCTCGACGGTCGGGAAGGTGCGCTCGGTCTTGTCGCGGTCGCCGAGATAGCCCATGGGGATCGGGCCCTGCCGGCCCAGCCACCCGGTGGCCGGATCGCCGGGCTCGAGCAGGCGCGTCCGGCTCTCGTCCACCACACAGGTGCCCGCGGCTGCCGTGAACACACCGGACGTCGCCGGCGCCTGGCTGGTGCTGATGTTCGACAGCTGGGAGCCGCTCTCGGACGAGCCGGCCACGTCGACGACGACGACGTGCGGCAGGTTCCGCAGGATCCGGTCCTTCACCGGTGCGGTGGTCACGGCTCCACCGAGGCCGACCATCACCAGGGAGCTGCCGTCGTGCCCGCCGCGCTCGAACTCGTCGAGGACCGGGGTCGCGAACGCGTTGCCCACCATGTTGATCAGCTGGACGCCCTCGGCATCGATCGCCGTCCACACCGACTCCGGATCGAGACCGTCGACGACGTCGGGGAACACGACCTTCCCGCCGGTCAGGAAACCGGCCATCGCCAGCCACTGGGCCGCGGCGTGGATCAGCGGTGGCAGCGGCATCACCACGCGCGCAGGGCTGTCGACGACGATGGCGACTCCCTCCTCCAACGAGCCCGCGTCGAGCAGGCCCTCCGGGAGGAACGCCGCGATCGCGCTGTCGAGGATGTCGGCCTGCGTCCACGTCGTGCCCTTCGGCAGGCCCGTGGTGCCGCCGGTGTAGACCAGGTACAGGTCGTCGGGATCGGGCCGGACCGGCGGCGCCTCCGGGTCGGAGCCGGCCAGGGCCTCCTCGTAGTCGAGGGCGCCCGGGAGCAGTGCGTTGCCGGACCCATCGTCCACCTGGAGCAACAGCACCGGCCGCTCGGTCAGCGTGTCGAGGACGCCGGCCAGCGTGGGCGCGAAACACCCGTGGTAGATGACGGCGCGGGTCCCGGCGTCGTCGAGCAGGTGGGTGAGCTCGGCCTCGACGTACCGGTAGTTGCAGTTGAACGAGGCGGCCCGGGCGGCTGCGGCGCCGAGCATGCCCTCGACGTACTCGTTGCCGTTGTGCAGGTACAGCGCGACGTGGCCCTGACCCGAGTCCCAGGGCTCCAGCTCGGCGCGCTCCGTGTCGACGGTGACGCCGTGCGCCAGCAACAGGTTGGCCAGCCGGTTGACGCGAGCGGCGACGTCGCCGTAGCTCAGCCGCCGGTCCCGGAACACGATGCAGTCCCGCTCCGGGACCGCCGCGGCGACACCGGCGAACAGCGCTGCGTGGTTGTAACGCATCAGATCTCCTCTAGCTGCAGCGCACGTCGACGAGGGCCTGGCGACCCTGGTCGCGGACGACACGGAAGGCTTCCTCGAGCGCACCCCTGAGCTCGCGACGGTGGTGGACCGTCACGCCGTGGCCGCCCGACGCGGTGCAATACGACGCGAAGTCCGGCGAGGGCGACAGGTCGGAGAACCGCTCCTCCGCGCTGGTCATCGCGGTGCCGTTCGGATAGACCGAGTACGTCGCCGCGTCCACCGCCCACCACCCGCCGTTGTTGGCGATGACCGTCAGCACCGGCAGGTCGTGCTTCGCGGCCGCGTGATGGCAGGCTGCCGGGTTCGCGAACAGGTAGGCACCGTCGCCCAGCGTCGCCACCACGGTGCGGTCCGGTGCGGCGTACTTCGCGCCCAGAGCGGCGGGCAGACCCCAGCCGAGGCCACCCGCGGACGGCAGGAAGAAGTAGGTGCCGGGCTCGGTCCGGTGGAGCAGCTCGGGCACGCCGACGTACTCGTTGAAGACCAGGTCCTCGTCGTCGAGCAGCTCGCCGAGGACCGCCGAGATGGTCGCCTTGGTGATCGGCTGATCCGATTCCTCGAGCGCCCGGGTCCGCAGCGTGTCGACCGCGTCGCGGCTGGCGGCGGCACGGTCCCGGATCCGCGTGGTGCGGGCGGCCTCGTCCCTGACCGCACGGGTCTCGAGCTGGGCGCGCAGAGCGGTCAGGAACGCGACCGGTGTGGCACTGATGTTCAGGTCCGACCGGTGCGAGCGCATCGGGATGGAACCGTGGATCGGGTCGACGGCGACCTGGGCGATGAACGTCTCGTCACGCGGCGTCCAGTAGTGCTCGATCCAGGGGACGTCGCACTCCAGGAACACGATGAGGTCGGCTTCGGCGAAGACGGGCCCCGGGTCGGTGCCGACGTGGTGCGGGTGGTCGATCGACACCGTCAGGAACCGCGAGAACGAATCGGCGACACCGATGCCGAAGCGGGAGCAGACCTCACCGAGCAGCTCGGCGGACCCCCGCTCGGCACCCGACGCGGTCGAGACGACGACCGGGAACCTCGCGGCGGCGATCCGGTCGGCGAGCTCGGCCACGGCGGCGGGATCGGGTTGGACCGAGGCCGGCACGGCGGTGCGTGGGCGGTCGGCCACGAAGCCGGCGGCCGGCTCGGCGAGGACCTCGCGCGGCAGGGAGAGGTAGACCGGCCCGCGCGGGTGGGACTCGGCCACGCTCACGGCCCGGTCGACCACGTCCTCGACCTGCCGGGCGTCCCGCAGCTCGTAGTCCCACTTGACGAGCTCGCGCACCAGGCCGGCCTGGTCGAACATCTCCTGCGTCCAGTGGATCGGCAGGTCGCGTGCGCCGGTGGCACCGGCCTCCAGGACGGGCGAGCGCCCGGCGGTGACGAGGAGGGGGACGCGGTCGCGTGATGCGTTGGCGACCGCGCACGCCGCGTTGGCCGTACCGACGCTGACGTGGACCATCAACGCCTGCGGCCGGCCCGACACCAGCGCGGCACCGTGGGCCATCCCACCCGCGAGGTTCTCGTGGGCGCACAGGACCGGGGTCGGCAGCGTCGGACCGCCTTCCTCCTTGTTGACGGCGTAGGCCTCGACGATCGGTGCGAAGTCGGTCCCGGCGTTCATGAAGATCGACTCGATGCCGAGCTCGGCGAGCCTGGCGAGATAGGTGGTGGCGACGGTCAGCTGCATCGGAATCCCTCTGTTCAGGGCGTGGACGAGGTGACGGGCTCGGAGCGCGGGCGGAGCGAGGTGGCGATCGAGGCGAGCTCGCGCCACTCCGGCATCGGCAGGCTCTGCCGATCGGCCGACAGCACCTGGAGCGACACGTGGTCGGCCCCGGCGTCGAGGTGCGCCTGCACGCGGTCGGCGATCCGGTCGAGGGACCCCCACGCCACGATCGCGTCGACGAGGCCGTCGCTCCCCTCGCCGGCCAGATCGTCGTCGCCCCAGCCCAGGCGGCGGAGGTTCTCGGTGTAGTTCGGCAACGCGAGGTACATCTGCATGAACCCCCGGGCGATACGCCGGGCCTCCACGGGGTCCGTCTCGAGCACGACGGTCTGGGCAGGCGCCAGCACCGCGTCGCCGCCCAGCACGTCGCGGGCCACCTTCGTGTGCTCGACCGGCACGAAGTAGGTGTGCGCACCCGCGCTCCGCTCTGCGGCGAGCCGCAGCATCCGCGGCCCGAGGGCGGCCAGCACACGGCTCGGCGCCGCCGGTGGGGCCGCCGCCAGGAAGGTGGCGTCGTCCATCCGGTCGAGGTAGTCGACCATCGTCCGGTACGGCCTGTCGTACCGGCCCCGATGAGCGCCCTCGACCACGGACCGGTGGCTCACACCCACCCCGAGCAGGAACCGGCCCGGGAACGCCTCGCTCAGCGTCCGCCAGCCGGCGTTCATCGTGACCGCGGTGCGGGCGTACAGGCTCGCGATCCCGGTCGCGACCGTCATCCGGTTCGTTGCGGACAGCAGGAGGGCGGCGCTCGCGAACGGCTCGCGGCCCACCGCCTCGGGCACCCACAGCGCCCCGAAGCCCAGCTCGTCGAGCTCGGCGGCGGCTTCCCGGGCGCGAGCCATCGGCTGGAGGTCGAGCCGGAAGGTCCAGATGCCCAGCGGACCGAGCTTCGGGGCACTTGCGTCGCTCATGGCAGCAGCCACTCCACGTTCGTCCGGAAGAACTTCAAGGATTTCGTCGTGATCTCCTCGCCGAGCGCCTCCACCGGCAGCCAGCGATTAGATAGATCAATCTAATGGCAAACAGAGGTACCGCACCAGCTACGTCAACGGTTCCTCCGCGGCGGGTATCTGCCTCGACGTCGGCGAGAACGCGGGCAGGCCGGCGCCGGCGAGTTGCGCGCACGCCGGAACAACCGGTCCGGCGACGGGATACCGGCCCGGGTCAGGTCGTGCCGGCCGCGACGGGTACGCCGCAGTCGGTGGTCATCCCTTGCGGGAGCCCTCGCGATCGTCGCCGGCGGTCTCGGCAGCGAGCGCAGCGGCAACGGTGTCCGCCGCCAACCGCCCTGCGGTGGCCACCGGTTTCGTGCTACGGGTGGTGCGCGCGAGCAGGAGGGAGCCCTCGAGCAGGGCGAAGATCTGCACCGCGGTGTCGCGGGCCGTCCCGGCCGTCATTCCGGCCTCGGCGAAGCGCTGCTCGAGAACCGCGAGCCAGGACTCGAATGCGGAGGCAGCCGCGACGCGCATCGGTTCGTCGGTGCTGGCCACCTCGAGGGCGATCGTCGCGATCGGGCACGAGTAGTCGAAATCGCTCTGCTCGAGGAGCTCCGCCGCCAGGACGAACGAGTCGGCGGTGGCCTCGGCGACGTCCTTCGCATCCGGGTACACCGACTCGATCAGCTGACGGTAGCGCTCCCCACCGTGCTCGAGGGCGGCGACGCCGAGCTCCTGCTTGCCGCCGGGGAACCAGTGGTAGAGCGATCCGTACGGCGCCGCGGCGTCGGCGAGAACCGCCTTGACCCCCGTCGCGGCGTAACCGTTGCGGCTGAACAGTGCCGCCGCCGCCTCCACGAGCCTCGTCCGGGTTGCACGCTGGCCCTCGGCCGTCGCCGCGCTCGAAACCATGATCCGCATACTACCCGTAGATCGTTCTATCCCGTTGCCGCAGGCATCCCCACCCCCGGGCGCGGTGGAAGCCGGTGGTGAGCGGCAGCGACGGTGCGATCGTTACGGCAGCAGCCACTCGGCGTTCTTCGTGAAGAACTTGGTGGCCAGTTCCTCCCCGAGCGGCTCCACCTTGGCCGCCATGTTGTCCAGCGCATCCTTGGTCCCCTCGACGTGCGGGTAGTCGCTCGAGAAGCAGAAGACGTCGGCGAGATCCGGATCATCCTTGAAGTAGCGGTCGATCGGCTCGAAGTTGAACGGTGAGACCCGCACGTTCCGCGCGATGTACTCGGACGGCTTGAGCGGGAACCTCGCCGCGGCCGAGCCGGGGAACACACCGACGTACATGTCCATACGCCGAGCGGCGTTGCCGACCCAGTGTGCACCGACCTCCAGCAGGCCCACCCGCAGCCGGGGGAACCTCTCGAACACGCCGCCCAGAACCATGGTGGACAGGTAGTTGTCCACCGCCATGTGCACCGTGGCGAACATGTGGATCGTCGTGTTCGGGATCTCCGGGGACTGGAACAGGTCCATGAACGTCTCGGCCATCGACCATCGCGGGTCCAGGAAGGCGAACTCGGTGCCGATGTGCAGCGTGACCGGGACGTCGGCCTCCTCGAACATGCGCCAGAACGGGTCGAGCTCGGAGTGGGCCGGCGAGAGGCCGCCCGGGGGGTTGTCGGCCTGGACGTAGACGGCCCGGACCCCTGAATCGATCAGCTTGCGCCCGGTCGCGATCATCTCGCTCAGGTTCTCGCTGGTGGGCACGATCCCGACCATCCGGATCCGGCCGTCCGCCAGCACGGGCTCGCTCGTGACCCACTCGTTGTAGGCCCGCAGGAAGCTGGCCGTGAACTCCGGCCTCGACATGCCTTCGAGCATCGAGACGTCGCCGCCGAATCGCATGTCGAAGGCCGTGTCGTTCATGCCGCCCACCATCATCGCGGCGATCGCGGTCGTCGGGAAGACGAGCTGACGGTCGATGCCCATCGTGTCGAGCACCTCGAGCCGGCGGTGCATGTCGATCGCGCTCGGAGCCGGCGGGCCCTTGATCTTCCAGATGTCGCACGGCTCGATCGGGCTCACGTCGCCGACGATGTCGGGCTGGTGCATGTTGGTCGGTGTCGGATCAGGACGCAGCTCGTCCATCACCTCGAACAGCCGGCCCATGATCCGGCCGGGCTTCCCGAGGACGTCTCCGAGGAGGTGACCCGGAATCATCTCGTGACTGTCGATGTCGTTGGCGAGGAGTTCCATCGTGTCCTCTCTAGATAGATTGATCTAGCCAGCTCTAGGCTGGCATGTGCGCCCGATCACGTCAAGCGGCTCCCGGACGTTCCGCGCACGCGCAGCTGGCGTCGCCCCTCCACCGATTGACGCGGTGGGACCCCTCCGGCTACGCTTAACTAGATTGATCTATCTAGGAGCAGGAGCGTCTCCGCTTCTCGACAGCAGAAGTGCCCTCGTCCACGCGCCGCATACGCCGGCGGTGACATCCCGGCCGAGACGCCCTCGGCACGACGGGATCCCACGAACCACGAACCCGGAAAGGCCAGGACCAATGATCAAGGTCGACAGGATCGCGCACGTGGTGATCAAGGTGCGCAACCTCGAGAACTCGCTCGACTTCTACACCCGCGTCCTCGGGCTGAAGGTGATGGGCAGGATCGAGCCGAACGTGGCTTTCCTGTCCACCGGGCGCGACCACCACGAACTGGGGATCGCCGAGATCGGCGACCAGGCTCCCGGCAACTCGTTCTACCGGGTCGGCGTGGAGCACTTCGCCTTCCGACTCCGTGACGAGAACGACCTCCGGGAGGCGTACCAGACCCTCCTCGACGAGAACGTCGAGATCGCGTACACCGTGAACCACGGCGTCGCGAAGAGCGTCTACTTCCTCGATCCCGACGGCAACGAGCTCGAGGTGTACGCGGACAACTCGCCGGAAGAGGTCGCGAGCTTCGACAACCCCTACGGAGGGATGGAGAAGCTGGACTTCGCCCTCGACAAGCCGTCACTCATGGATTCGATCGTCAAGGCTCAGCAGGAGATGGCGTCGGCCGCGACCGGATGACGGGTTCGCCTCCCCTCTCATGGCCCGGGCCGTCATGGCCCGGGCCATGACGATGAGCCGAGTCGATGCGAGTTCGTCGAGCCGTGGTCGAGCGTTCCGTCCCGTCGCCGCCGGCCCCCGTACACGGGGGCCGGCGGCGAGGGACCGACCGCGGAGGAACCCCGCGACGGCCGGTCACAGGTGCACGATGGTGCGCCCCTTGATCGCGCCCGCCAGGATCTGGCCGGCCACCGCCGGGATGCCGTCGAGACCGACCTCGTGGGTGATGCCCTCGGTCAGGTACTTCGGCTTGAGGTCCGAGCCGAGCCGCAGCCACAGGGCGGCACGCACGTCGGCCGGGCACATGACCGAGTCGATGCCGAGCAGGTTGACTCCTCGCAAGATGAACGGCAGCACCGTGGTGCTCAGCTCGGAACCACCGGTGAGGCCGCAGTTCGCCACCGAACCGCCGTAGCGCGTGGTGCTCAGGAGATACCCGAGCGTCCCGCCGCCGACCGGGTCGATGGCGCCGGCCCAGAGCTCGGCGTCGATCGGACCGCCCGGGGCGGAGACGTCCTCGCGCCCCAGGATCTGCGCCGCGCCCAGCTCCCGCAGGAACTCGTGCTCGTCGACCTTGCCCGTGCTGGCAGCCACCTCGTAGCCGAGGCCGCTGAGCATGTTCACCGCCGTACTGCCCACGCCACCGGTGGCACCGGTCACGAGAACCGGGCCGTCGCCCGGTTCGAGGCCGTTCTCCTCCAACCGCTGGATGGCGAGCGCCGCGGTGAAGCCCGCGGTACCCAGCGCCATCGCCTCCCTCAGGGAGAGGTTCGGCGGCAGCGGCTCCAGCCAGTCGCCCGGGAGACGGGCGTACTCGGCGTACCCACCGAAGTGCGCCGTGCCGAGTCCGCGACCGATCGCCACGACCTCCTTGCCCACCTCGAAGCGGGGGTCGCTCGACTCGGCCACGGTGCCGGCGATGTCGATCCCCGGCACCATCGGGTAGGCGGTCACCACCGGGCTCTCCGGCAGGCAGGCCAGGCCGTCCTTGTAGTTGACGCTCGAGTAGCGCACCCGCACGGTCACGTCGCCTGCCGGCAGGTCGTCGAACCCGAGCTGCTCGACCCCGGCACGGAACCCGGCGTCGTCGTTGCGGAGGACGAAGGCGTCGAACGTCTCAGTCATGAGTGGCCACCGGAGAGTTGATGGTCTTGCCGCGGGACTCGGCGACCGCGAACGCGTCGTGCTTGGCGATGATCGGGGCCGAGTCGCCGATCGGGGTGACACCCGGCAGGGTGCGGAAGTCGTCTCCGAGCTGCTCGGCCATCATCCCCGCGAAGACCGGGTCCATGTACATCCGCTCGCCGGAGATCAGCCGCAGGTCGGGGTCGAACGACATCACCACCATGTAGAGGCCCGTCACCCGCTCCCCCGCGGAGGTGGTGAAGGAGACGTACGCCTCGCGGACCAGGGTGTTGGCGGCCACCGCGTGGACGCGCTTCTCGGCGGCCACGTCGCGCACCGTCACGTACGGCATGATCCGCCGGTAGGTCTCGCGGACCGGCTCGGTGCCGTCGATCGCCCAGCCCAGGGTCGCCAGCTCGTAGTGGGGATCTGGCGTCAGGGTCGCCATCGTGCGCTCGACGTCCTGTTCGAGCTCCGCGATCTCGTGCTCGAGCAGGATCTCTTCCATCTCCTGCTTCGTCAGTTGGTTCACGACTTCCTCCAGCCTCATCGCTAGATAGAGCGATCTACTCAGCCGAGGCTAGGGCGGAGACGACCCGTCGTCAACGACTCTTGCCCGCGACCATCGTCTTGGATAGATTGATCTAATGGACACCGACCGCGTTTTCGAACTCCGCAGGTACGACGCCGTCCCCGGCAAGATCGACGCCCTCCTGGACCGGTTCCGCAACCACGCGGCCCCCCTCTTCGAGAAGCACGGGATGGCCAACATCGGCTTCTGGGTGGAACTGGACGAGGACGGCAAGCGCACCGAGACGCTCGTCTACCTCGTGGCGCATGCGAGCCGCGAGGCAGCTCAGGAATCCTGGGCGTCGTTCTGGGACGACCCCGAGTGGGTCGCCGTGCGGACCAACGGCGAGCAGGTCACGGCGAGGGCGACGTCGGCCTTCCTCGACCCGGCCGAGTTCTCCGGCCTGCGCTGAGGCCGATCCACCGTGGGTGGGATAGGGCACATGGACTTGCGACTACACCGATCGAGGAGGCTCGGGGTGTCATGACCGGTGATCTTTCGCCCCTCCAGGAGGCGTTCCGGACCGTGATGGCCGGCGTGTGCACGCCCGTCTCGGTCGTGACGACGGTCGAGCTCTTCGGCCGACCCCACGGTTCCACCGTCAGCGCGTTCACGTCCCTGTCGATGTCACCTCCGATGGTGCTGGTCTCGCTCGACTCGGCGTCGACCCTGCTCGGAATGGTGGAGGCCACCGGTACGTTCGGCATCAACGTCCTGGCGGCCGGCCAGTCCGACGTCGCGCTGCGATTCGCGACCAAGGGCCCGGGGCGGTTCACCGGCGTGTCGTGGACGCGAGCGCACGGCGCGGCGCGGCTGGACGGGATCGCCTCGTGGCTGGCGTGCTCGGTCGCCGACATCGTCGAGGGCGGCGACCACCGCATCCTGCTGGGCGACGTCGTCTCGGCGGCGGCCTCGGACCTCGAGCCGCTGACGTACCACGCCCGCACGTTCGGAACCCACCAACGGCACGGGGTGGCGTCGTGATGCGCGGACCGATCTGCGAGGGATGGCGATGAGCACGGCGACGATCACGGACGCGACGGCCCGGAACGACGACGTGGTGATCGCCGACGCGGTCAGGTCGCCGCTGGGGACCTGCCGGGCCGGGGGCACCATCGCCGGGATGAGCCCCGGCGTCCTGCTCGCCCAGTCGGCGTCGGCGCTCCTCGAGCGGGTCCCGATCGAGCCGGCGGCCGTCACCAAGGTCCTGATGGCCGGCGGCCCCGGCTTCGACAACCTCGCCCGGCAGGCCTGCTCGATCATCGGGGTGTCGGCGCCGCCCCGCGGTGACGCCGCGTGCGCAGCACCGGGATCCATCGTCCGGACCGCTGCACGGGCCATCGGCCGTCGCGACGTCGTCCTGGTGCTCGCGACGGCCGCTCCCTGGCCTCAACCACCACTGCTCACCTCGCGCGGTCTCCGTGAGGCCGAACTGCTGGCGTCCCGGTGGGGGCTCGACCGGGAAGAGCTCGACACCTATGCCCGGCAGTCCAGGCAACGGGCCCGCGAGGTCGCGGACATGGGCGAGTTCGGCCCGGAGATCATCCCCGCGGTCGCCTGGACGACGCGCTCCTGCAAGGTCGTCACGGCGGACGAGACGATCGGCGACGCCGTCGCACCGGGGTTCCCACAGCCCGGCCGCCACCTGCACGCCGGCAACATCAGCCATCCCGCCGTCGGTGCGGCCGTGACGATCCTGATGGGCAGCGAGCGGGCGCTGGAGCTGGGCATCCGGCCACGCGCTCGCATCGTCGCGCTGGCCGAGTCGCACGGACCGGGGCCGGACGGTTGCGGTCCCGTCGACGCGTCACGCCTCGTCTTCGACCACACCGGGCTCGACCCCGACGACCTCGACCACTACGAGATCAGCGAGGTGTACTCGTCGATCCCGCTGGCGTGGTCGCGCGAGTTCAACGCCGACATGAACCGGTTCAACCCTCGTGGTGGCTCGATCGGCCTCGGCCGGCCGGGCCCCGCCGCCGGCCTGCGGTCCCTGGCCACGACGCTGTCGGCCCTGGCGGCCACGGGAGGCCGGCTGGCCATCCAGGCGTCGGAGGGCCGGGGCAACACGGGCTCGGCGTTCCTGATCGAGTACCTGCCGCGCGCCTGCTGCTCCCGAGACGTGCGACGCGCGGACCCCGGCGCATCGGCGACGGCACCCGCGGCGACGGCACGTGGTCGCCACGATCGGGTGGGCGTCTGAGCCCGGATCCGCGCGCCATCCTGTCCGTGTCGTCCGCCGGAGCGGTTCACCTCGAGCCGACGAGAAGCCGGTCCACCAGGACCGGCACCGGGTCCGGGCCGGCGCCGTCGAGCACCGTCCACGGGCTCAGCCAGCCGGCGTCGGCGAGCTGCCGGTAGACGGCGTCGGTGCGGGCCTGCAGGCCGTCGTCGCTCTCGTAGGCGTCGCGCTCGCGGCCGGGCTCGGTCGCCTCCCGGGACCGGGCCCGCTCGGCGGCGAGCTCGCGGGGCGGGGCGAGGAGGAGCTGGTGGTCCGGCACCGGGATGCCGAACCGCTCGACCTCCAGGGCGTGGATCCACGCGACGACCTCGCCGCCGGCGTCCTGGCCGAGCCGGGCGGCGCTGTACGCGGCGTTCGAGGCGACGTAGCGGTCCACGAGCAGGACGTCGTGCGCGGCCAGTGCCGCCCGCAGCCCGGCCGCGGCGCCCCGGCGGTCCAGCGCGAACAGCACGGCCATGGCGTGCACCGACGACGCCAGGTCGCCCATCCGCCCGTACAGGGCGTCCCGGGCGAGCTCGGCGTGCACGTCGTCGTCGTAGCGGGGGAAGGCCGCCGCCGTCACCGAGGCCCCGGCCGCCCGCAGGGCACCGGTCAACCGCCCGGCGAACGTGCGCTTCCCGGCGCCGTCCAGCCCCTCGATGACCACCAGCCGCCCCACGGCCCCGCAGCCTAGAGGGTGCCGATCCGCCGGACGCGCGGCCAGGTCGTCGCGAACCCCGGATGCAGCTCCAGCCCGCCGAGGTGGTCGGTGCGCACCCAGCGCAGCTCGATGCTCTCGGTGCCGCGGACCCGTACCGGCGGCGCCTCCACCGCCCGCACCACGACCGTCGTGTAGGTCCAGCCGCCGTGGTCGTCCACGTAGGAGTCCATGATCTCCACGGCTCCGACGTCGAGCGTGCTCTCCTCGCCGGCCTCGCGCAGCGCGGTCGCCGGGGCGGACTCGCCCCGGTCGCGGGCGCCGCCGGGGATGCCCCACGTCCCGCCGTGGTGGCTCCAGGCCGCGCGGTGCTGCAGCAGGATGCGGTCCACCCCGGGCGGGTCGCCGTCGGCGCGGAACCGGACCAGCAGCCCGGCCGCGCCGAACACGCCCCAGTGCTTGTGCCCCTGCGCGCAGTGCACCCAGCCGTCGCCGGACCCGGTCGCGATCATCGCCTCCCACCCTGCACACGCCGACGGCGCGGCGGCCACCCGGGCCGCCGCGCCGTCGCGCTCTCGAAACCTCAGTACCGATGCGCGCTCCGCACGCTCCGCGCTCAGTACCGATGCGCGCTCCGCACGCTCCGCGCTCAGTACCGGTAGTGCTCCGGCTTGTACGGCCCCTCGACGTCCACGCCGATGTACTCGGCCTGGTCCTTGGTGAGGGTGGTCAGCTCCCCGCCGAGCGCCAGCACGTGCACCCGGGCGACCTTCTCGTCCAGGTGCTTGGGCAGCCGGTACACCTCGTTGTCGTACTCCTCGTGCTTGGTGAACAGCTCGATCTGGGCGATCGTCTGGTTCGCGAAGGAGTTCGACATCACGAACGACGGGTGGCCGGTCGCGTTGCCCAGGTTCATCAGGCGGCCCTCGGAGAGCACCAGGATCGTGTGCCCGTCCGGGAAGACCCACTCGTCGACCTGCGGCTTGATGTTGACCTTGTTGATGCCCGGGATCCGGGCCAGGCCGGCCATGTCGATCTCGTTGTCGAAGTGACCGACGTTGCAGAGGATCGCCTGGTGCTTCATCTTCTGCATGAGCTCGGTGGTGATGATGTCCTTGTTGCCGGTCGTGGTGACGACCACGTCGGCGGTGTGGATCACGTCCTCCACCTTCGCCACCTGGAAGCCCTCGAGCAGGGCCTGCAGGGCGCAGATCGGGTCGATCTCGGAGACGATCACGCGGCAGCCCTGGCCCGCGAGCGCCTCGGCCGAGCCCTTGCCCACGTCGCCGTAGCCGCAGACGACCGCGACCTTGCCGCCGAGCAGCACGTCGGTGGCCCGGTTCAGGCCGTCGATCAGCGAGTGCCGGATGCCGTACTTGTTGTCGAACTTCGACTTGGTGACCGAGTCGTTGACGTTGATCGCCGGGAACAGCAGCTGGCCCTGCTCGGCCAGCTGGTAGAGCCGGTTGACGCCGGTGGTGGTCTCCTCGGTGACCCCGCGGATGTCCGAGGCGATGGTGGTCCAGCGCTTCGGGTCCTCGGCCAGCGAGCGGCGCAGGGTCTCCAGGATGACCCGGTACTCGTCGGGGACCGTCAGGTCGTCGTCGGCGACGGTCGGGACCGCGCCGGCCTTCTCGAACTCGACGCCCTTGTGGACGAGCAGGGTCGCGTCACCGCCGTCGTCAAGGATCATGTTCGGGCCGACGATGTTGCCCTGCTCGTCGCGGAACTTGAACAGCTGCTCGGTGCACCACCAGTAGTCCTCGAGCGTCTCGCCCTTCCAGGCGAACACCGGGACACCCTGCGGGTTCTCCGGGGTGCCGTGCGGGCCGACGACGGTCGCGGCGGCCGCGTAGTCCTGCGTGGAGAAGATGTTGCAGGACACCCAGCGCACCTGCGCGCCCAGGCTGACCAGGGTCTCGATGAGCACCGCGGTCTGCGTGGTCATGTGCAGCGAGCCGGCGATCCGGGCACCGGCGAGCGGCTTCGCCTCGGCGTACTCCCGGCGCAGGTCGATCAGGCCCGGCATCTCGTTCTCGGCCAGCCGGATGTCCTTGCGGCCGTACTCCGCCTCGTTGATGTCGGCGATCGCGAAGTCCAGGCCGTTCACGTTCTGCAGCTTCGGGTGGCCGGTGGTCTCGGATGCGGTCATGGGGTGCGTGCGCCTCCTCGGGCGATCGGGTCGATCTCGTCCGTACGGCCGGGACGACCGGCCGGGAACCTCGAACGGGAAGGGAGCCCCGGCGACGGGGAGGCGGCGCGTGCACGAATCACGGCGACCTCCCTCCTCGTCGGAGACAGGCGCCCTTTCTCGTCCGTGCCGGGCCGGACCCCGAGCGTGGCGGCCGCCACCCCACGGGGTGCACGACCGCTGCAGCGCCTCTCGGTGCCCGGCTCTCTCGCGGGCTCCATCGTTCCCAGGCACCGCGGGGGTGTCAACCGGGCGTGATCATCCCGGCAGGCGCTCGGCGAGCAGCGACCGGGCCGCCCCGTGCCGACCGTGCGCGGCGAGCAGGCCCGCCGGGGCCAGCACCGACTCGCTGTCCACCCGGACCTCCACCTGCGCGAGCGCGGGCAGCAGCACCGGGTCGTGACGCACCGTCCCGGCGACCGCGGCGAGCCCGGCCGGGTCCCGCTGGCGGAACACCCCACCGGTCAGGACGACGAGACCGATCTCACCGTGCGCGTCCGGCGGCGGGGCGGCACCGGGTTCGGTGGCGACCGCGCCGACCGGGACGCCCGCGTCGAGCCGGCCCGTGTACCGCAGGTGCCTGCGCAGCGCGACGACGGCGGCGACCGCGGCCAGCCTGCGGTCCTCCGCCGCGGCACCCCGGTCGGCCGGCACCGCCGGCCCGGACCCCTCCAGCGCGGCGACCGCCGGGCCGAGCAGGTCGGCCTCGACCGGATCCATGATCCCCTCGGTCTGGCCCTCGACGAGGACGCCGCCCGCACCGTCCCGGACCCCGAGGTCACCCTCGACCGTCATGACGGCCGGCCCGCCCGACGGTGTGGCCAGGTGCACGTCCGTCGTCGCCGACCCGACGTCGACCACGACCACCCGGGAGCCGGTGAGCCGGGCCAGCGCCTCGGCCCCGGCGGCCACCGCGGCCGGCGTCCGGGTCGGGGCGAGCGCCGCGAACCGGCCCGGCCCTGGCCGCATGCCGAGCACCTGGCGGGCGTAGAGATCGGCGACGGCGTCGCGCACCGGGCCGGGCACGATCTCGCCGGGCCGCGGCACGAGGTCGGGGCACGTCGTCACCGCGCGCCCGCCTGCCCGGAGCAGGCCGAGCGCGTCGTCACGCAGGTCGTCGGCCACCGCCAGCAGGACCGGCCAGCGGCCCCGGATCCGGGCCAGCCGGCGCGCGTTGTGCAGCAGGACGCCCGGATCGTCACCGGCGGAGCCGCCGAGCAGCAGGACCGCGCCGGGCCGCTGCCCGGCCAGCTCGCGGGCACCGTCGCTCTCCAGCGGCCCGGCGTGCACGCCGACCACCCGGGCCCCGGCCGAGTGGCACACCCGGTGTCCCGCCTCGGTCGAGGTGAGCCGCTCCGCCCCGACGACGGCCAGCCGCAGCGGCCCGCCCGCCGAGGAGCAGGCCAGCACGTCCGGGGCGAGGCCGCCGGCCCGCCGGCCGACCGAGGCGACGGCCGCGGCGACCGCGGCGTCGATGCCCTCCAGCACGTCCGCGGTCGTGGGGTGCTCGGCGAAACCCTCCGGGGTGCCGTCCGGGCGGATCAGCACCGCCTTCGTCCAGGACGAGCCGACGTCCAGGCAGACCGCGGCGGAGTCCGGGGTTCCCGGGCCCGCGGAACGCGGATCGGTCATGGACGGCGAGCCTAGTGCGCCGTGGACCCGATCGGGACGGGCTCGCGCCGCGGACGACGACGGCGGCGCCCCGGAGTCCGGGACGCCGCCGCCGTCGTCGTGGGTCGTGGGTCGGTCAGGCCTTGTCGCCGGTCAGCACCCGGCTGTGCCGGCGGCCGTAGAGGAAGTAGACGGCCGTGCCGATGATCATCCAGAGGATGAACCGCAGCCAGGTGGAGCCCGGCAGGAACAGCGCCACCGCGAAGCACAGGATCGCCGAGAGGATCGGCAGGACCGGCATCAGCGGCACCCGGAACGTGCGGTGCAGGTCGGGCCGGGTCCGCCGGAGCACGATGACGCCGATCGACACCAGCACGAACGCGGCCAGGGTGCCGATGTTGACGAGGTTGGCGAGCTCGGTCAGCTCCAGGAAGCCGCTGAGGGCCGCGGCCACCACACCGGTGATGATCGTCAGCCGGTACGGGGTGCGGAACGTCGGGTGCACCTTGCCCAGCGCCGGCGGCAGCAGGTGGTCGCGGCTCATCGCGAACGCCACCCGGGTCTGGCCGAGCATCAGCGTCATGATCACGACGGTGAGCCCGATCAGGATGCCGAGCGAGATGATGAACTCCGCCGCCGGTACGCCGGTCGCCGCCATCGCGGCCGCCGCGGGCGCCTCCACGCCGAGCTGGTCGTACGGCAGGATCCCGGTGTAGATCAGCGACACGATGATGTAGAGCACGGTCGCGATCGCCAGCGAGGCGATGATCCCGATCGGCATCGTCCGCTGCGGGTTCTTCACCTCCTCGGACAGCGTCGCGACGATGTCGAAGCCCAGGTAGGCGAAGAACACGATCGCCGCACCGGTGAACACGCCGGTCAGGCCGAAGCCGGTGTCGATGCCGAAGATCTGCAGCAGCAGCGGCTGCCCGCCGACGGCCTCGGAGTAGTCGGCCGGCTGCGACGGCGGGATGAACGGCGTCCAGTTCGCGCCGGACACGTAGAAGGCGCCGATGAGGATGATGCCGGCGACGATCAGCAGCTTGAGCGTGGTGATCGTGGCGTTCACCCACGCCGACAGCTTGATCCCGATGATCAGCACGACCATCATCGCCAGCGCGACGAACACCGCGGGCAGGTCGATCACCCCGCCGCTGCCGGGGCCGCCCGAGATGGCCTCGGGCACCTCGAGCCCCAGTCCGCCCAGGACGCTGTCGAAGTACCCGCTCCAGCCCTTGGCGACCGTGGCCGCGCCGAGCGTGAACTCCAGGATCAGGTCCCAGCCGATCATCCAGGCGATGAACTCGCCCATCGAGGCGTAGGAGAACGTGTACGCGCTGCCCGCGACCGGCACCGTCGAGGCGAACTCCGCGTAGCAGAGCGCCGCGAGGGCACACACGATGCCGCTGACCAGGAAGGACAGTGAGACAGCCGGGCCCGAGTACAGGGCCGCCGCCTCACCCGCGAGGACGAAGACACCGGTGCCGATCAGCACGCCGATGCCCATGACCGTGAGCTGTACCGGTCCGAGGGCCTTCTTGAGCTGGAACTCCGGTTCTTCGGTGTCCAGGATTGCTTGCTCCACCGTCTTGGTGCGGAACATGCCGCCACCACGGTTCGTGACCGTCATGGGCGGTGAAGCTACGGCCGCGGTGCGGGCTTCGTCACGCACACGGGGGAAGATTTAGGGTCACGATAAGGTTGCGCATCCGGGCGGGCCGTGCTCGACGACGGCGGGTTGCCGGAGCCCGGCAGCGGACGTGTTCCCGGCCGTGGTCGATCTGTACGGCTGCGCCCGTGAGGGGGCGGGAACGCGCTACTCGACGGGCGCCGCGCGGTCGATCAGCACGACACCGCCCTGGCGCGGGCAGGAAAGGGCTACTCGACGGGCATCGCCCCGTCGATCAACACTCTCGCGCCCCGCCAAGGAGAGAAACGCGCCCCTCGAACCGGGCAGTCGATCCGGCACCCGGCGCGGTCCGGACCGGCCTCAGAGCGCGTCGCCGGCCAGGAACACCGTGGCGCCCGCGTCGCCGGTGGTCAGCACCGCGCCGGTGTCGGTGGCGGCCAGGAACACCGCCGCGCCGCGCGGCAGCTCCACCGTGCTGCCGTGCACCTCCACCGCGGCCTCGCCCGCCGTGCACAGCATGATCCGGGCACCGGTGCCGGGCACGTCGAGCTTGTCCCGGCCGGTGGTGTCGGCCCGGCGCAGCAGGAACTCCTCGACGGGCACCTCGTAGCGCTGCCAGCCGTCGGTGCCCGGGTCGGGGGACGGCCGCCGGACCGGGGGCGGCGGCGCGGCGAAGTCGAGCACCCGCAGCAGCTCCGGGACGTCGACGTGCTTGGGGGTCAGGCCGCCACGCAGCACGTTGTCCGAGTTCGCCATCAGCTCGATGCCGGCCCCGGTCAGGTACGCGTGCAGGTTCCCGGCCGGCAGGTACAGCCCCTCCCCGGGCTTCAGGGTGATCCGGTTGAGCAGCAGCGCGGCGAGCACGCCGGCGTCGTTCGGGTAGCGCTCGGAGAGGTCGAGGACCATCTTCGCCTCGCCCTCCCACGCACCGGGGTCGCCCGCCAGCAGGCGGACCGCTCCCTCCTGCAGGGCCGGGACGAGGCTGTCGAGCATCGACTGGGGCAGCGTGATCCAGGTGGTGAACAGCGCGCGCAGGCCGTCCGGGCCGGGCTGGCCGGCGAGCAGGTCGACGTGCGGCGCCAGCTGCGGCACGTCCAGCGCGCGGAGCAGCGCGACGGTGCGGTTGGGCTCGCGGAACCCGACGAGCGCGACGAAGTCGGTGAGCGCGCAGAGCAGCTCCGGCTTGTGGTTGGCGTCGCGGTAGTTGCGGTCCGGTGCGTCGACGGCGATCCCGGCGGCGTTCTCCCGGGCCCAGCCCTCACGGGCTTGCTCCAGGCTCGGGTGTGCCTGCAGCGACAGCGGCTCCTCGGCGGCGAGGACCTTGAGCAGGAACGGGAGCCTGCCCTCCCAGCGGTCCCGCCCGGGCCCCAGCGCGGCCGCCGGGTCGTCGGCGATGAGCTCGCACAGCGGGCGCGGCGCGCCGCGGCCCTGGACGGTCGACGGTGCCGCCGGGTGCGCGCCCAGCCACAGCTCGGCCTGCGGGTGCGGGGACGGCACCGGTTCGCCGAGGAGGTCGGCGATCACGGTCCGCGACCCCCAGGCGTAGGTCCGGATCGGGTTCTCCAGCAGTTCCACGGGTCTCCCGGGGTCAGTGCACTCAGGTGTCAGGTGGCGAGCGTGGCGCGGGTGGCCAGGCCCAGGTAGACGGCGGCGATGTCGGCCCGTACCGCGAGCACGCCGGCGCGGCGCAGCACGGCGTCCGGGGTGCCGCGGGGCACCTCCTCCACGGGGTGGGCCACGTCGGCGGTCGGCCATTCACGGCCGAGGACGCGCCGGCTGACCAGCTGCGGGTCCTCCTCGCCGGTGCCGAGCAGCACCAGCCGGGGCGGTGGGGCCGCGTCACCCGGGGCCGGGTCGTCGAACGGGTCGTGGAAGACGTCCCGCTCGCGGTCCGCCACGTCGACGGCCACGCGCAGCCCGGCGAGCGTGCCGGCCTGGCCGAGGATCTCGGCGTGCGCGACGACGCCCGCGTGCGTGGCCAGCGCGGCCGCACCGTGCCGGGCGACGGCGGCGGCCGCCGCGTCGACCCCCCACAGCAGCGGGGTCCGCTCGGCCAGCCGCAGCGCGAGCGACTTGGCGGGGTTCACGAACGGCTCGTGGCCGGGCTGGCTGCGCTCGGCCTCGGCGTCGAGGGCCTCGGCCAGCGCGTCGAGGTCGGGGGCCGGTGAGATCAGCTCGAGCTCGGCGACGGTGACGAGCGCGACGGCGAGTGCCTGGGCGAAGCCGAGACCGCCGGGGAGCGGGATCCGCGGCTCCACCAGCCGGGCGCGGCCGGCTCCGGCCTGGGCGACCGGGCCGGTGTCCGGGGTGGACAGGATCACCTCGGCGCCGCGGCGGACCGCGACCGCCACCGAGTCGGCCAGCTCCGGGTCCACCGGATCGCCGGTGTGCGCGACGACGACGTCCAGCGGACCGATCCAGCCGGGCACCCGGTCGGCGTGCACGACCGGGACCGGGCAGCGGTCGCCCAGCAGCGCGGTCACCAGGTCGGCGACGGCGCCCGACACCCCCGGCCGGCGCAGGAACACCAGTGCCCGCGGCCGGTGCCCGCGCAGGCGCTCCAGCCCCGCCTCCGCGCAGGCTTGCACGGCGGACCGGACCTGGGCGCCCGCGGTCGCGGCGGCCCGCAGGACACCGGTGGTGTCCCGGGCGGCCAGCTGGCCCGGATCGGCCAGCAGGGTGTCGTCGAGCACGCCGTTCACCCGTCGTCCCTCGCCGGCCCGGTACCCGGGAGGGCCTCGTCCAGCAACAGGACCGGGATCCCGCCGGTGACCGGGTAGGAGCGTCCGCAGTCGGTGCAGGTGAGCGTGCCGTCCCCGGGCGTCAGGGGCGCGTGCGCGTCGCACGGGCAGGCCAGGATCTCCAGCAGCTGCGGGTCGAGCTGTACGGACACGGTTCTCCTCGTCGTCTGGTCTCGGACGTCGATGCTGCCACCACGCCCCGTCACCGCGCGGCATCCGACCGGGTGCCGGCGATACCCGCCCCGGTCACCGGGGGTACCCACGGTCAGGATCGGACGACCGCGAGCACCTCGTCGACCAGCGCGCGGACCGCCGCGTCGTCGGCCGCCTCCACGTTGAGCCGCAGCAGCGGCTCGGTGTTCGACGCCCGCAGGTTGAACCACGAACCGTCCGCCAGCGTGACGGTGAGGCCGTCGAGCCGGTCCAGCTCGACCCCGTCCCGGGAGCCGAAGACCTCCTCGATCTCGGCGACCGTCGCGGCCTGGTCGGTGACCGTGGAGTTGATCTCACCGGAGGCGGCGTAACGGTCGTAGCCCGCCATCAGCCCCGACAGGGGGCCGCGACCGGCCGCCCGGTGCTCGCCCAGCGCCGCCAGCAGGTGCAGCGCGGCGAGCATCCCGGAGTCGGCCTTCCAGAAGTCCCGGAAGTAGTAGTGCGCCGAGTGCTCGCCGCCGAACACCGCGCCGGTCTCGGCCATCGTCTGCTTGATGAACGAGTGCCCGACCCGGGTGCGGACCGGCCGGCCGCCGTGCTCGGCGACCAGCTCGGGGACCGCCCGGGAGGTGATCAGGTTGTGGATCACGGCGACGTCGGTCTCGCCGGCCGCGCTGGCGCGGTCCAGCTCGCGCGCGGCGACCAGGCCGGTGATCGCGCTGGGGCTGACCGCCTCGCCGCGCTCGTCCACGGCGAAGCACCGGTCGGCGTCGCCGTCGAAGGCCAGGCCCAGGTCGGCGCCCTCCATGACGACGGCCTTCTGCAGGTCCACCAGGTTCGCCGGGTCGAGCGGGTTCGCCTCGTGGTTCGGGAAGGTGCCGTCGAGCTCGAAGTAGAGCGGCACGAGGCGCACGTTCAGGCCGTCGAACACGGTCGGGACGGTGTGCCCGCCCATGCCGTTGCCGGCGTCGACGACGACGGTCAGCTCCGGGCCGCCGTCCAGCGACGACAGGTCGACCAGCGAGCGCAGGTGCCGCGCGTAGGCGGTGAGCAGGTCCTCGGTGCGGACCGTCCCGGTCGCGGCGCCGGCCGGGACGCCCTCGGCGAGGAACCGGGCGGCCTCGTCGCGGATGGTGGCGAGCCCGCTGTCCTGGCCGATCGGGACGGCACCGGCCCGGCAGAGCTTGATGCCGTTGTAGCGGGCCGGGTTGTGGCTGGCGGTGAACATCGCGCCCGGCAGGTCCTGCGACCCGGAGCCGAAGTAGAGCATGTCGGTGCTGGCCAGGCCGATGTCGACGACGTCGAGCCCCTGCCCGGTGACGCCGTCGGCGAAGGCAGCTGCCAGGGCGGGTGAGCTGTCGCGCATGTCGCGTCCGACGATCACCGCCGCCGGGGCCGGGCGGTCGGCCGCGACCAGCCGTGCGGTCGCCGCGCCGAGCGCGCGCGCCGTCGGTTCGTCCAGCTGGTCGCCGACGACACCGCGGATGTCGTAGGCCTTCACGATCGCCGAGAGGTCGGGCACGGCGTCTGACCCTAGCGCAGCGGGTTCACCCGTCCGCGCAGGTCCCGGGGCCGTGACGGTCCGGCACGACCCGTCACGGAGCGTTCAGCCGTGCCAGGCCGGTCAGTCGTCGTCACCGGGGGCCGGCAGGACCCGCAGGTGCCCGCGCCGTCCGGTGCCGCCGGGCCGGGCCACCACCTCGACCGGCCGGTCCACCCGGCCCGCCTCGCGGACGGCGTCGGCGAGCGCGGTCAGGTCCTCGCCGCTGTGCTGGGGCGGGGCGAACTCGCCCTCGAACCGGACGACCTCCCAGCCGCGGGGCGCGGTGAGGTTGTGCGCGTGCGCGGTGCACAGGTCGTAGGAGTGCGGTTCGGGCTGCGTGGCCAGCGGGCCGACGACCGCGGTGGAGTCGGCGTAGACGTAGGTGAGCGTGGCGACGGCGAGCTCGGTGCAGCCCGTCCGTGAACATCTCCGCACACTCAACACACCGGGGACGATAGCCCGTACCCGTCCGTCCTCCGTACTGCGACGCGCACCCGTGGTGGAGCCGTCGTCCGGCCGGGGCCCGTCGCGGCTCGGCTCACCGGGGCATCCGGCCTAGAATGCCCGGGTGTCCACCGCGAACCGCCTGCTGCGCCGTACCCCCCGCCGCCGGGACCGCCGCGGCCGGGGCCTGCGCGGGTTGATGTACCCGGTGACCACACCCGCGTTCCGGACCCGGGCCGAACGCTTCGACGCGAAGGTCCTCGAGGCCCTCGAACCGATCGAGGCCCGCTGGGGGCCGGAGCTGGCCGATGTGGACCTGGCCGTCGACGACGTGCCGGCCGTCGACCGGACGTCGCCGGACGAGGTCGTGTGGGGTGCCGGGGTGCTGGCCGACGTCGGCGTGCCGCTGGCGCACCTGGTGCCGGCCGGGGTCGACTCCGCCGGGCTGCCGACCCGGGCCCGGATCGTGCTCTACCGGCGCCCGCTCGAGGCGCGCGCCCGCAACGGCGAGGACCTCGCCGACCTCGTGCACGAGGTCCTCGTCGAGCAGGTCGCCGAGTACCTCAACATCGAGCCCGACGCCGTCGACGGCGGCTGACGGGCCGGGCCCGCACACGACGACGCCCGGGGCGCCTGTCGGCACCCCGGGCGTCCGTGGCTCGTCCCCCGTCCGGGCTAGTGCCCCGTCACGCAACGTCGGTGCGGAAATCGGTGGATCCAGGGGTTCGCCGGCAAGGCGCCGGCCGGGCCCAGTACCGGGCGTACTCGGCCCGGTCGGCAACGCCGCCGGCGGGCGCCTGGGCCGCCGAGTTCCGTGCCGAACGTTGCGTGACGGGGCACTACACCGCGGCGCGGCGCAGCCGGCGCCGCTCCCGCTCGGACAGCCCGCCCCAGATCCCGAACCGCTCGTCCTGGGCCAGCGCGTAGTCCAGGCACTCGGCCCGCACCTCGCACCCGGCGCAGATGCGCTTGGCCTCCCGCGTGGAGCCGCCCTTCTCCGGGAAGAACGCCTCCGGGTCGGTCTGCGCACACAGCGCGCGCTCCTGCCAGTCCGGCACCTCGTCCCCGGATGCCTCGTCCAGCAGCAGATTCTTCAGATCCAGTACCTGCGCCACCCGGTCGTGATCCTCGGTGACCGGCTGCAGTGCCCCCTCGGCCACCGCCGGCCGCAGCATCCGCATGAATCCCTCGACGTCGTCCACTCGCCCACCTCCCCGCAATGCACCGGCGAATGACACCGCTGTAAGTACAGCGCTGACGTTCGCTCGGTGCAAGCCGGCTCTGCCGAACGAGTGAAGGCCCACGTCGCTGTGTTTAGGCCGTCGGGGAGGATGGGTACGTGCCAGCCCTCACCCGCCGCGTCAGCCCGTGGTTCCTGCTCCTCGTCGGCGTCACCGTGCTCGGGGGCGTGCTCGCCGCGGCCGCGGTACCCGCCCGCTCCGAGGCGATGGCCGTCGCCGGGGTCTTCGTGATCGTGCTGGCCGGCTGGGCCGTGTCGCTCTGCCTGCACGAGTTCGGCCACGCGATCACGGCCTACCGCGGCGGCGACACGTCGGTGGCCGCGAAGGGCTACCTGACCCTCGACGTCCGCCGCTACACCGATCCCGGGCTGTCCCTCGTGCTCCCGCTGATCATTCTGCTGGTCGGTGGGCTGCCGCTTCCCGGCGGGGCCGTGTGGATCAACCAGTGGGCGCTGCGGTCCCGGGCCCGGCGGAGCGCGGTCTCGATGGCCGGGCCGGTGGCCAACCTCGTGCTCGGGATCGTGCTGATCGTCGTCGTGGGCGTGTTCCCCGCCATGCCGACACCGGTCGCGGCCGGGCTGTCGGCGCTGGCCCTGTTCCAGATCGTCGCCTTCGTGCTGAACATGCTCCCGGTGCCCGGGCTGGACGGCTGGGGCGCGCTGGAGCCGTACCTGCCGGTGCCGGCGCAACGGTTCGGTGAGCGGGTCCGGCCGTGGGCCCCGCTGGCGCTGCTGGCGCTGCTGCTGTTCGTGCCGGGGGTCAGCACGCTGTTCTTCGCCGGGACGCAGATCCTCTACACGCTCGCCGGCGGGGACGCCCGGCTGGCCGGGCAGGGGTTCAGAGCACTGTTCTTCTGGCAGAACCTCTAGCCGCGGCCACCATCGCGGCGAGGGTGTCGCCGTCGCCGGGCAGCCCGTCGACCGGCCACCACCGCAGGTCGAGCGACTCGTCGCTGATCCGCGGCTGCGCGCCGGTCGGGGCGCGGACCAGGTAGCGGACGTCGAGGTGCCGGGTCGGGACGCCGAGCGAGCAGGTGACCGGGTGGACGTCGACGTGCAGCGGGTGCTCGCCGATCTCCAGCCCGGCGATGCCGGACTCCTCGGTCGCCTCCCGCAGCGCCGCCGCGCGCAGGCTCTCGTCGCGGGGCTCGCAGTGGCCGCCGAGCTGCACCCAGCGGCCCACCCGGGGGTGCAGGGTGAGCAGCGTGTGCGTGCCGTCGGCGTCGAGGACCAGCGCGGACGCGGTCAGGTGACCGGGCACGCAGGACCGGTCGCACGCGTCGTCCGGGCGGGTGTCGAGGAAGGCCAGCAGGGCGTGCTTGAGCGCACGCTGGTCCTCGCCCTCCGGGTCCCACGCGCCGAGCTCCCGCGCCGCCGTCGCCGCAGCTACCACCGTGCCTCCTCTGCTCTGCTCACCTCTGCGCACCACCCCGGCCCGCGGCTCCGCACGGCCCCCGTCAGAGCTCGATCAGGCCGTCGTGCGGGTCGCGGGGCGCGCGGGGCTCCAGCGGTTCCGCGGGCACCCCGACCGCCACCGCGCCGAGGGCCTCCCAGTCCGCGGGCAGGTCCAGTGCGGCCCGCGCCACGTCCGGCGCGAAGATCGTCGACCCGACCCAGCAGGACGCGAGCCCCTCCGCGGCCAACGCCACCAGCAGCGCCTGGACCGCGGCCCCTCCGGCGACGGTGAACATGTCCCGCTCGGCCGCGTCCCGGGCGTCGCCGTAGGCGTGCATGCCCTCGCGGGACCGGAACGCCAGCACCAGCTCCGGGGCCCGGCGCAGCAGGTCCCCGCGCGCCAGGCGGCGTTCGATCTCGTCGGCCGGGCGGCCGTCGGCGGCGAGGTCGGCCCGCCAGCGTGCCCGCAGCGCGTCCAGCACGGCGGCCCGGCGCTCCGGGTCGCGCAGCCACACGAACCGGAACGGGGTGCTGTGGTGCGGGGCGGGCGCGGTGAGCGCGGTGCCCACGGCGCGGCGCAGGGCCTCCGGGTCGACCGGGTCGGCGGCGAACGAGCGGGTGCTGCGCCGCAGCAGCACCGCCTCCCGGCGGCCTCGCGCGATCGCCTCGTCCGTGCCGAGCCAGAACAGGTCGTCCTCGAGCGGCCGGACGAGGTCGCGGGCGGTGCTGCCGTCGTCGTCGAGGCGCATGCCGCGCACGACGGCCACCGGCACCCCGCCGAGCTTGCCCTTCACCAGGTCCGCGGCCGCGGCGAGCTCGTCGGCGACCGCGATCTCGGTGACGAGCAGGTCGTTGCCCTGGGCGTCGACCGCGCCGCCGTAGCGGTGCAGCACCGGCACCCCGGCCGAGCCGATGGCGACGTCGGTCTGCCCGACCCGCCAGGTCCGGCCCAGGGTGTCGGTGACGACGACGCCGACCGTCACGCCGAGCCGGTCGCGCAGCCCGTCCCGGAGGGCGGCGGCGGAGGCGTCCGGGTCGGCGGGCAGCAGGGCGAGCTCGTCGCGGCGCACGTTCGACCCGTCCACCCCGGCGGCCGCCTGCACGACGCCGAGCTTCCCCGCGACGATCACGGTCTTCCCGCGCCGGGCCAGGATCCGCTCGGTCTCGCCGTCGACCAGGCTGCGGCGCAGCGCGTCGCGTTCCTGCTCGTCGGCCGGGGCCGGGACCAGGCGTCCCTCGACCTTGGAGAACACCTTGCTGGTCACGACGAGGACGTCGCCGTCGGCGAGCCAGGGCAGGTGCTCGGCCAGCGCGGCGGTGAGGTCGTCGCCGGGACGGAACTCGGGCAGCCCGGGGACCGCGACGATCTCCAGGCCGGACGCCGCGTGGTCGGGGAACTCAGTCGACACGCACGCCCGCCAGGTCGAACGCGGCCCGGGCCATGGCGGCGGTGGCCTCGGTGCCGGTCATCAGCAGCGGCACCTCGCGGACGGTCGCGCCGGGCACGGTCGCGGTGTCGCCGGTGTGCACGAGGTAGCCGTCGAGCAGCCCGCCCTCGCCGCGGCCGCCGTAGTGCCGGCCCACCCCCTCCGCGCTGGTCTCGACGCCGATCGCGGTCAGGCACCGGTCGGCCATCCCGCGGACCGGAGCCCCGCCGACGATCGGGGACAGCCCGACGACCGGCGCGGGGGTCGCGGCGAGTGCCTGCGCCACACCGGGGACCGACACGATCGTGCCGATGGACACGACCGGGTTGGACGGGGCGACCAGCACGACGTCGGCGCCGGCGATCGAGGCCCGCGCGTCCGGGAGGATCCCGGCCTGGTCGGCGCCCACCGAGGCGAACCGGTAGGCCTTGGGCTCGGCGCGGTGCCGGATCCACCACTCCTGGAAGTGGACGGCGACCTGCGGCGCGGCCTCGTCGTCGGCCGGCGCGTCCGGGTTGTCGATCACCACGTGGGTCTCGACCCGGTCGTCGGTGGCGGGCAGCAGCCGGACCCCGGGCCGCCAGCGGTGGCAGAGCGCCTCGGTGACCTGGGACAGCGGGTACCCGGCCCGCAGCATGCGGGTGCGGACCAGGTGGGTGGCGACGTCGCGGTCGCCGAGGCCGAACCAGGTGGGCTCGGCCTCGTAGGCCTCCAGCTCCTCCCGGATCGACCAGGTCTCGCCGGACCGGCCCCACCCCTTCGCGGTGTCGATCCCGCCGCCGAGGGTGTACATGCAGGTGTCGAGGTCCGGGCACACCCGCAGGCCGTGCAGCCAGATGTCGTCGCCGACGTTGACCACGGCGTCCACCTGGTGCGGGTGGTCGTCGACATCCCCCTCCCACCCGGGTCCGACCGCGGGCAGGCCGAGGGCGGCCTTGACGCCTTGCAGGAAGCGGGCCCCGCCGACCCCGCCGACCAGAACGGTGACCTTCACAGCCGACGACCCTACGACGCTCAGATGGCGCGGTGGTCGCGCGGGGAGAACCGGGGGCCGAACCGGGGCCGCCGGAACCCGGAGGCCTCGATGTAGCGCACGGCCCGCTGCCGCTGCGGGGCGTACGGGCGCAGCACCTCCAGCAGGCCGGCGTCGTCGAGGTCGTGGCCCAGCAGCGCCCAGCCCACGGTGTTCGGGATGTGGAAGTCGCCGAAGCTGACCGCGTCCGGGTCGCCCCACACCCGCTGGGCGACCTCGGCCGCCGTCCACACCCCGATCCCGGGGACCCGCCGCAGGAGCTCCCGTCCGGCCTCGCCGCCCAGCTCGGCCGCGCGTTCCAGGCGGTGCGCGACGACGGCGGCGTTGAGGATCGCGGACCGCCGCGCGTGGTCGACGCCGGCCCGGTGCCACTCCCAGTCCGGGATCGCCCGGACCTGCTCGGGGGTGGGCGGGACCCGCATGCCGTCCGGGACGATCCCGGCCGGGCCGGGCGCGGGATCACCGAACCGCCACGCGAGCTCGCGGAACGAGCGCCGGGCCTCGGTCCCGGTGACCTTCTGCTCCAGGACGGCCGGCAGCAGCGTGTCCCACACCCGGCCGCTGGCGCCGAGCCGCAGGCCGGGGCGGCGGTGCACCGCGTCGGCGACGACCGGGTGGTGCGCCACGAACCCGGCCGGGTCGTCGTCGGCGCCGAGCAGGGACGGCAGCCGGTCGATCTCCCGGGCCGCGCCGGGGCCCCAGCCGGTGGCGCGGACCGTCCCGTGCGTCCCCCCACCGGAGCGGCGGCGGATCGCGACGGTCGCGGGGCCCTCGGGCGTCGTCGACACCCGCCAGATCACGCCGCCCTCCCCGACGGTCCGCCAGGTCGGGTCGCCGCGGCCGCGGCGCAGCGGGGACAGGACGCCGTACAGGTCGAGCGGGTACGGCGGCCGCCACTCCCGGTCGAGCACCGGCTCACACGTCCGGCGAGAACCGGACCCCGTGCGGCGGCAGCGTGACGTCCGGCCAGACCCGCATGTCGTGCCGCAGCTCGCAGTGCGCGCCGATCACCGCCCGGTCGCCGACGACGGTGTCCCGCACGCTCGCGCCCTCCTCGACGACCGCGCCCGCGCCGATCACCGAGCTCACCACGACCGCGCCGGCGCCGACGACGGCACCGTCGAACAGCATGGAGCCCTCGACCTTCGCTCCGGAGCCGATCCGGGCGCCGTGTCCGACGGTGGTCCCGCCGAACACGAACGCGTCCGCGGCCACCTCGGCGCCGTCGAGGATCATCGCCTCGCCGGTCGGGCCGGGCAGGGCCGCCGACGGTGCGACCCCCCGCACGAGGTCGGCCGAGCCGTGCACCAGGTCGCCCGGGGTTCCCATGTCCCGCCAGTACGCGACGTCGACGTGCCCCTGGACGTGCGCGCCGGAGGCCAGCAGGCCGGGGAACGTCTCGCGTTCCACCGACACCGGGCGGCCCTGCGGGATGGTGTCGATGACCTCGCGCCGGAAGACGTAGCAGCCGGCGTTGATCTGGTCGGTGGGCGGGTCCTCGGTCTTCTCCAGGAACTCGAGCACCCGTCCGGACGCGTCGGTGGGCACGCAGCCGAACGCCCGCGGGTTCTGCACCCGCACCAGGTGCAGCGTGACGTCCGCACCCGAGCCGCGGTGGGTGTCGGCGACGGCCTTCAGGTCGGTGCCGGCGAGCACGTCACCGTTGAAGATCATCACGTGGTCGGCGGAGAGCTTCTGCGCCACGTTGCGGATGCCGCCGCCGGTGCCCAGCGGCTCGGTCTCGGTCACGTAGGTCAGGTCCAGGCCCAGCGCCGACCCGTCCCCGAAGTGCTCCTCGAAGGTCGAGGCCAGGTAGCTGGTGCCCAGCACGGCCCGCCGGATCCCGGCCTCCCGGATCCGGGACAGCAGGTGCGCCAGGAACGGCACCCCCGCGGTCGGCAGCATCGGCTTGGGCGCCGACAGGGTCAGTGGCCGCAGCCGGGTGCCCTTGCCCCCGACCAGCACGACCGCCTCGACGTCCTGCAACGCGGTTCCCCCTCAGGTGTTCACTCGTCGTCTCGCGTCCGGTCAGCCCGCCCGGGCCGCCAGCCCGGAGCGGACGGCCAGACCGGCCCGCAGCGCGGCCCGCAGCGGCGCGCGGAGCGGCCCGGGATTCCGGTCCGCCAGGTAGCGGTAGGCGCTGCGGTGGTGCTCGGCGCGCATCCGCGCCGACACCTCCGGCTTCCCCGTGGACGCCCCGCCCACGTGCACCACCTCGGCCGAGGGTACGTAGACGTTCCGCCAGCCCGCGCGGGCGAGGCGGTCCCCCAGGTCGACGTCCTCGAAGTACATGAAGTAGCGCGGGTCGAACCCGTCGACCGAGTCGAACGCGGCCCGGCGCAGCAGCAGGCACGACCCGGACAGCCACCCGGCCGCCCGCTCGGTGAGGTCCTCGCGGCTGCGGCGGTAGGCGGCCGTCCACGGGTTGTCCGGCCAGACCGGGCCCAGCGCGGCGTGCCCGGCGCCCGCGACCAGCGACGGCAGCTCCCGGGCCGACGGGTAGACCGCACCGGACGGCTCCCGGATCAGCGGCCCGAGCGCCCCGGCCCGCGGGTGCCGGCGACCCGCGTCGAGCAGGGTGTCCAGCGCGCCGCGGCCCCATTCCAGGTCCGGGTTCGCGACGACGACCCAGCCGTAGGCCGCGTCCAGGGCGGCGACCCCGCGGTTCGCGGCGGCGCCGTAGCCGACGTTCTCGCCGATCGGCAGGAAGGTGACCTCCGGGCGCTGTGCGGCGGCCCGCTCCGGCGCCCCGTCGACCGAGCCGTTGTCCGCCAGCACGACGGGCACGTCGGTCCGGGTGGTCGCGCCGGCCAGCGAGTCCAGGAACGTGTCCAGGGTGCGGCCCGGCGAGTAGGTCACCGTCACGACGGCGAGCTCGTCGCCGTAGGGCTGCACGCGTTCCCGCACGGGCTGAACGCTAGCGAGACCGGATCCGCGCCGCTCCGGCGGGGACCGCCGGGGCGGCCCCGATCGCGACCGCGAAGATCACACCGCGTGATCGTGGCCGCGGGGCGCGGGACCGCCCGCAGCGCCGGAAGGCCGGGTGAGCAGCGACGACGCGGTCGGCCGGCACGTCATCCTCAAGTCACCGTGGGGTACGGCCACCGGGCGACGCCGCCGACACGCACACCCCGAGGGCCCGCGCCGGTCGCCGGCATGCTGCACCCTGGACGCGACCGGGCAGCCCCGGTCACTCCGACGCGCGGCCCCCGTCCCGGGTTCCGCACGGCACCCGGCCGGGTGGTGCCGTGCCGGTCCCCGGCCGGTCACGCTGCTGTCGGCGACCGTGCGCGACGACCGGCCCGGCGGGCCCCGACCGACTCCGAGGTGAGGCGAGCATGAGCGACCGCGACCGGCCCGCCGCGGCCGCCCGCGCCGCCGCCCGCCGGTCCGCGCGCCCGCCGGCCCGGGACCGGCCCGCGCCCCGGCCACCGGCCGGGCGGCGCTGGCTGCACCGGTTCCAGGTGGTCGTCGCCGCGCTGTCCGCGCTCACCGTGCTGCTCACCGGGGCGGTCTGGACCCTCTACCGGGACGTGACCGCCGGCATCACCACCACCAACGTGATCTTCGGCGGGTCGTCGGGCGGCGGGCAGAACATCCTGCTGGTCGGCGTCGACAGCCGGACCGACGCGCAGGGCAACCCGCTCCCCGACGAGGTGCTGGCCCAGCTGCGCAGCGGCGCCGAGTCCGGCGTCCTGAACTCCGACACGGTCATCGTCGTGCACGTCCCGGCCGACGGGACGAGCGCGACCGCGTTCTCGATCCCGCGCGACACCGAGGTCCGGATCCCCGGCCTGGGCCGCAACAAGGTCAACGCGGCCTACCCGCAGACGAAGGCGGAGGCCGCCTCCCGGCTGTCGGCCGAGGGCGTGACCGACCCCCGGCGGATCGACCAGGAGTCGTCGCAGGCCGGCCGGCAGGCGCTGATCGGCGCGGTGCAGGACCTCACCGGGCTCGGCATCGACCACTACGCCGAGGTCAACCTGCTCGGCTTCTACAACCTCACCCGCGCGATCGGCGGCGTCGAGGTGTGCCTGAAGGCGCCGGCCCGGGACGCGTTCTCCGGGGCGGACTTCCCGGCCGGCCCGCAGACGATCTCCGGCGGGGACGCGCTCGCGTTCGTCCGGCAGCGGCACGGGCTCGCCGGCGGCGACCTCTCCCGGATCACCCGGCAGCAGGTGTTCCTCGCCGCGGTCGCGAACAAGGTGCTGTCCTCGGGCACGCTGACCGACCCGGCGAAGCTGGGGGCGCTGATCGAGGTCGTGCAGCAGTCGGTGGTCATCGACAGCGGCTGGGACGTCCTCGGGTTCGCCCGGGAGGCGTCCCAGATCGCGGCCGGGAACATGGACTTCCACACCATCCCGACCGGCCCGACCGAGGACACCGGGCACGGCGACGTGCTCAGCGCCGACCCGCGCGCGGTCCAGGAGTTCGTCACCCGGCACACCGACCCGGAGCCCGCACCGCCCGCGGAGGCCGCCGCGGCGCCGGCACCGGCCCCGGTCGTCGCCGACGTCGGCAACGGGTCCGGGACGACCGGTCTGGCCGCCCAGGTCGCCACGATCCTCGGGCAGAACGGGGTCACCCCCGGGGCGATCGGGAACGCCCCGGACCGGACCACCTCGGTCGTCCGCTACAGCCAGGCCGACGGCGACGCCGCGGCCCGCCGGGTGGCCGACGCGCTCGGCGGGATCGGCGTCGAGCAGTCCGACGGGGTCGCGCAGGGACGGGTGCAGGTGCTGATCGGCACCGACTTCGCGGCACCGCAGGCGGGGGGCGCGCCGGAGCAGGCCCCGGCCCCGGCCACCCCACCGATCACCGCGGGCGGGGTGCCCTGCATCGACTGAACGGGCCCGGTGCCGGGTAGCGTCGGCCGGCGATGACGACCGTCTTCGGCTCCGGCCTGTTCCTCACCGACGCCCTGCTCGGGCCCGCGCTCGGCGCGGCCGCGGCCCGGCCGCTGTTCACCCACTACGACGACGCCACCGGCGAGCGGGTGGAGCTGTCCGGCACCACCACCGCGAACTGGACGGCGAAGGCGGCGAACCTGCTGCGCGACGAGTGCGACGTCGAGCCCGGCACCCGGATCGCGGTGCTGCTGCCCGCGCACTGGCAGACGGCGGCGGTGCTGCTGGCCGGCTGGTCCTGCGGGGCGGAGCTGGTGGGCGACCCGGCCGCGGCCGACGTCGTGCTCGTCGACGCCGCCCGGCTGGACACCGCGCTGGCCGCCGGCGCGGCGACGGTCGTGGCGTTCTCGCTGGACGCGTTCGGCCGCGGCCTGACCGGGCTCCCGGCCGGGACGATCGACTTCGCGACCGAGGTGCGGGTGCACGGCGACGAGTTCGTGCCGTGGGATCCGGTCGACGGCGACGCCCCGGCCTGGGACGGCGCGTCCGGCGCGCAGGTGCTCGACGCCGCCCGGGCCCGCGCCCCCGAGCTGGGGATCGCCGCCGGGGACCGGGTGCTGTCGACCGCGGGCTGGGACTCGGCGGAGGGCCTGCGCGACGGGCTGCTCGCGGTGCTGGCCGCCGGGGCGTCGCTGGTGCAGGTGGTGAATCCCTCCGGAGACGCTGCGGCACTGGACCACCGGGCCGAGACCGAGCGCTGCACGGTGCGGCTGTCCTCCCTGGTGTGAGGCCCACCGGGGTGTCGTGAGACGCTGGTCGACCGTGAACCCCAGCCCCACCCCTGCGCCCGGCACCCGGGTGAGCGCCCGGGACGTCGACGACGCGGCGGCCCGGCTCCGCGCCGTGATCGGCCCGACCCCGCTGCAGCTCAACCCGCGGCTCTCCGACGCGCTGCACGGCGAGGTGTGGGTGAAGCGCGAGGACCTGCAGCCGGTCCGCTCCTACAAGATCCGCGGCGCCTACAACCTGATCGCCCAGCTGCCCGCGGCCGACCGCGCCGCCGGGGTGGTGTGCGCGAGCGCCGGCAACCACGCCCAGGGCGTCGCGTTCGCCTGCCAGCGGCTCGGCGTGCGCGGGCGCGTCTACCTGCCCGGGACGACGCCGCGGCAGAAGCGCGACCGGGTCGCCCGGCTGGGCCGCGACGCCGTCGAGATCCGGGTCGTGGGCAACACCTACGACGAGGCCGCCGCCGCGGCCCGCGCGGACGCCGAGTCGACCGGCGCCACCCAGGTCCCGGCGTTCGACGACCCGCGCACCGTCGCCGGCCAGGGCACCATCGCCCGGGAGGTCCTGTCCCAGCTGGCCGACCCGCCGGACGTGCTCGTCGTGCCGGTCGGCGGCGGCGGGCTGCTCGCCGGGGCGATCACCTACCTGCGCGAGCACGCCCCGGCCACCCGGATCGTCGGCGTCGAACCGGCCGGTGCGGCCAGCATGGCCGCCGCGCTCGGCGCGGGCGAGCCGGTGGAGCTGGGCACCCTGGACCCGTTCGTCGACGGTGCCGCCGTGCGCAAGGTCGGCGCCGCCACGTTCGACGTGGTCCGCGACTCGGGCGTGGAGCTGGTCGCGGTGCCCGAGGGTCGCATCTGCGTCGAGATGCTGGCGCTCTACCAGTCCGACGGGATCATCGCCGAGCCCGCCGGGGCGCTGTCCCCGGCCGCGCTGGACCAGCTCGACATCCCGCGCAACGCGCACACCGTGTGCCTGCTGTCCGGCGGGAACAACGACGTCAGCCGGTACGCCGACATCGTCGAGCGGGCCCTGGTCTTCGAGGGCCGCAAGCACTACTTCCTCGTCGAGTTCCCGCAGGAGCCGGGGGCGCTGCGGCGGTTCCTCGACGACGTGCTCGGCCCGGACGACGACATCACGCTGTTCGAGTACATCAAGCGCTCGAACCGGGAGACCGGGCCCGCGCTGGTCGGGCTCGAGCTGGGCTCCCCGGACGACCTCCCCGCGCTGCTCAAGCGGATGGAGGAGGCCCCGCCGCACATCGAGCAGATCCCGCCGGACAGCCCGCTGTTCGGGTTCATCCTGTAGCTCGTGAGGTGCGAAGGGCCAGGTGCAGCACGACGCCGGCGACCAGCCCCCAGAACGCCGCCCCGATCCCCGCGACGGTGATCCCGGCGGCGGAGAGCAGGAACGTCGCCGCGGCGGGCACCCGCGCGACCACCGCGTCCGGCGCGCCGTCCGGTACGGCGAACGCCGCCGCCAGCGCCGCCGCGAACGTCCCGAGCAGCGCCAGCCCGGCGACCGACTCGATCACGCCGGGCGGGGCGGCGGCGATCAGCGCCGCCATCGTCGTCGCGAGCGGGGCCAGCACCAGGCAGGCCCAGCCGTTGGCCTGCGAGGCGATCCAGCGCCGCGCGGGGTCCGGGTGGGCCTCCGGTGACGCGGGCAGCGCCGCCGTGATCGCCGCGAGGTTGATCGCGTGCCCGCCGGCGGGGGCGCCGAGCAGGGTCCCGGCGCCGGTGAGCACCATCGCGTGCCGCCACGGCACCCGGAACCCGGCCGCCGCCAGCACCGCCATGCCGGGCACGTTCTGCGAGGCCATCGTCACCACGTAGAGCGGCAGCGCGACGCCGACGACGGCCGCGACCGAGAACGACGGCGCCGTCACCGTCACCGCGGGCAGGCGCAGCCAGGACCAGCCGTCGGCGAGCCCCACGACGATCGCCAGGGCGAGCCCGAACGCCGCCGGCGACGCCCAGCGCGGCGCGAACCGCTGCAGCGCCACCCACACGACGACGATCGGCGCGACGAGCAACGGCTGCGCCACCAGCGCGCGCACCGGCTCCAGGCACAGCGGCAGCAGCACCCCGGCCAGCATCGCCTGCGCGACCGGCGCCGGGATGGCGCCGACGAGCCGGCCCAGCGGGCGCACCAGCCCGGTGAGCACGATCAGCACACCGGTCACGACGAACGCCCCGACCACGGCCGGCCAGCCGCCGGCGACGGCGCCGGTGGAGGCGAGCAGCGCGGCCCCGGGCGTCGACCAGGCGATGGTCAGCGGGCGGCGGAAGCGACGGCTGAGCCAGACCGTCGCGGCGCCCTGCAACGCGGTGAGCACCACCAGCCCGGACGCCGCCTGGGCCGGGTCGGCACCGGCCGCGGCCAGCCCGGCCAGGACGACGGCGAACGAGCTGGTGACACCGACGACCGCGGCGACGATCCCGACCGACGCCGGCTGCGTCCACGACCGTTCCACAAACAGAACCGTACGGCATGGCGTTCCGTATACGGAACGACCCGTACGCTCGGGCCGTGGAGCAGCAGCCGGACGACGTGCGGGCCGCCGTGGGCGGGCGCCTGCGGGCCGCCCGCGCCGCCCGCGGGCTGTCGGTCGGCGCGCTCGCCGCCCGCGCCGGAATCGGCAAGGGGTCGCTGTCCGAGCTCGAGAACGGCAGCCGCAACCCGACCCTGTCCACCCTCTACGCGCTGGCGAACACCCTCGAGCTCCCCCTGTCGGAGCTGCTCGCCGACCGGCCGGGCACCGAGGTCGCCTCGCCGGGGATCACCGCCCGGCTGCTGGAGACCACGACCGGTGACGAGGGCACCGTCGAGGTCTACGCGCTCACCCTCTCGCCGGGCGCCGTGCACGTCTCCGCCGCGCACGGCCCGCACGTCGTCGAGCACCTGCTGGTCACCCGCGGGGCGGCCCGGGCCGGGCCGGCCGGCGCGGAGACCGACCTGGAGACCGGGGCGGGCACCGCGTGGACCAGCGACGTCGAGCACACCTACCGGGCGCTCGGCGGCCGCCCGGCCTCGGCGGTGCTGGTCGTGCGCACGCCTACTTGAGCAGGTTGCGGGCCATCACCATGCGCTGGATCTGGTTGGTGCCCTCGTAGATTTGCGTGATCTTCGCGTCGCGCATCATCCGCTCCACCGGGAAGTCGCGGGTGTACCCGGCCCCGCCGAGCAGCTGGACGGCGTCCGTGGTCACCTGCATCGCGGTGTCCGAGGCGAAGCACTTGGCGGCCGAGGAGATGAAGCCCAGGTCGGGCTCGTTCCGCTCGGCGCGGGACGCGGCCACGTAGACCAGCTGGCGGGCGGCCTCGACCTTCATCGCCATGTCGGCGAGCATGAACTGCAGGCCCTGGAACTCGGCCAGGTTCTTGCCGAACTGCTTGCGCTCTTTGAGGTACGCGGTCGCGATGTCGAGGGCGCCCTGGGCGATGCCGACGGCCTGGGCACCGATCGTGGGGCGGGTGTGGTCGAGGGTGCGCAGGGCGGTCTTGAACCCCGTGCCCTCGGCGCCGACGATCCGGTCGCCGGGAATGCGGCAGTCCTCGAAGTGGATCTCGCGGGTCGGCGAGCCGTGGATGCCGAGCTTGCGCTCCTTCGAGCCCACGACGAAGCCCGGGTCGTCCTTGTGCACGACGAACGCGGAGATCCCGTTCGCCTTCCTCTCCGGGTCGGTGACGGCCATGACCGTGTACCAGGTGGACTCGCCGGCGTTGGTGATCCAGCACTTGGTGCCGTTGAGGACCCAGTCGTCGCCGTCGCGGCGGGCGCGGGTCCGCATCGAGGCGGCGTCCGAACCGGCCTCCCGCTCGGAGAGCGCGTAGCTGAACATCGCCTCGCCGGCGGCCACCGAGGGCAGGACCTGCTTCTTCAGCTCGTCCGACGCCGACAGCAGCACCGGCGTCAGCCCGAGGCCGTTCACGCCGGGGATCAGAGACGAGGACGCGCAGACCCGGGCGACCTCCTCGATGACGATGCAGCCGGCCAGCTCGTCGGCGCCCTCGCCGCCGTACTCCTCCGGGACGAGCACGGCGTGGAAGCCCGCCCGGGTGAGGGCGGCGCGGGCCTCGACCGGGTAGCGGCCCTGCTCGTCGACGTCGGCCGCGTGCGGAGCGATCTCACGCTCCGCCAGGTCCCGCACCGCCTCGCGCAGGGCCTGGTGCTCGTCGCTGAGCCGGTAGCTGTCGAAATCGCTGTCCATACCGACGATGCTAACGGCACTCCGTGCCACACGCCACCGTGTCTTGCTACCCTCCGTGCCATGTCGAGCAGCACGCGCCGCGGGCGTTCGCCGGAGGGGCGCGCCGAGGTCCGGCGGGACCTGGTCGCGGCGGCGGCGCGGCTGTTCACCGACCGCGGCTACGACGAGACGACCGTCGACGACATCGCGGCCGCCGCCGGTGTGGGCCGGCGGACGTTCTTCCGCTACTTCCGGGGCAAGGAGGACGCGCTGTCCCCGGACCACGAGCGCGGGCTGGCCCGGATCTCGGAGGTGTTCGCCGGCGCGCATCCCGACGAGCCGCTGACCTCACTGGCACTGCGTGCCGCCGAGACCGTGTTCGACCTCTACACCGACGACCCCGAGGTGGCCCGGCTGCGGTTCGCGCTCGTCGGCTCGGTGCCGGCCCTGCGCGACCGGGAGGCGGCCTCGGTGAACCACTACCGGCGGCTGTTCACCCGCGAGCTCACCGGGCGCCTCGAGGAGCGGCCGGACGGCGAGCTGCGGGCCGCGGTGACGGCGGCGGCGCTGGTCGCGGCGCACAACCAGGCGCTGCGCAAGTGGCTGGCCGACGGGGCGCGGGACGCCGACCTTCCCGGCGCCGTCGCGCACTTCCGGAAGGTGGCGACGATGCTCCCGCTCGACGACGAGCGCGGCGCCGAACCGGACCTGGAGGGTGTCACCCGCCGGCTGGAGCAGGCCGCGCGGGCCCTGGAGCGGGAGCGGTCCCGGCAGGCGCCCTGAGGTCGCCCCGCCGGTGACACCGCGTGCCGCGTGCGTGGGAGGCGTGCCGACCACAGCACCGGTCCGCGCTCCAGCCCTGTCGATCAGCACCCTCCCGCCCCGGGGACGGCCGGAACGCGCGCCCCGACGCTCCGGGGGTGATGTCGATCAGCGCAAACCCGCCCCACGTAGGGCGAGAACGTGCAGGTCACCGAACCCGGCACCGTCGATCAGCACGATCCCGCCCCGAGCACGGCGACAACGTGCACCTCACCGGATCCCGCACAGTCGACCAGCACCTTCCCGCCCAGGGCACGGCGACAACGTGCAGGTCACCGAACCCGGCACCGTCGATCAGCACGATCCTCCCCCGGGCAGGGCGAGAACGTGCACCTCACCGAACCCGACACCGTCGATCAGCGCGCTCCCGCCCGGGGAAGGGCCGAAGCGCGCCTCCCGAGCGCCACGCCGGTCTCGATCAGCACAAACCTGCCCCGGATCGGGCGAGAACGTGCACCTCACCGAACCCGGCACCATCGATCAGCACCATCGCGCCCCGGATAGGGCGAGAACGTGCAGGTGACCGACCCCGAGACCATCGGCCAGCACGATGCACCCCTCGCGCTGGAGCGCGCGGATCGGCAGGCACTCCGGACATGCGTGATCCCCGGGCCGCACGAGGGTGCGCACGCCGAACCGGACAAGGTTCGGGCCCGGGGATCACGGGTCGACCGTCTGGAATTCGCCGGCACCACAACCGGCTTCCACGACCGTCTCCGCGCGGTCTCGCCGCTGCGGAAGAACGTGGTGCTAGCGGACGGCCACCTCACGTGTCCTGTAGCTCATCAGCTGGACCACCTCCTTTCCCGTGTGCCGACACGGTACGCACGGTCACGCGGGGTGCGCCAGCGGGATTTCGTCAGCCCCCGTCGCGGACGGTCGTGCGCAGGGTGGCGTCCTTGTCCAGCACCGACCGCTCCAGGTCGGCCTGGAACTCGACCATCGCGGAGCGGACGGCGTCGTCCCCGGCGCCCAGGATCCGCACGGCGAGCAGGCCGGCGTTGCGGGCGTTGCCGACGGCGACGGTCGCGACCGGCACCCCGGCCGGCATCTGCACGATCGACAGCAGCGAGTCCAGGCCGTCGAGGTACTTCAGCGGCACCGGGACACCGATCACCGGCAGCGGTGTCGCCGCCGCGACCATGCCGGGCAGGTGCGCGGCACCGCCTGCCCCGGCGATGATCGCCTGCAGGCCGCGGTCGGCGGCGGAGGCCGCGTAGTCGAGCATCCGCTGCGGGGTCCGGTGCGCGGAGTACACGCCGACCTCCCACGGCAGGCCGAACTCGTCCAGCGCCGCACCGGCGGCGCTCATCACCGGCCAGTCGGAGTCGCTGCCCATGATCACGCCCACCCGGGGGGCGCCGGTGGTGGGACCGGCCATCAGGAGTCCTTTCGGGGGTCGTCCGCGTGCGCCGACCAGCCGTCGGCCCAGGTCGCCGTGGCCAGCCAGCCGGCGGCCAGCTCGGCCCGCTCCCGCACGGCGTCCACCGAGGATCCCAGCACGGTCACGTGCCCGATCTTGCGGGCGGGGCGGCCGTCCTTGGCGTAGAGGTGCACCTTCGCGTCGGGGAACCGGGCGAAGCAGTGGTGCAGCCGCTCGTCCATCGACATCGCCGGTTCCTCGGCGGCCCCGAGGACGTTGGCCATGACGGCGACCGGCGCGACCGGCGCGGTGGCACCGAGCGGGTAGTCGAGCACCGCGCGCAGGTGCTGCTCGAACTGCGAGGTGACCGAGCCCTCGATCGTCCAGTGCCCGGAGTTGTGCGGGCGCATCGCCAGCTCGTTGACGACGACCTCGCCCGGGGCGGTCTCGAAGAGCTCGACGGTCATCAGCCCGACGACGTCGAGCTCCTCGGCGATCCGCAGCGCGAGCTCCTGCACGCGGGCGGCGGCGTCGCCGGACAGGCCCGGCGCGGGCGCGGTGACCCGCGCGCACTGGCCGTCGACCTGCAGCGTCTCCACCACCGGCCAGGCCGCCGCCTGCCCGAACGGCGACCGGGCGATGCTCGCGGCCAGCTCCCGGGTCATCGGGACCGCGGACTCCACCAGCAGCGGGGTGCCGGCGTCGAGGAGGTCCGCGACCAGCGCGTCGGTGTCGGCCCCGCCCGCGCGGAGGAACCAGACGCCGCGGCCGTCGTAGCCGCCGCGGGTGGCCTTGAGCACGACCGGCCATCCGTGCTCGGCGCCGAACGCGGTCACGTCGGCGGGCGACGACACGGCGGCGAAGGCCGGGACCGGAAGCCCCATCTCGGCGAGCCGGGTCCGCATCACCAGCTTGTCCTGGGCGTGCACGAGGGCCGACGGCGCCGGGCGCAGCGGGATCCCGGCCTCGGCCAGCGGGGCGAGGACCTCCTGCGGGACGCCCTCGTGGTCGAAGGTGACCGCCGAGCAGCCGGTGGCGAGCTCGCGCAGGGCGGCCCCGTCGTCCGGGTCACCGACGACGAGGTCGGGGGTCACCCGGGCCGCAGGGTCGTCCTTCGACACGGCGAGCACCCGCAGCGTCTGCCCGAGCGCGACGGCGGCCTGCGCGGTCATCCGCGCGAGCTGGCCCCCGCCGACCATCCCGACGACGGGCATGCCGTTCTTCGAAACCCTCTCCACAGGACGGGAAGCCTAATCTGGCACGATCTCAGGAGTGACGGTGGTGGAGGCGACGCTCGCGCGGATCCCCCAGCCGTACCGCGACCGGGCCATCAAGCACCGGGAACTCATCAAGTTCCTGATGGTCGGCGGGAGCACCTGGGTGATCGACACCGTGGTGTTCCTGGTCCTGAAGACCCTCGTGCTGGACACCAAGCCGGTGACCGCCAAGGTGATCGCGGTGCTGGTGGCGACGATCGTGTCCTACGTCCTGAACCGGGAGTGGTCGTTCCGGACCCGCGGCGGGCGCGAGCGGCACCACGAGGCGGCGCTGTTCTTCCTCATCAGCGGGGTCGGCGTCGGCGTCTACTCGGCACCGCTGTGGGTCTCCCGCTACGTCTTCGAGCTGCAGGAGCCGGTCGTCTCCCTGGTCACCCAGGAGATCGCCGACTTCGTCTCGGGGCAGATCGTCGGCACCCTGGTGGGCATGGCGTTCCGCTGGTGGGCGTTCCGCCGGTTCGTCTGGCCGGACCAGTTCGTGCGCCGGCAGCCGGTCACCCCGCCCGCCGACGGCTGAGACCCGCCGGCTACCGCGGGCCCGGCCCCGGACCGGACCCGCCGGTGCCGCCCAGCCCCCGCGGCCACAGGTCGGTCAGGGACCTCTCCAGGTCGGCCCAGTTGCGGCTCCACTCCACGAGCGGTTCCAGGCTCTCCTCGAACGCGGCGAGCTGCTGGTCGAAGACCTCGAGCTGGGCACGGAAGGCCTGCACCTGCGCCCGCTTGGCGCGGACGTCCTCGACGATCGTCCGCAGCTGCTGCGCCGACAGCGCCCCGGGCATCGGGGGCAGCCGCAGCGCGCCCGGCCGGAACGACCGCGTCGTCGACTCGAGCGCCTCGGCCGGGGCCCGGGTCGCGGCCATCAGCGCGTCGGTGAGGCCCCGCAGGCGCGCGACGAAGGTGTCTCCCCCGGAGTCCTGCTCCCGGTCGTCCTCGGCCGCCATGGTTCCTCCCGGGTCTCGGCTGCCGTCCAGGATGCCGCCTGCAGGGACCCGGCGACACCCGGCGGCACCCGACGGCACCCGGCGGCACGGACCCGGTCCCGCCCGGTTCAGCGCGGGCTGCTCCGGTCCGCCGGCGGGGCGGTCGCGGCGACGTCGTCGGTCCGGGCCGCCGGCAGGTAGATCCGGAACACCGGCGGCCGGGCCCGGGACAGCTCCAGCCGGCCGCCGTCGGCCTCGATCAGCGTCCGGGCCAGCGCCAGCCCGAGCCCGGTCGAGGACTGTGCCGACACCCCGCGGTCGAACACGTGCGCCACCAGGTCCTCCGGCACCCCCGGGCCGGTGTCGGAGACCTCCACCTGCAGCGCGTTCTCCCCGGTGCGGGCGGCGATCGTCACGGTGCCCTCGCCGTGCTGCAGGGCGTTGTCCACCAGCGCGCCGACGGCCTCCCGCAGCCGCGCCTCGGTGACCCGGGCGAACATCCCGTCCGGCACCCGCAGCCGCAGCGAGCGACCGGCCGCGGACAGCGGGGCCCGCCACTCCTCGGCCGTCTCCGCCAGCACCTCGGCCAGGTCCACCGGTTCCGCCCCGACCGCGCGCGCCGCCCGGGCCGACTCCAGCAGGTCATCGAGGACGCCGGTGAGCCGCTCGGTCTGCTCCAGCGCGGCCAGCGCCTCGCGGCGGGCGTCCGGGTCACGGTGGGTGGAGAGCTCGTCGAGCCGCAGCTGCAGCGCGGTGATCCGGCTGCGGAGCTGGTGCGAGACGTCGCCGACCAGCGACCGTTCCCGTTGCAGCAGCTGGGACAGCGCGGTCGCCGACGAGTCGAGCACCTCGGAGACGCGGTCGAGCTCGGCGATGTCGTAGCGGGCCGGGGCCCGGCGGAAGTCGCCCGCGCCGAGCCGGGCCGCGCGGGCGGCCAGGTCCCGCAGCGGGTCGGACAGCCGGCGGGCGGTGTAGATCGCGACCCCGGCGCCCACCGAGACCGAGAACCCGACCAGCAGCACGACCACGCCGACGACCTGGGTCTGCTGGCCGCGCATGACGGCGGTCGGCTGGGCGAGCGTGATCGTCCCGCCGGGGCCGAACGGCAGCGACTCCGAGACCGGGTCGACGACCTCCGGCTCGCCGTACACCCGCGGCGGCCGGTCGGGGAGCTCGATCGTGAGCCGGCTGTTCGGTGGGATCGCGGCCTGCACGAACGCCGGCGAGGGCAGCTCCGTGCCGGCGTCCTCCAGGGTCCCGGTCAGCTGCTCGAGCCGCTGGGTCAGCTCGGCGCGGGTGAAGTCCTCGACGAGCTGCCAGGTCGCCAGCGCCAGCGGGCCGCCGAGGAACAGCGCCGTCACCGCGACGGTGAGCAGCGTGGAGACCAGGATCCGGCGGCGCATCGTCGTCAGGTGTGGTTGTAGCGGAACCCGACGCCGCGCACGGTGGCGATGCGTTTCTCCCCGCCGATCTTGCGGCGCAGCCAGGACATGTGCATGTCGAGGGTCTTCGACGACTTCATGTCGGCGTCACCCCACACCTCGTCCAGGATCTCCTCGCGGGTCACGACCTGGCCGGCGCGGCTCATCAGCACCCGCAGCAGCTCGAACTCCTTGTTCGCGAGGGTGACCTCGTCGCCGTCGAGCAGCACGCGGCGGCCGGACAGCTCCATCCGCAGCCCGCCGACCTCGACGACGTCCTGGGTGCGGCGCCGCAGCAGCGCCCGGACCCGGGCGAGCAGCTCGGCCAGCCGGAACGGCTTCGAGACGTAGTCGTCGGCGCCCGCGTCGAGGCCGACGACGAAGTCGACCTCGTCGGTGCGGGCGGTGAGCATCAGCACCGGCAGGTCGGCCTGGGTGGCGCGGACCCGCCGGCACACCTCGAGACCGTCCATGCCGGGCAGCCCGAGATCGAGCACGAGCAGGTCCACCGGGTCCGCGGTGACGCGCTCGAGCGCGCCGACACCGTCGGCGACGACCTCGACGTCGTATCCCTCGCGTTGCAGGGCGCGGGACAGCGGCTCGGCGATCGCCGCGTCGTCCTCGGCCAGAACCACGGTGGTCATCTCGACGAGCATAGGACCGGCGGGTGCGTGGGGCGGCGCCGACGCGGGCTGGCATGCTCGCCGGACGTGAGCCCCGAGCAGAACGCCCCGGCCGACCCGCGCGATCTCGATCTCGCCCTGCGGCTGGCGGACCTCGCCGACGCGATCACGCTGCCCCGGTTCCGCGCGTCCGACCTGCGCGTCACCCGCAAACCGGACCGCACCCCGGTGACCGACGCCGACACCGCCGCCGAGGACGCGATCCGCGCCGCCCTCGGCCACGAACGCCCGCAGGACCCGATCCTCGGCGAGGAACGCGGTGGCGACGTCGAGGTGCGCGGCCGCGGCTGGGTGGTCGACCCGATCGACGGCACCAAGAACTTCTCCCGGGGCGTGCCGGCCTGGGCGACCCTGATCGCGCTGGTCGTCGACGGCGTCCCGACGGTCGGCGTGGTGAGCGCGCCCGCGCTGCACCGCCGCTGGTGGGGTTCGGCCGGCGCCGGGGCCTGGGCACGCGACCTGCCGTCCGGGACGCCGCGCCGGATCGCGGTGTCCGGGGTCGAGTCGGTCGGGGACGCCTACGTCTCCACCACCGACACCGACACGTTCCGCAGCGAGCCCGGGCCGGTCGGCCGCGACGGCTGGCTCGCGCTCACCGAGGCCTGCTGGGAGTCGCGGGCGTTCGGCGACTTCTGGCAGCACGTCCTGGTCGCCGAGGGGGTGATCGACGTGGCCGTGGAGCCCGTGGCGAACCCGTGGGACCTGGCCGCGCCGGCCGCCGTCGTCGCGGAGGCGGGCGGGCGGCTGACCGACCTCGCCGGGCACCCGACGTACGCCGGCGGGCACGCCCTGACCAGCAACGGCCTGCTGCACGACGGCGTGCTGGAGGTGCTCGGTGGCTGAGATCCACTTCGAGGACCTGGTCCCGGGCGCGGTGTTCGACCTCGGCCGCACGGTCGTCGACGCCGACGAGATGATCGCCTTCGCCCGCCGGTTCGACCCGCAGCCGTTCCACCTCGACGCCGAGGCCGGGAAGGCGGTGTTCGGGGGCATCGCGGCGTCCGGCTGGTTCACCGCGGCCCTGTGGATGCGGGCCTACGTCGACCACCTGCTCAGCCGGTCGGCGTCGCTCGGCTCCCCCGGCGGTGACGAGGTCGCCTGGCCCGCTCCGGTGTTCGCCGGGGACGAGCTGCGCGCGGCGATGGAGGTGCTGGACACCCGGGTGTCGCGCAGCCGCCCGGAGCTCGGGCTGGTCACGCTGCGCGGCACGATGACCCGGGTGGCCGACGACCGGCTGGTCTACCGGTCCCGGTTCACCGGCATGTTCGGCCTGCGCCACCCCGCCCCGGTCACCCGCGCAGCGCGGTGACGACCCGCGACGGCGACGGGCGGCCGAGGCAACCGGCCATCCAGACGCTCGTGTCGACCAGCTTCCGCAGGTCGGCGCCGTGCTCGATGCCCAGCCCGTCGAGCATCCAGACGAGGTCCTCGGTGGCGAGGTTGCCGGTGGCCGACCCGGCGTAGGGGCAGCCGCCGAGGCCGCCCGCGCTGGCGTCGACGGTCGTCACGCCGCGGCGCAGCGCCGCCAGGGTGTTCGACAGCGCCTGGCCGTAGGTGTCGTGGAAGTGCACCGCGACCTTGTCGACGCCGACCCCGCGCCCGGCGCAGGCGTCCAGCACCGCGCCGACGTGCGCCGGGGTCGCGACGCCGATCGTGTCGCCCAGCGAGAGCTGGTCGCAGCCCATCTCCATCAGCCGCGCCCCGACCGCCGCCGCCTGGGCCGGGTCGACGCCGCCCTCCCACGGGTCGCCGAAGACCATCGACACGTACGCGCGCACCCGCAGCCCCTCGCGGACCGCCCGGGTCACGGTGGGCTCGAACATCGCGAACTGCTCGTCGAGGCTCCGGTTGAGGTTGCGCTTCGCGAACGTCTCGGTGGCCGAGGCGAACACGGCGACGTGGTCGCAGCCGGCCGCGATCGCCCGGTCGAGGCCGCGCTCGTTCGGGGTGAGCACCGGGTAGTCGAGGCCGGCGCGCCGGTCCAGGACGGCGAGCAGCTCGGCGGCGTCGGCCAGCTGCGGCACCCAGCGGGGGTGCACGAAGCTGGTCGCCTCGAGGGTGCGCAGGCCTGCGTCGGCGAGCCGGTCCAGGAACTCGGCCTTGACCTCGACCGGGACCACGTTCTTCTCGTTCTGCAGGCCGTCCCGCGGGCCGACCTCGTAGATCTCGACGCGCTCCGGCAGGTCGGGGTCGCGCACCGTCATCGGCAAGCCACTCATGACGCGGTCCTCTCCGGCACCGCCCGCTCCGGCGACCCGGTGCCTCCTCGCTGCGGTCGCCCCTCGATCCTCCCCCGGACCGCCCCGTCGGCGTGCCTCCGCAGGGATGTGCGCTGCGTCTCCCGCTCGGCGGCGCGCCGGGCCTCGGCGACCCGCCCGATCTCGCGGTGCAGCCGGGCCTGCACCCGGTCGACCTGCGGGACGTCGTCGAACCGCAGCAGCTCCCCGGCGACCTCCAGCAGCAGCGTGCCGCAGCCGAGCAGCCGCTCGACCGGCCGCGCACGGACCCGGACGGCGTCGATGCGCTCGATCGGGACGTCCAGGCCGTCCCGGGCGACGACCCCCTCCCGGACCAGGAACCGCAGGTTCGTGACCACCAGGTGCGAGCACCGCCAGCGGACGATCGGCAGCACCGTCCACCGGGCCGCGGCCAGCGCGGCGAGCACCGCGAGCAGCACCCAGGCGTAGGGGGCCCAGGCCTGCAGCCGGACGACGGCGGCCGCGAACCCGGCCAGGGCCGCCACCAGCAGCAGGACCACCGCCGGCCGCAGGCAGAGCCGCCAGTGCGGGCGTCCGTGCAGCGCGACACGCTCGTCGTCGTCGAGCGCGTCGTCCGGGAACGCCATACCACCACGGTAGGCGCGTCCGCGGCCGGACCACCGCCCGACGCGCGGGCGAAAAGTGCAGGTCAGCGCTACGGGTGATCGGCGGCGCGGAGGTGGATGATGTCGCCGGCCGCCACCGCCACCCGCTCACCGCCGTCCGGGTGAACCAGCAGTCGTCCCTGCGGGTCCACGTCCTCGGCCATCCCGACGAGCTGGTCCCCGCCCGGGCGCTCCACCCGGACCCGGGCACCGAGGCTGGCGCAGCGGGAGCGGTAGTCGTGGCGCAGGCCGCAGGCGTCGGCGTCGCCGCCGGACTCGCGCCACTGCGCCTCCCTCCGGTAGAGGTGGGTGAGCAGCGCCACCACGACCTCGGCCCGGGTGGCGGTGAGCCCGTGCGCGGCCAGCGCGGTCGCGCCCCACGGCAGCTCGTGCGGGGGCGTGGACACGTTCAGCCCGATCCCCAGCACCACGCCGGGACCGCCGCCGGAGACCGCGGTCATCTCGGCGAGGATGCCGGCCGCCTTGCCCAGCGGCGAGCCCGCGAGCAGGTCGTTCGGCCACTTCAGCGCCACCGGGAGGTCCGGGGCGAGCGAGGCGACCGCGTCGACCACGGCGACGCCGGCGAGCATCGGCAGCCAGCCCAGCCGGTCCGCCGGGACGCCCTCCGGGCGCCACAGCACCGACATCGTGAGCGCCGCCCCGCGCCGGGACGTCCAGGTCCGGTCGAGCCGGCCCCGGCCGCGGACCTGCTCCTCGGCGATCAGCACCGACCGGTCCGGCGCCCCGCGGGCGGCCTCGGCGAGCAGGTCGGCGTTGGTGGAGCCGGTGGAGGCGACGACGTCGAGCGCCGTCCAGCCGCCTGCCGGCCGGAGCACCTCGGTGCGCAGGGCGTACACGTCCAGCGGGGCGTCGTCCTCGTCCCGCCCGTCCGGCTCGGAGCTGGTCCCGGTCGTCATCACCGCGCACCGTAACGGCACCCGGCCGGAGCCCGGCCCGCGGACCGGCCGCGGATCGGTAACGACTCCGTGCCCGGACGGTGCGCTGCGGCGGACGTCACGGCCGCCGAGGGGCTACTCGCGGGTTAGAGTCCGGGTCCATGAGCGCCGCAACGGAGCCGATGGCGACCCCGGACGGTGAGGACGCCCCGGGCCAGCAGCCCGACATCCACACCACCGCGGGCAAGCTCGCCGACCTGTACCAGCGTTTCGACGACGCGATCCACGCCGGTTCGGCGGCGGCCGTCGAGCGCCAGCACGCGAAGGGCCGGCAGACCGCCCGGGAGCGCATCGAGGCGCTCCTGGACCCCGGGTCCTTCGTCGAGCTGGACGCGCTGACCCGGCACCGCTCGACGAACTTCGGGATGCAGGAGAAGCGGCCCTTCGGCGACGGCGTCGTCACCGGCACCGGCACCATCGACGGCCGCCCGGTCGCGCTGTTCTCGCAGGACGCGACGGTCTTCGGCGGGGCGCTCGGCGAGGTGTACGGCGAGAAGATCGTCAAGGTCATGGACGTGGCCGCCAAGATCGGCTGCCCGGTGATCGGGATCAACGACGGCGGCGGCGCCCGGATCCAGGAGGGCGTGGTCGCCCTCGGCCTCTACGGCGAGATCTTCCTGCGCAACGTGCAGAGCTCCGGGGTGGTCCCGCAGATCTCGCTGATCATGGGCCCGTGCGCGGGCGGCGCCGTCTACTCGCCCGCGATCACCGACTTCACGGTGATGGTCGACGAGACGAGCCACATGTTCATCACCGGTCCGGACGTCATCAAGACGGTCACCGGTGAGGACGTCGACATGGAGGAGCTCGGCGGCGGCCGGGCGCACAACTCGAAGTCGGGCGTGGCGCACTACCTGGCCGGCGACGAGTCGGACGCGCTCGACTACGTCAAGCAGCTGCTGAGCTTCCTGCCGTCGAACAACCTGTCCGAGCCGCCGGCGTTCCCGCCCTCGGAGCCGGTGGCCGGCTCGATCACCGACGGCATCACCGACACCGACCGCGAGCTCGACACGATCATCCCGGACTCGCCGAACACCCCGTACGACATCCGCGAGGTCATCAACCGGGTGGTCGACGACGAGGACTTCCTCGAGGTCCAGGAGCTGTGGGCGCCGAACATCGTGATCGGCTACGCCCGGGTCGAGGGCCGCAGCGTCGGCATCGTCGCGAACCAGCCGACCCAGTTTGCCGGCTGCCTCGACATCGACGCCTCGGAGAAGGCCGCCCGGTTCGTGCGGACCTGCGACGCGTTCAACATCCCGGTGCTGACCTTCGTCGACGTCCCCGGGTTCCTGCCCGGCACCGACCAGGAGTGGAACGGCATCATCCGCCGCGGCGCGAAGCTGATCTACGCCTACGCCGAGGCCACCGTCCCGAAGGTCACCGTGATCACCCGGAAGGCCTACGGCGGCGCGTACGACGTCATGGGGTCCAAGCACCTGGGCGCCGACGTGAACATCGCCTGGCCGACCGCGCAGATCGCGGTCACCGGCGCGCAGGGCGCGGTGTCGATCCTCTACCGCAAGGAGCTGAAGGGCCTCGAGGGTGACGAGCTCGCGGCCCGGCGCGCCGAGCTGCAGCAGGAGTACGAGGACACCCTCTGCAACCCCTACATCGCCGCCGACCGGGGCTACATCGACGCGGTGGTGCCGCCGTCGCACACCCGCGGCTACGTCGGCCGGGCGCTGCGGATGCTGGCCACCAAGCGGGAGCAGGGCCCCACCCGCAAGCACGGGAACATCCCGCTGTGACGGCCGCCGACGAGAAACGGGCCACCCCGGAGCAGCGGCGGGCGCTGTTCCGGGTCGTGCGGGGCACCCCGGACGACCACGAGCTCGCCGCGCTCACCGTCGCCGTCGCGGCGATGGCGAGCGCCGGGAGTGACGAGCCGGCCCCGCCGGCGGAGCCGGACCTGTGGTCGCACCCGGCGGCCCAGCTCCGGGCCTCGCTGCACGCCGGCCCCGGTGCCTGGCGGGCCTCCGGCCTGCCGCGCTGACCCCGCCCTCAGCCCTCAGCCCCCGGTCCTCGGTCGCGGGCAGTCAGTCCTCGGTCGCGGTGCCGGCCCCGCCCGTCGCGGGCCCGGTGCCGTGGCTGTGGCCGTGACCGTGTCCATGGCCGTGGCTGTGCCCGTGGCCGTGCCCATGGCCGTGGCCGTGTCCGTGGCCGTGCTTCGCCGCGACGCCCGCACCCGGCATCGGCGCGGTGCCACCCAGCTGGATGTCACCGGCCCGCAGCGGCGCGTCGTGGTACTTGCCCTCGTGCGCCAGGATCGGCCGCTGGTCCCCGGCGATCTCCGGGTACTTCTCCTCCAGCCGGCGTCGCCGCTCCCAGGTCCGGCGCATCGAGTCGATGTACTCGGCGTTGCCGTCGTAGACACCGCGCCAGGTCTGGGGCATCTCGTCCTTCGACAGGCCGGGGCTGGCCTGACCGCCGAGCGCGAACCCGGCCGGGACCTTGCTGGTCGCCCCGTCCCCGCACACCGGGCACGGCGGGGTGTGGGGGTCCGCCATCGAGGCGAGGTGTTCGAAACGGGCTCCGCACCCGCACCGGAAGACGTAGATCGGCATCGCGCTGCTCTCGATCGGGGCGGCCGGCGGCCCGGGGGCCCGGGGGCCCGGGGGCCCGCCGGCCGCGGCGGTCACCAGTTCTGCACGGACTTCGTGAGGATGTCGGCGATGTCGTCCTCGGTCGGCATCCGCGGGCACGTGGCCAGCAGCCGCTGCTGCTTCATCGTCCCGGGGACGAGATCCGGCACGTCGGCCTCGGTGTAGCCGACGCCGCCGATCCCGTTGGGGATGCCGATGTCGCGCATCAACCGGGTCAGGACCCCCGGCAGCTGCTCGCGCGGGTCGTTCATCCGATCCGCCCGCGGGTCCAGCAGCTCCGCGGCCCGCAGGTGCCGCTCCGGTGCGGACTCGAACGAGAACCGGAAGGCCTCCGGCGCCGTCAGCGACACGGACTCCCCGTGCGGGACCATCGGCTCGTCCACCCGGTAACCCTGCGGCCGGTAGTCCTTGACCATCCCGGCGATCGGGTACGCGTTGGCGTGCGGGATGTGCACCCCGGAGTTGCCGAAGCCCATGCCCGCGAACGTCGCGGCCATCATCATGTCCGAGCGGGCCTCGACGTCCTCGGCGCCGCGCTCGACCGCGGTGCGGAAGGACCTGGCGAGCAGCGCCATCGCCTTCTCGCACCACAGGTCCGACACCGGGTTGGAGCCACAGTAGGTGACCCGCTCCTCGGGCCTGCGGCGGTCGAAGGTCGTGTAGTAGCGCGCCGTGTAGCTCTCCACCGCGTGGCAGGTGATGTCCATCCCGGACGCCGCGGTGACCTGCGGCGGCAGCGTCATCGTCAGCAGCGGGTCGATGACGGCCAGGGTCGGGCGCAACCGCCAGTGGCTGATCCCGGTCTTGACCCGCATCGAGAGGATGTCCAGCACGCACATCGCCGTCGACTCGGAACCGGTGCCCGCCGTCGTCGGGACGGCGATCAGCGGCTTGAGCTGTCCCGGGGGCACCTTCGCGCCGCCGATCGGCTTGTTGATGTAGTCCATCAGCTCGCCGGGGTGGCTGGTGAGCAGGTTGATCGCCTTGGCGGTGTCGATGGCCGAGCCGCCGCCGATCGCGACGAAGCCGTCCCACGGGCCCTGGGCGCGGGCGTACTCGGTCGCCTTGTTCATCGAGTCGTCGGTCGGCTCGACGTGCACGTCGTCGAAGATCTCGGACTCGATGCCGTAGCGGGACAGGTTGTCGGCCACGCGCTGCGGTGCGCCCAGCGCGTTCACGCCGCGGTCGGTGACGATCAGGACCCGCGACACGCCGTAGGCCGACAGGTCGAAGCCGACCTCGTCGATCGCGCCGGCGCCGAACTTCAGCGGGGGCGCACCCCAGGTGAAGATCGTCTCCTCGGTGAGCTCGGGAACCGCGGACGTCATCAGGTGTACGACCCCTCAGGTGCCTTGCGCAGCTGGTGGATCTGCTCGGCGTCGTGGCCGAACACCATCGTCGCGTCCGTCTGCTCCTGGATGCCGCGCAGCTTCTCCACCGAGGAGAACCAGTCCTCCAGGTTGTTGACGATCGCGGCGGGCGCCGGGGGCGGGCCGTAGCTCTCCCCCATGTAGACCGCGTCCGAGGTGAAGATCATCGTTCCGGTGTCGGGCAGGTCGACGCGCATCGACATGCAGCCGGGGGTGTGCCCCGGGGTCTGGATCATGCTCACGCCGGGGAGCAGCTCGACGTCGCCGGAGACGATCTCCCAGTCGATGCCCTCGTAGTCGGCCTTGAGGTGGGCGCCGTTGAACGGGCCCTCGAAGCCCAGCGCGAACTCCTTCTCCTTGTCCGAGCAGATCATCTTCGCGTTCGTGTTCGCGAACATCTGCGCGTTGCCGGCATGGTCGAAGTGCAGGTGCGACAGGACCACGTAGTCGATCTCGTCGAGCCCGACGCCCATCTTGTGCAGCTGCTCGTCGAGGTACTCGTCGTCGGCGACGGCGTCGTAGGGGAAGAACTCCTGCAGGCCGGTCGGTGCCCACCGGGTCTCCCAGTCCGACGGGCAGCTGGTGTCCCACAGCAGCTTGCCCTCGTCCGTCTCGACCAGGACGCAGTGCGTCGGGACCTCGACCCAGTCGACCGGTGCGTCCTTCTCCGACCGTGGCTTGATGCTGACACCGGGCTTGAGGAGCAGGAACGGGAGGTTGGCGTGCATCGCCCCGCAGGGGATGACGCTGAGCTTGTTCGCCGTGGCCATGGGGAGTCCCTTCGTCGTCGGAGGGTCTGGCGGCTCGTTTCGGAGACAGTCTCGGGAAGGTACGACCGGCCGTCCATGGCCGTGTGCGCCTGATTTGATCTCAGAACATGGCGCGGAGACACATAAGGTCGGTCGCATGAAACCGGCTCCGCCGTTCCCCGAGCCGAGCCAGGACGAGCTCCTGCGCGCGATCGGGGAGACCGCGCTCGATCTCGCCAACGTGGGCGACCGGGAGGTGATGCTCGGTGCGATCCTGCGCCGCACCCGCCAGCTGCTCGCCGCGGACATGGCCTACTTCAGCCTCAACGACCTGCACTCCGGCACGACCTACATCCAGCTGACCGACGGCGTGCGCACCCCCGAGTACCGGGCGATCCGGATGCCGTTCGGCACCGGCATCCTCGGGCGGGCGGCCGCCGGCGCGGAGACCGTCGCGACCGCGGACTACCTCGCCGACCGGTCGCTGAACCACCTGTCCGGCATCGACGTGATCGTCCGCGGCGAGGGCGTCCGGGCGATCGCGGGCGCCCCGATGCGCCTCGGCGGCCGGGTCGTCGGGGCCCTGCTGGTCGCCCACCGCGCACCCCGCACGCTCGGGCCGGCGGCCCGCAGCGCGCTCGAGCACATGGCCGTGCAGGCCGCGGTCGCGCTCGAGCAGACCCGCCGCGGCGAGGAGATCCGGCGGCTGCGCACGACCCGCGACGACGGCTCCGACCCCGGGGCCCGGCTCCGCCTGGAACACCTGCTGCAGCTCGACGAACGCCTGATGGGGGCCATGGCGGGTTCCACGGCCGAGGCCGCCGGCGTCTTCGCGGTCCTCGCCGACTCGGTCGGCCACCCGCTGTCGCTGCACGACCCGACCGGTGCGCTGCGGATGGGACGCCGGTTGCTCACGCCGGAGGAGCTGGCCGGCTGGCGGCTGCGCTCCGCGGTGCGGACCTCCCAGCAGGGCGGCGGCGTCGCGATCGCACACCTGCCCGGCGGCGGGACCTACGCGCTGCTCGCGATCACCACGGCCGGGGAGCACCTTGCGACGCTGGTGATGGAGGGCGCCGACGACGACGCGGTCGCCCGCCTCGCCCACGCGTCGGCGTTCGTCACGGTCGCGCTGCTCGTCGAGCGGGCGCTGGCCGAGGCCGACGAGGCCGCCCAGACCACCCTGGTCGAGGAGATCGTCGACAGCCGCGTCCCGCCCCGGCCGACCCTGGGGTCCCGGCTGGCGCACTACGGCGTCTCGCCGGACGCACCGGCCACCGTGCTCGTCCTCGACGTGGACCCGGCCTCCGCCGTCTCGGCGGCACGGACGGTCCGGTCGCTCGACGGCGCGGGCCGCTGGCTGGTGTCGGTGCACGACGGACACGTCTGCGTCATCGCCGGCGGCCGTGCGACCAGGGCCTGCGACGCCGGTCCCCGCCCCGCCGCTGCGGTCGCGGACGGCCTGGCCGCGGCCGGTGTGACGGCGCTCGTCGGCACCGCGTACAGCCCGACCGGTGGGCCCGCCGACCTGCGCCGCGCGCACTCCGAGGCCACCGACGTCGCCGCCGCGGCGCGGGCGCTCGGCCGGACCGCCGGGCACGCGGACTACGCGTCCCTCGGCGCGGTCGGCGCGGTGATCCGGGACCGGACCGGGACGACGGCACGGGAGATCGTGGACCGTCACCTCGGACCGGTCCTCGACTACGACCGGCGCCGGCGCACCCGGTTGGCGGACACCCTCTGGCACTGGTTCGCCGCGGGCGAGCTGCTCGTCCCGGCGGCGGAGGCGCTGTCGGTGCACCCGAACACCGTGCGGCAGCGGCTCGAACGGATCGACGACCTGCTCGGGGACTCGTGGCGCACCCCCGAGGGGCGCTTCCACGTCCATCTCGCCCTGCGCCTGCAGCGGGCGACCGCTCCGCCGGGCCCGCCCGGGTGACCGCCGCCTGCTGCGAATCCACGACGACACCCGGTGTCCGCTCGGTCACCGAGCGCTCCACCGTTCGGCCCGACCGGTACCGGTGACCGGACGCGCCGACGGGCCGGGAAGTTAGGGCCTTCAGCGCATCCGCTCCGGCCCGGGGTGTGCCAGTCTCGGCCTCGGCCCAGACGACGTCCGGACACGGCCCCGATGTCCCCGGCTGGGCCCTCGCTCCCCCGCGAGAACGCCCCGCAGGCGGTCACGGGTGTCCCCGACCCGCGCCCGCCGGCCTGGAGACCCATGCACCTGCCGACCCGCCGGGCGATCGCCGGCTACTTCCCACGCGGTTACGCGCTCAGCGACGAGGACTGGGCACGCCGGCACCGCATCGTGCTGGGTGTGCTGATCGGCCACATCCCGGCGCTGGTGCTGTTCGCGCTGTTCCTGGGCTGGGGCCTGGAGTCGGCGTTGCTGGCGGCCGGGGGTCCGGCGCTGTGCGCGGTGCTGGCCCGCGTGCTGTCGGGCCGGCGGCGGCTCGCCTCCGGGCTGGCCACGCTCGGCCTGGTCACGTGCTCGGTGACCCTGGTCGCGCTCACCCACGGCACGATCGAGGCGCACTTCCACTTCTTCATCATCATCGGGTTCATCGCGCTCTACCAGGACTGGATCCCGTTCCTGCTGAACTTCGCGATCACCGTGCTCAGCCACGGCTTCGGGTCTGCGCTGCACGGATCGATGGTCTTCAACCACCACGCGGCGCAGATGTCGCCCTGGACCTGGTCGGCGATCCACGGTGTCGCGGTGGCGTTCGCCTGCACCGCGACGATGGTGTTCTGGCGGATCAGCGAGGAGCAGCAGCAGGAGCGGCAGGCCATCGCCGCCGAGCTCACCGAGATGAACCGCCGCCGGTTCACCGCGGACCTGCTGGTCAACCTGGCCCGGCGCAACCAGAGCATGCTCTACCGACAGGCCGACATCATCAACCAGCTGGAGGAGTCCGAGCGCGACCCGGACACGCTCGCCGAGCTGTTCGTCCTGGACCACCTGACCACCCGGGTCCGGCGCAACTCGGAGAGCCTGCTCGTGCTGTCCGGCGAGGCCCCGTCGCGGATGTGGAGCAGGCCGGTCCCGCTGCGCGACGTCGTCCGGGCCGCGATCGCCGAGACCGAGGAGCTCGAGCGGGTCACGTTCACCGTCGACGAGCACACCGCCGTGCTCGGGCACACGGTCACCGACATCACGCACATGCTCGCCGAGCTGACCGAGAACGCGGTGCGCTTCTCGCCACCGGACTCGACGGTCGTGATCCGGGCCCGGCCGGACCGCACGACCCCGGGCGGGCACGTGCTGACCGTCGAGGACTGCGGGGTCGGCATGCCCGACGACGACCTGGCGGCGGCGAACGAGCTGCTCGCGGACCCGCCCGAGGTGGACCTGTCGGTGGCCAACCGCCTGGGCTTCCACGTGGTCGCGCGGCTGGCCGGCCGGCACGGGATCCGGGTCACGCTGGGCCGCACCCCCGGCTCCGGGATCACCGCGGTGATCGCGATGCCGAACAGCGTGTTCGCGCCCGTGTCCGGGCCGGACGTCGACGCCGACCAGGGCGTGCCCGCTCCCGAGCCGCCGGTGGCGCGGGCCGCCGCGACGCCCACCGGCCCCGGGACCCGCGTCACCGGGATCGGGCGCTCCCCGGCCGGGGACCACGGCGACCCGGTCGCCGCCGGGGACCCCATCGCCACAGGCCCGGTCGCGTTCGCCGGCGGCACCGCCGCGTCCACCACCGGCTCGACGGGGTCCATCACGGGGTCCGTCACGGGGTCCGTCACGGGCGCGACCGCATCCGGCACCGGGGCGTCCGGCACACCGGCCGGGCCCGCGCCCACCCGGGTCCCCGACTTCGGCCACCCCGGGCCGGGCTGGACCGGCTGGTGGGACGGGGCACCGCAGGAGCCCGCCGCGCGCCCGTCCCCGGTCCCGCGCCCGCGGCCGCAGGCCGGGAACCCGGCACCGGTCCCGGCCCAGCGCTCCGCCGAGGCCCCACCGGTGCCCGCGTCGCTGCGCCGCCGGGTCCCGCAGGCCAGCATCGCCCCCGAGCTCCGGGAGCCCGGAGCAGCCGACGGGTGGGGCGAGTCGTCCGGGTCGCACGCGCTGCCGGCCCTGTCCTCGGACCGGGCGGCCGAGGCGGCGCAGGCGCTGTCCCGGTTCCAGGCCCGGCGCGACGCGGCCCGCGCCGAGGTGGGACACGACCCGGCCGTCCGGGCCCGCGGGGACGGGATCCGCTCGTGAGGCGCGGTCCCGACTGGCTGGTCACCGACTTCGCGGCCCGCACCCCGGGCGTGCGGTACGCGCTCGCCGTGTCCGCCGACGGGTTACGGCTCGCCGCGTCCGACGGGCTCGACGACGGCCTCGCCGACCGGCTCGCCGCGGCGGCGTCGGGCCTGCTGAGCCTGGCCCGGGGCACCGCGACCCTGCTCTCCGCGGGGTTCCCGACCCAGACGATCGTGGAGATGACCGACGGCTACCTGTTCCTCGGCCCGGTCGGGCACGGCGCGGTCCTCGCCGTGCACACCGACCGCGACTGCGACATCGGGATGCTCGGCTACGAGATGACGATGCTCGCGAGGCAGGTCGGGCACGCACTCGAGCTGGCCCTCCGCACCCCCGGGGCGGCCGGGTGAGCGCCCGGCACGAACCGCAGGACGCGCGCACCGACGGCCGGGTCGTCCCGGCGTACGCGCTGACCGGGGGCCGGACCCGCAGCGCCCGCGACCTGCCGATCGAGTCGCTGGTCACCCGCACCGACCAGGGCCGGCGCGGGGGCGGCGAGCTGCAGCTGGAGCACCGCGTGATCCTCGAGATGGCCGAGCGGCCGGTCTCGCTGATGGAGCTCGGCGCCCGCCTCGGCGTGCCCGTCGGCGCCGCCCGGGTCCTCGTCGGGGACCTCGCCGAGGACGGCCTGCTGGTCGTGCACGCCCCTCCCCCGTCGGACGGCGGACGCCCGGCCCCGGCCCTGCTGAGCCGGCTGGTGGAAGGGCTCCGGGCGTGCTGAGAGGAGCTTGCGGAACGAACATCAGCGCTGAGAGCAGCATGCGGAACGAACATCAGCGCTGACCCCCCACAACCACACCATCCAAGGAGCGATGATGGAACCCGGGTCCGCGGCACCCGTGCCGCTCAAGATCCTCATCGCGGGCGGGTTCGGGGTCGGCAAGACCACGCTCGTCCGTTCGCTGTCCGAGATCCCGCCGCTGCTCACCGAGGCGGGCATGACGTCCGCGTCGGTCGGCCTCGACGACACCCGCGCGGTGCCCGGCAAGACCACCACGACCGTGGCGATGGACTTCGGCCGGATCACCGTGGACGGCGGGCTGGTGCTCTACCTGTTCGGCACCCCCGGCCAGGACCGCTTCTGGTTCATGTGGGACGAGCTCGCCCGGGGCGCGGTCGGCGCCGTCGTGCTGGTCGACCTGCGGCGGATCGACGACTGCTTCGCCGCCGTCGACTACTTCGAGAGCAGGCGGATGCCGTTCGCCGTCGCCGTGAACGGTTTCCCCGGCGCCGACGCGTTCACCACCGACGCGGTCCGCGAGGCCCTCGGCGTCGCGGCGGACGCCCCGGTACTGCGCATGGACGCCCGCGAGCGCGGTTCCTGCCTGTCCACGCTGGTGGTGCTCGCCGAGCACGCGCTGGAGCGCTCCCTGGCCGTGCACTGAGCGACCGGCAGTGAGCGGCCGGCACCGAGCGACGGGCACCGAGGCGACCGGCACCGAGCAACCGGCACGGCGCGACCGGGCCGGTACGGTCCGGAGCGTGCGACTCGTTCTCGCCTCCGCCTCCCCCGCCCGCCTCGCCGTGCTCCGCGCCGCCGGGACCGATCCGCTGGTCGAGGTCGCGGGCGTCGACGAGGACGCCCTGCTCGCCGCGTACCCGGACGAGACACCGGGCCGGAAGGTGACCCTGCTGGCCGAGGCGAAGGCCACCGCCGTCGCCGAGCGCATCGCCGGCGAGCACCCCGACGCGCTGGTCGTCGGCTGCGACTCGATGCTGCTCGTCGGCGGGGAGCTCGTCGGCAAGCCCGGTGACGCCGGGACCGCCCGCCGGCGCTGGCAGGAGATGGCCGGCAAGACCGGCGAGCTGCTGACCGGGCACGCGGTGCTGCGGCTGGCCGGTGGCACGGTGGCCGACCGCGCCACCGGTGACGCCGCGACCGCCGTGCGGTTCGCCGAGCCCACCGCCGAGGAGCTGGAGGCGTACCTCGGCACCGGGGAACCGCTGCACGTCGCGGGGGCCTTCACCCTCGACGGGATCGGCGGCTGGTTCGTCGAGGGCATCGACGGCGACCCGTCGAACGTGATCGGGATCAGCCTCCCGCTGCTGCGCAGGCTGCTCGGCGAGGTCGGGGTGAGCCCGGTCGAGCTCTGGCGCGACCAGGGTGACCGGCGCTGAGCGACCGGAGCGCGTCCCGGCTACCCTCGCGGGCATGGCTGTCCCGAACGACCCGGACCCGAAGCTCGCCGAGTACGCCCACCCCGAGCGCCTGGTCACCACCGCCTGGCTGGCCGACCACCTCAAGGACCCGGGCCTCGTCGTCGTCGAGTCCGACGAGGACGTGCTGCTCTACGACACCGGGCACATCCCGGGCGCGGTGAAGGTCGACTGGCACACCGAGCTGAACGACCCGGTGACCCGCGACTACGTCGACGGGGAGCGCTTCGCCGAGATCATGTCGGAGCGCGGCATCGGGCGGGACACCACGATCGTCGTCTACGGCGACAAGAACAACTGGTGGGCCGCCTACGCCCTGTGGGTGTTCTCCCTGTTCGGGCACCCCGACGTGCGGCTGCTCGACGGCGGCCGCAGCAAGTGGATCGCCGAGGGCCGGGAGGTCACCACGGACACCCCGTCCCCGGAGCGGGCCGAGTACCCGGTCGTCGCGCGGGACGACTCGGTGATCCGGGCCTTCAAGGACGACGTGCTGGCCCACCTCGGCAAGCCCATGGTCGACGTCCGCTCGCCGCAGGAGTACACCGGCGAGAAGCTGCACATGCCGGACTACCCGCAGGAGGGTGCGGTCCGGGGCGGGCACATCCCGGGCGCGGCCAGCGTCCCGTGGGCCCGCGCCGCCGCCGAGGACGGCTCGTTCAAGACCCGTGCCGAGCTGGAGGCGATCTACCAGGAGGAGCAGGGGCTGCGGCCGTCCGACGACGTCGTCGCCTACTGCCGGATCGGCGAGCGCTCCAGCCACACCTGGTTCGTGCTGACCTACCTGCTGGGCTTCGGATCCGTCCGCAACTACGACGGCAGCTGGACCGAGTGGGGCAACGCCGTCCGGGTCCCGATCGTGCAGGGAGAGGAGCGCGGGTCGGCGTGAGCGAGAACGCGGCACCGAGCCTCCCGCCGGAGCTGGCCGAGCTGGTCGACGACTTCGCCGGCGTCGGGCCGAAGGACCGGCTGCAGCTGCTCCTGGAGCTGTCCCAGGAGCTGCCCGACCTGCCCGAGCGCTACGCGGACGCGGCGGACTCGATGGAGCAGGTCCACGAGTGCCAGTCACCGCTGTTCCTGGCCGTGGAGGTCGACGACGGCGACGACCCCGCGACCCGGGCCGTGCACCTGTTCTTCTCCGCACCACGGGAGGCCCCGACCACCCGCGGGTTCGCGTCGATCATGCACACCGGGCTGGACGGCCAGCCGGCCACCGCGGTGCTGGACGTGCCGGACGACTTCTACACCGACCTCGGCCTGGCCGAGGCCGTGAGCCCGCTGCGGCTGCGCGGCATCGCCGCGATGCTGGCCCGGATCAAGAACCAGGTGCGCGCCGCCCTCGGCTGACTGTGAGGGCGCTGGGCCGTTCGCGGGTCCCAACCTCAAGTCTCGGTGAAATCCGGGAACCCTCCACGTGAGCGAGCGCACACTCTCCCCAACGACGAGGCATCGCAGCGCCGCTGGGGGGTGGTCGGAATGGGCACGAATCTCACCGGAGAGACCTGGGGGGTCTCCGGGCCCACGTTCCTGGTCGTCTACGTGATCATCGGGGTGACGGCGGTCGCGCTCGCGCTCTGGCGACGCTCCCGGATCGCCGCCGGGGACCCGGCCGGGGGCCGGCTCCTGGACAACCGGCCCGAGGACGTCGCCTACCTCAACGGCGGCCCCGAGCTCGCCGTCTACGCCGCCCTGTCGGCGATGCACGTCGACGGCACGGTCGTGACCTCGGGCCGGACCGCCGGCCAGGTCCGCGCCGGCGGGCCGCTGACCCGCACCGCCACCGGGCTGCAGCGGGCCATCCACCGCTCCGCGCACCGGCTCACCCCGGGCCGCACGCTGCGCCTGCACGACGCGGTCCGGGCCGAGCTGGACCGGATCGGGCAGCGCCTGCGGTCCACCGGACTGCTCCTGAGCGCCGACGAGCGGAACCGCTACCGCGCCACCGCCGTCCTGCCGGGGCTGGTCGTCGTGCTCGGCGTCGCCCGGATCAGCGCGGGCACCGCGAACGGGCGGCCGGTCGGCTTCCTGATCCTCCTCACCCTGGTCATGGCCGCGGTGACCGGCGTCCTGATGCTGCGCGCGCCGCACCGCACCCGGGCCGGGGAGGCGGCCCTGCGCCGGCTCCGCACCGACCACGCGGCGCTGTCGCCGTCGATGCGCCCGGACTGGACGGCGGTCGGCCCGGCCGCGGCCGCGCTCAGCGTCGGCGCGTTCGGGGTCGGCGCGATGCTCGCCGCCGAGCCCGCGTTCGCCGAGGAGCTCGCCGCGCAGAAGGTCGCCGCGCTCGGTAGCGGCTCCGGCAGCAGCGGTGGGTGGACCGGCGGCGGTGACAGCAGCAGCGGTGGCGGTGACGGCGGCGGGGGTGGCGGTGGCTGCGGGGGTGGCGGCTGCGGCGGCTGACCACCACGGGACGGACATCCCCGGGGGATCGGGCCGGCTCGTCCCCGCAACTCCACTCTGGGGGGTGTGGAGTTGCGGGGGCGGACCGTCCCGGGCCACCGGGGAACGCGACGGTGGAGGCACGATGACGGGTCCACGCGGCACCGGCGCCGGCTGGCGGGGCGCGATCGCCGCCGTGCTCGACGACGTGCCGGGGCTCGGGTTCCACGAGGTGATCGCCGAGTCGATCCGGCCGGACGCCGTCCCGGAGCCGCTGCGGCGGCGCGACGTCGTCGTCCACGGGGTCCGGCTGTCGCTCGGATCCGCCGGCGGGGTCGAGCCCGCCCGGGTGGCGCACCTCGCCGCCTCCGCCGCGGCGACGGACGCCGTGCTGGTCAGCGAGCACGTCGCGTTCGTCCGCGCCGGCGGGCTCGAGGCGGGGCACCTGCTGCCGCTGCCCCGGACCCGGGAGGCGCTGGACGTGCTCGCGGCGAACGTCGCGCGGACCCGCGCCGAGCTGGACGTGCCGCTGGCGCTGGAGCCGATCGCGGCCCTGATCGACTGGCCCGACGACGAGTACGGCGAGGCCGAGTTCCTGGCCCGGTTGCACGGCCGCACCGGCGCGCCGCTGCTGCTCGACGTCGCGAACGTGCACGTGAACGCGCTGAACCGGGGCCGGGACCCGCGCGCCGAGATGGACGCGCTGCTGGCCGCGCTGCCGCCGGAGGCGATCGCGTACTGCCATGTCGCCGGCGGTGCCGAGCACGACGGGCTGCTCCACGACACGCACACCGACCCGGTCCCGGACGCCGTGCTCGCACTGCTCGCGCACACGGTCGCGCAGCTGCCGACACCCCCGCCGGTGATGCTGGAACGCGACGGCCGCTACCCGCCCGCCGGTGAGCTGCGCGCCGAGCTGGCGGCGATCGCCGCGGCAGCAGGGCACCCGGCGCCGTGCGGGGCGGGGAGCGGTGCGCGATGAACGCCCTCTGGCCGCCGGACCCGGGTGCTCCGCTGTCACCGCGCCGGTCCCGGACGCACGCTCCTCGCCCCGCGGACCGGACGGGTGCACCCGGTCACGGTCCACGCCTGCGCGTCGTCGACGAGGGCGCCCGCCGGCGGGAACCCGAGCGCACCGACCACGTGCCCGCGCCGGACCCACCCGATGCCCGCGGGCTCGCGGAACGGCAGGCCGAGCTGGTGGCGGCGCTCGTCGCGGGCGGGCCGGACCCGGCAGGCGTCGATCCGCACCGGCTGGCCGCCACCCGCGCGGCGCTGCTGCGCAAGCGGGCCGGTCTCGCCGCGGCGGAGTGGCCGCTGCTCGCCGCCGGGCTCGGCCCGCGGTGGCCCGCCGTGTTCGCGGAGCGCTTCGCGGGCGTGCCGCCGTACGGCCCCGTCCGGGAGGGCTGGGATCTCGCCCGGGAGCTCGCGGCGGCGGGCCGGCTCGGTCCGGGGGCGGCCCGCGAGCTCGCCGCCCGGGAGACGGAGTGGCGTTACGACGGGCGTTCGGCGCCGCGGCGCCGGTCCGCGGTCGCGCGCCTGCTGCGTCGCGCGGCCCGTGTTCCGCCTCACCGCTGAACCGATCAGGACCAGGCACGGCGGCCACCGACCGGCGCCGACGTTGCCATCGCCACATTCCCCGCCGGTAACTTCGGGGTGTCAGGCTCTTAGACTCCGCTCAGACCCAAGCGCCGGAGCATCGGGCCGGCGCTCGCGACCGGAGGAGTTCGACCGTGCCCGCACTGCGCAAAGTGCTCGTCGCCAACCGGGGAGAGATCGCTGTCCGGGTGATCCGAGCGGCCAGGGACGCGGGCCTCGCCAGTGTCGCCGTCTACGCCGACCCCGACCGGGACGCGATGTTCGTCCGGCTGGCCGACGAGGCGTTCGCGCTGGGCGGGTCGACCGCGGCCGAGTCGTACCTCGACATCGAGAAGGTGATCGGCGCTGCGAAGCAGGCCGGGGCCGACGCCATCCACCCGGGCTACGGCTTCCTCTCGGAGAACGCCGACTTCGCCCAGGCCGTGATCGACGCCGGGATCACCTGGATCGGCCCGTCCCCGCAGTCGATCCGCGACCTCGGCGACAAGGTCACCGCCCGGCACATCGCGATGCGGGCCGGGGCGCCGCTGGTGCCCGGCACGAAGGACCCGGTCGCCGACGCCGACGAGGTCCTCGCCTTCGCCGACGAGCACGGCCTCCCGGTCGCGATCAAGGCGGCGTTCGGCGGCGGCGGTCGCGGCATGAAGGTCGCCCGCGAGCGGTCCGAGGTCGCCGAGCTGTACGACTCGGCGGTCCGCGAGGCCACCGCGGCGTTCGGGCGCGGCGAGTGTTTCGTCGAGCGCTACCTGGACCGGCCGCGCCACGTCGAGACGCAGGTGCTGGCCGACCAGCACGGCAACGTCGTCGTCGTCGGGACCCGGGACTGCTCGCTGCAGCGCCGCTTCCAGAAGCTCGTCGAGGAGGCGCCCGCGCCGTTCCTGTCCGACGAGCAGCGCAAGACCCTCTACGACGCCTCCAAGGCGATCTGCAAGGAGGCCGGCTACTACGGCGCCGGCACCGTCGAGTTCCTCGTCGGCGAGGACGGGATGATCACCTTCCTGGAGGTGAACACCCGCCTGCAGGTCGAGCACCCGGTGTCCGAGGAGACCACCGGCATCGACCTGGTGCGGCAGATGTTCCGGATCGCCGAGGGCAAGGAGCTGGAGTTCACCGACGACCCGGAGCCGCGCGGCCACGCGATCGAGTTCCGGATCAACGGCGAGGACGCCGGCCGCAACTTCCTGCCGGCGCCCGGCACCGTCGAGCGGATCTGGTACCCGGCCGGACCGGGCGTCCGCCTGGACGCGGGCGTCGAGGACGGCTCGGTCATCGGCGGACAGTTCGACTCGCTGCTGGCGAAGCTGATCGTCACCGGCGCGGACCGCACGCAGGCCCTCGAGCGGTCCCGCCGCGCGCTCGCCGAGTTCAAGGTCGAGGGCATGGCCACCGTCCTGGACTTCCACCGGCTCGTCGTGGCCGACCCGGCGTTCGCCGCCGGGGCCGGCGAGGACTTCGCCGTGCACACCCGGTGGATCGAGACCGAGTGGAACAACACCGTCGCCCCGTTCGAGGGCGGAGCCGGGGCCGAGGAGGAGTCCGGCGAGCGGCAGACGGTCGTCGTCGAGGTCGGTGGGCGGCGCCTGGAGGTCTCGCTGCCCGGCGACCTCGCCCTGGGCGGGGGCGGGGGCGGCGGCGCGGCCGCCGGCCAGAAGGCCGCACCGCGGAAGCGGGCCGGCAAGGGCGGCGGCGCGAAGGTGTCCGGTGACGCGGTCACCGCCCCGATGCAGGGAACGATCATCAAGGTCGCGGTGTCCGACGGCGACACCGTCTCGGCCGGGGACCTGATCGTCGTCCTGGAGGCGATGAAGATGGAGAACCCGGTCACCGCCACCAAGGACGGCACCGTCACCGGGCTCGCCGCCGCGCAGGGCGATTCGGTGTCCCAGGGCACCGTGATCTGCGAGATCAAGGACTGAGCGCGGAGCCTGCGGAGCGCGCATCGGCACTGAGCGCGGAGCCTGCGGAGCGCGCATCGAAACCGCGCCGCCGGCCGGACCGTTGACCGGGGCGCCCGGGGCCTCTAGCGTTCCTGCTCGCCGTGCACGCCGAGCAGGCGCCCGCGGCCGCACCACCGCACCACCGCACCACGCACAACTGCACAGAGCCGACCCGTGTGTCCGACGTCCACGGGGCCCGGAACTACCGCCACGCGGAGTACCGCGCCGCGGATCCGCTCACCACGCAGGCCCAGCCGCGCCGTGAGCCGTCATCATGCTCGACCGAGACGTCACAGGATCCGTCATGCCCCCCGACCATCGTTCGTCGTCGTTCGTGACGACGCACGTCCACACCGATGGCCCGATCCCGGGCCCGCACTCCCTGCTCACCCTGACCTCGGCCGCGTACTCCGCGGGCGGGGTCCCGATCGGTACGTTCACGGCCAACCTCCGGGAGCTCCCGGGGGCCACCGTGCACCCGGCCGCGCTCGAGATCTGGCGCGGCCGGGCCGAGGAGTGGCTCCAGACCCGGCGGGCCGCACGCCCGCCGGGCCGGGTCGCGATCGCCTACACCGCCTGGGTCGACGGCCTGGGCGGGAATCCGGTGTTCATCACCGACCCGGAGGAGCCCGAGCACCTGTTCGCCTACTGGTACCTGCAACGGTTCGCGGGACGGTGGCCGTTCTCGGCGGTCGTCGCCGCGTCCGCCCACCAGGACCGGCCGTGGTCACCGCCGCCCTGCCCGCTCGCCGGGTGCCGGACGGCCGATGACACCGGCCACCGCGCCGCCGGGACACCGGCAGCCTGATGCACACCCCCGTCCGCGCCGGTCCGGCGCGGGCGGGGGTGTCGTCATGTCGGGGTGTGCCGCCACAGATCGCGGCACCGGTTCGCGTTCCGCGGAACGCGCCGCACGCCCTGGTGCCACCGTGCACAGGCCCGTCCGCGTTCCGCGGAACGCTCCCCACGCACCGGATGCCACACCCGTTCGCGAACCCGTCCGTCGTTCCACCGAACACGCCACAAGCCCCGGACGCCACGGTCCCCGGGCCCGCCCGCGTTCCGCGGAACGCGCCGTAGGCATCGGATGCCACCGTTCGCGAGCCGTCCAGGTTCCGCGGAACGCGCCGCAGGCGCTGGTACCGCCGTTCGTGAGCCCGTACGCGTTCCGCGGAACGCGCCGCGGGCGCCGGGCGCCGCCGTTCGCGATGGCGACCCGCTCCCCGCGAACGGCCGTGCCGCGGAGCGGGCCTGCCTAGCGTGCGCCGGGAGTCCGTGCCCGCTCCCGGCGGAGGTCGCCGTGCCCGTCCCCACCTTCGTGCTCAGCGCGGCGGAGTTCGCGGTCCTGCGGGAGCATCTCGGGCTCGGTGCCGCACCCGCCGCGCTGCGCCTGCCGCCGGCCGGCCGGACCCGGGCCGAGCGGGTCCGGATCGTGGCCCACGGGCCGGGCGGGCTGGACGGGCTGCGTGGCCGCGGCCTGGCCGGCCCGGCGGGTGCGGACCCCGTCCTGGTGCGGCAGCTCGTGCTGCTGCACCGCCCGGAACGGCAGCTGGAGGTCCGGGGCTGGTTCGGGGCGCCGCTGCGGGCGGTCGCCGCCGAACGCGACGGCGACGGGGTCCTCGCCGTGCACACCGGCGGCACGGTGACGGTCAGGCCCGCGGGGGCGCCGGCGCACGCGGCGGTGTCGGCGCTGCCGCCGGTCGCGGCCGGGCCGCTGCTCCGCGTGCCGGCCACGGCTCCCGCGCTCCCCGGCGACCGTGCTGCACCCGTCGGCCCGCTCGGCGTGCCGGTCACGGCCCCGGCGGGTCGCGGTGACGCGGACGTCGTCGCCGCGGTGCTCCGCGGACCGACCCACCGGGCCCGGGTGTGCGCCGTCCGGTACGACCGCTGGGGCAGCCCTGCCCGGCTGCCGGGGCACGTCGCCGTCGTCGACACCCCGGACGGCCGCTACCTGCTCACCGGCGGCCCCGGTCGGGCGAGCCTCGCCCCGGCCGACCGGGACACGCTGGCGGGACTGCTGACGGACCTGCTCAGGCCAGGTCGGAGTGCTGCATCAGCTGACGACCCGCCTCGGTGATCGATCCCGACAGCGAGGGGTAGACCGAGAAGGTGTGCGCGAGGTCGTCGACGCTGAGCCCGTTCTGGACGGCGAGCGCGATCGGCAGGATCAGCTCGCTGGCCACCGGCGCCACCACCACGCCGCCGACGACCGTGCCGGACGCCGGCCGGCAGAACAGCTTGACGAAACCGCGCCGCAGCCCGCGCATCTTGGCCCGCGCGTTGGTCGACAGCGGGAGCATGACCGTGCGGGCCGGGACCTCGCCGGAGTCGATCACCTGCTGGCTGATGCCGACCGTCGCGATCTCCGGGCGGGTGAAGACGTTCGCCGCGACCGTGCGCAGCCGGATCGGGGCGACGCCCTCGCCGAGGGCGTGCCACATCGCGATCCGGCCCTGCATCGCCGCGACCGAGGCGAGCATCAGGACCCCGGTGCAGTCGCCGGCGGCGTAGACGCCCGGCTCGGACGTCCGGGACACCCGGTCGACCGTGATGAACCCGCCCCGGTCGGTCTCGATCCCGGCCTTGTCCAGGCCCAGGTCACCGGTGTTGGGCACCGAGCCGACCGTCATCAGCGCGTGCGAGCCGGACACGGTGCGGCCGTCGGTCAGCGTCACCAGGACGCCGTCGCCGGTGTTCTCGACCTTCTCGGCGCGGGCGTTGGGCAGGATCTCCACGCCGCGCTCGGCGAAGACCTCCTCCAGCACGGCGGCCGCGTCGGCGTCCTCGTGCGGCAGCACCCGGTCCCGGCTCGAGACGAGGGTCACCCGGCAGCCCAGCTCGACGTAGGCGGAGCAGAACTCGGCCCCGGTCACCCCGGACCCGATGACGATCAGGTGCTCGGGCAGCTCCTCCAGGTCGTAGAGCTGGCGCCAGTCCAGGATCCGGTCGCCGTCCGGGCGGGCGGACTCGAGCACCCGCGGGGTGGCGCCGGTGGCGACCAGCACGACGTCGGCGAGGATCGACTCGCCGGAGCCGTCGGCGTGGGTGACGGCGATCTCGTGCGCGGCCCGGGACTCCGCGGGCCCGGTGAACTGGGCGGTCCCGGACACGATCCGGACACCCTCGTTCTCCAGCTGCGCGCGGACGTCGGCGGACTGGGCGAGGGCGAGGGACTTGACGCGCTCGTTGACCGCCGGGAGATCGACGGCCGCGTTCCCGCGGTCGACGAGCACACCCAGGTCCTCGGCGCGGTGCAGGTCGACACGGACCGCGGCGGACGAGATGAACGTCTTCGACGGGACGCAGTCGGAGACGACACAGGCGCCGCCCATCCCGTCGCGCTCGACGACGGTCACCTCGCTGCCGTGCTGGGCGGCGACGAGCGCAGCCTCGTACCCGGCCGGTCCGCCGCCCATGATGACGATGCGGGTCACGGGACGTCTCCCCCTGTGGATGTCGGTGGTGGGGCCGGTGAGCGGCCTCGCCCACCGACGTCGGCTCCGAGCACAGTACGCGTGTCCGATTCCTCGGGGCGGCCGGGTCGAGGCGCTGGATCGGGGCCGATTACCCTGCTCGCGTGCCGCTGTATGCCGCGTACGGGTCGAACATGGACCCCGAGCAGATGAAAGAGCGCGCCCCGCACTCGCCGATGGCCGGGACCGGGTGGCTCCAGGGCTGGCGGCTGACGTTCGGCGGTGAGGACTACACCTGGGAGGGCGCGCTCTCCACCGTGGTGGAGGAGCCGGGTTCGCAGGTCTTCGTCGTGCTCTACGACGTCCCCGAGCACGACGAGAAGGTGCTCGACCGCTGGGAGGGCAGCGAGCTCGGGATGCACAAGAAGCTGCGCCTGCGGGTGGCCACCCTGGACGGCAGCGTGCTCGCCTTCGTCTACGTGCTGAACGCCTACGAGGGCGGCGAGCCGTCGGCCCGCTACCTCGGGGTGCTCGCCGACGCCGCCGAGACCGCGGGCGCGCCCGCCGACTACGTCAACGACCTGCGCAGCCGGCCGAGCCGCAAGTCCTCCCCCGGCGGCTGAACCGCCGCCGCGGCGCCGGCGCCCGGACGAGCCCGGGCCGGGCGAGCCGGGCCGCACGCCGTGGTCCGGGCGCCGCCCGGTCAGGACGCCGTGGCCAGGGCCGCCAGGGCCGCGTGCACCAGCACCCGGGTGCCGAACGGCAGCGCCCGCTCGTCCAGGTCGAACGTGGGCTGGTGGATGTCGCGCTTCGGGCCGCTGCCCGGCCACACACCCAGCCGGGCCATCGCGCCCGGCGCCTGCTCCAGGTACCAGGCGAAGTCCTCGCCACCGGAGGACTGCTCGGTGCCGGTGTCGGCCGCGTCCCCGCCGACGGTCACGGCCGCGTCGCGCAGCAGGCCGGTGGAGACGTCGTCGTTGACCACCGGCGGGACACCGCGGACGTGGTCGAGCACGTAGCCGACGCCGGTCGGGGCCAGCACGGAGGCGACCAGCGCGCGGACCGTGTCCTCGAGTTCGGTCCAGGTGGCGTGGTCGGCGGTACGCAGCGTGCCGCGCAGCAGCCCGGACTGCGGGATGGCGTTGGCGGCGTCGCCGGCGTGCACGGCGCCCCAGGTCAGCACGGTGCCCGAGCGCGGGTCGACGTGCCGGGTCAGCAGCAGCGGGACCTGGGTGGTGAGCAGCCCGAGCGCCTGGACCAGGTCCGCGGTCAGGTGCGGGCGGGACGTGTGCCCGCCGGGCGAGGTCAGCCGGATCTCGAGCAGGTCGCAGGCCGACGTGATCGGCCCGACCCGGGTGCCGAGCCGCCCGACCTCCAGGCGCGGGTCGCAGTGCAGCGCGAAGATCCGCTGCACGCCTTCCATGACCCCCTGCTCGACGACGTCGAGCGCCCCGCCGGGCTGGACCTCCTCGGCCGGCTGGAACACCAGCCGGACCCGGCCGGGCAGCGACGGCGCCGCGTTCAGCGCCAGCGCTGCACCGAGCAGCATCGCGGTGTGGGCGTCGTGCCCGCAGGCGTGCATCACGCCGGGGGTCGTGGAGGCGAACCCCAGCCCGCTCTGCTCCTGCAGGGGCAGGGCGTCCATGTCGGCGCGGAGCGCCACCAGCGGTTCGCCGTGGCCGACGTCGCACACGACGCCGGTGCCCCCGGACAGCGTGCGCGGCTCGAGGCCGGCGCGCAGCAGCGTCTCCGACACCCGGGCCGTGGTCAGGTGCTCCTGGCGGGCCAGCTCGGGCTGCGCGTGGATCGCCCGGCGCCAGCCCACGATGTCGCCCGTGTGCGCCCGCATCCACGATTCCAGCCAGGCCGGACCCGTGCCGGCGCCGAGGTCGTCGACGGCGATGTCGACGGTCTCGGGGAGCTCGGTGCGGGTCTGCAGCGCAGTCACCTTGTCCTCCTCGTCCGGTGAACGTCCGGGCCCGGCGCTGCGGTCCGCTGCCGGCCGCCGTCGGCGGCAGCTGTCACGGATACCGTTCCATCGCGCCCGTCTGAGAGGAATGGTCCTCACCCGTCCGGCGGTGTTCCAGTCGAAAGCGGCCGTTCCGGGATCGAGGCGGCGAGGGGTCGGCGAGCTGCTGCCAGCGGGTTCGTCACGCATGACGAGCGGGCGGGCGGAGGCACGACGAGCGGGCGTTACGGCCGTTCACCGCCGGTTCGCACCACCGTCGCGTCCGCGTCGTCACCGCGCCGTGATCCGGGGTCGCCCGTCGGACGGCGGCGCCCGCCGGGCGTCCGGCCCCACCGGCGCCGTCACGCATCGTGATCGGCCGGCACGCGGAGTGACATACCGTGTCCGAGCAGATCCGCCGGGGCACGATGGGACAATCACGGCGTGTCCGTTCCCGAGGGCGAGGTCCAGCGCCGTCAGATCGCCGGGCGGTACCGCGTCGACGGCCCGCTCGGCAGCGGCGCGATGGGCACCGTGTGGTCCGGCTTCGACGACGTCCTGCAGCGGCGGGTCGCGCTCAAGGAGCTGAAGATCCCGGACGGGATCCCGGACGGGGAGAAGCTCGAGCTCCGCGAGCGGATCATGCGCGAGGCCCGGGCCCTGGCCGGGCTGTCGCACCCGAACGTCGTCACCGTGTTCGACGTCCTGGACTCCGGGGGCGACGAACCGCTGGTGATCATGGAGCTGGTGCCGTCGCGGAACCTGGCCGCGGCGATCTCGGAGCTCGGCCGGCTGGACGTCGCGCAGGCGGGGGTGGTCGGGTTCGGCACCGCGGCGGCGCTGCGCGCGGCGCACCGGGCCGGGATCACGCACCGGGACGTCAAGCCCGGCAACGTGCTGATCTCCGACGACGGCCGGATCAAGCTCACCGACTTCGGTATCGCCCGCAACGAGTCCGACGCGCCGATGACCTCGGCCGGGCTGGTGCTGGGCTCGCCCGCCTACATCGCGCCCGAGGTCGCGGCCGGCCAGCCGGTGACCCCGGCCGCGGACCTGTGGGGGCTGGGCGCCACGCTGTTCGCCGCCGTCGAGGGCCGGCCGCCCTACGACGTCGACGGCGACCCGGTGAAGACGATCACCGAGGTCGTCGACGGCCCGGTCCCGGTCCCGAGCGTGACCGGCCCGCTCGCCGAGGTGATCGGCGGGCTGATGGTCAAGGAGCCGTCCGGGCGCATGACACTCGACGAGGTCCGGGCCCGGCTGCGCCCGCTGCTCGCCGACCCGGACGACCCGATCTTCCCCGGGTCCCCGGACGTCCCGACGATTATGGCCCGGGTGCCGGCACCGACCGCGGCCTCGGGCCCGCAGGCATCGCGTGCGCCGGGCACCGGGGCCCACGCCCCCGGCGCCCGCGCGCGGGCCGGGGCGCCGCTCGCCGCCGATCCCGGCCCGGTCCCGGCCGCGCCGGCGCCGCGGTCACCGGAACCGGCCCGGGCCGCCCCGCCGCGGCCCGCGCCCGCCCGGCCGCAGGCCACCCGGGCCGCGGCCCGGCCGGGTGGCGTCGCCGGGGTGCTCGGCGGGATCCCGCTGGTCCTCGCGGGCGTGCTGCTCGTGCTGGTGGGCGCGCTGGCCGGGTTCGCGGGCGTCCGCGCCCTGGCCGGGCAGGAGCCGCTGAGCACGGTCACGGTCGCCACCGAGCGCACCCCGCGGATCGCCCACCCGGACCCGCTCGGGTTCTCGGTCGCCGTCCCGCAGGACTGGACGCAGTACCGCTCGCCCGCCCGGGACGGGTCGGCGGTGGTCCGGTTCGTCAGCCCGGACGGCCGGCAGGAGCTGTCGGTGCAGGCGGCGGCCTCGCTGCCCGCGGTCACCGATGCGCTGACCCCGGAGGCGCTCGGGGTCGACGCCGTCGACGCCGGCCCGGTGCGCACGCTGCCGGACGGCACCAGCCAGGTGGAGATGACCACGACCAGCGGCCCGCACGAGCGCCGCATCCTCATGCGGGTCATCCCGGGCCGGAGCCCGGACGGCGTCTGGGTGCTGCAGCTGGCGTCCCCGGCCGGCCGGGCCGAGGGCGCCGCGGACGGCCTGTTCGACGCGATCGCGACCGGCTTCCGGAGCACCGCGGGCTGACCCGGCGGGCCCGTGGCGGGGGCCGTTTAGGCTGGCGCGCATGTCCGTCCGCACGACGACCGCCGCGGCCGACGCCGCTGCCGAGCTCGCCCGCCGCACCGGCGCCGCCACCCACGACGTCGCGGTGGTGCTCGGGTCCGGCTGGCGCCCCGCCGCCGACGTCCTCGGCGCGGAGGACACCGGGGACGCAAGGGACACCGGGGCCGTCGAGATCCCGATGACCGAGCTGCCGGGGTTCGTGCCGCCGTCCGCCGTCGGGCACGGCGGCACGGTCCGCTCGCTGACCGTCGGCGGGACGCGGGTGCTGGTACTGCTGGGCCGCACCCACCTCTACGAGGGGCACGGCGTCGACCCGGTCGTGCACGGGGTCCGGACGGCGGCCGCAGCGGGGGCCCGCGCGGTCGTCCTCACCAACGCCGCGGGCGGGATCACCGAGGGCCTGTCGGTCGGGCAGCCGGTCCTGATCGCCGACCACCTGAACCTGCTGGCCCGCTCGCCGCTGGTCGGTCCGCGGTTCGTCGACCTCACCGAGGCCTACTCCCCCCGGCTGCGGGCGGTGGCCCGGGAGCTGGACCCGTCGCTGGTCGAGGGGGTCTACGCCGGGCTGCCGGGCCCGCACTTCGAGACGCCCGCCGAGATCCGGATGCTGCGCGGGCTCGGCGCGGACCTGGTCGGCATGTCGACGGTGCTGGAGACGATCGCCGCCCGGGCCGAGGGGCTCGAGGTCGCGGGGATCTCGCTGGTCACGAACCTGGCCGCGGGCCTGTCCGGGCAGCCGCTGAGCCACCAGGAGGTCCTCGAGGCCGGGCAGGCGGCCGCGACCCGGATGGGAACCCTGCTGCGCGACCTGATCGGCCGGATCTGAGCAGCGTGCTCACTCCTGCCCTGCGCGACGCGGCGGCCCGCTGGATCGCCGACGACCCGGACCCGGCCACCCGCACCGAGCTGCAGCGGGTCCTAGCGGCGGCGCTGGCCGGGGGCCCGGACGGCTCCGCGGCCGCCGCCGACCTGGCCGACCGGATGTCCGGGCCGCTGCGGTTCGGCACCGCGGGCCTGCGGGGCCCGGTGCGGGCGGGGCCGTCCGGGATGAACGTCGCCGTGGTCACCCGGGCGACGGCCGGGCTGGCGGCCTGGCTGCGGGCCGGCGGGCACACCGGCACCGTCGTGGTGGGCCGCGACGCCCGGCACGGCTCGGCCGCGTTCGCCGAGACCGCCGCCCGGGTCCTCGCCGGGGCCGGGTTCGCCGTCGCCCTGCTCGACGGCCCGGTGCCGACGCCGCTGGTCGCGTTCGCGGTCCGGCACATCGGCGCCGACGCCGGGATCGCGGTGACCGCGTCGCACAACCCGCCCGCCGACAACGGCTACAAGGTGTACGTGTCCGACGGGGCGCAGATCGTCCCGCCCGACGACGCCGGCATCGAGGCCGCGATCACCGCCGCCCCGGCCGCGGTGGCGGTCCCGCTCGGCGCGCTCCCGGACCCGGTCGAGGTCACCGGGGCCTACCTCGACCGGGTCGCCACGCTCCCGCGCCACCCGGCCGGCCCGGCGATCCGGGTCGCCCTCACCCCGATGCACGGCGTCGGCGGCGCCCTCGCCACGGCGGCGCTGGCCCGGGCCGGGGTGCACGACGTCCACCTGGTCGGCTCCCAGGCCCGGCCGGACCCGGACTTCCCGACGGTCGCCTTCCCGAACCCCGAGGAGCCGGGTGCGACCGACGCGCTGCTGGAGCTGGCGGCGTCGGCAGGAGCGGACCTGGCGATCGCGCTGGACCCGGACGCGGACCGGTGCGCGATCGGGGTGCCGTGGCCGGACGGGTCCTGGCGGATGCTCTCCGGCGACGAGACCGGTGTCCTCCTCGGGCACTTCGTGCTCGTGAGTGGAAAGCAGGGCCAGGGCCCTGCTTTCCACTCACGACCGCTGGTCGCCACCACCGTCGTCTCCTCGTCGATGCTGGCGAAGGTCGCCGCGGCGCACGGGGCCCGGTTCGCCGAGACGCTGACCGGCTTCAAGTGGATCGTCCGGGCCGGGGACGGCCTGGTGTTCGGCTACGAGGAGGCGATCGGCCTCTGCGTCGACCCGGACGGCGTGCGGGACAAGGACGGGGTCTCCGCCGCGGTCGTCGCCGCGGACCTCGTGCGCGGGCTGGCCGCGGCCGGGTCGTCGGTGCCGCAGCGGCTCGACGAGCTGGCCGCCGAGTTCGGCGTGCACCTCACCGAGCCGATCTCGATCCGGATGGACCCCACCGACCGGGACGCGGCCGTGCAGCGGCTGCGGGACGCCCCGCCGTCCGGCTGGGCGGCCGACCGGCCCGCGGCGGACGTGCTGCGGCTGCGCCGCCCCGGCGTCCGGGTGGTGATCCGGCCGTCCGGGACCGAGCCGAAGCTGAAGACCTACCTGGAGGTCGTCGAGGAGCCGGCCGGCGACGTCGCGGCGGTGCCGGCGTCCCGCGAGCGGGCCCGGGACCGGCTCGCCGCGCTGCGCGCCGAGGTGGACGGGATGCTGGGGACATGAGCGAGCGTGCCAGCGAACCGTCGCGCCGGGCCAGGCTGCTGATCGTGCACCACACGCCGTCCCCGTCGACGGCCGAGCTGCTCGCCGAGGTGCAGGCGGGCGCGGCCGACCCGGAGATCACCGGGGTGGAGACGGTGTCCCGGGCGGCGCTGGCCGCGACCGCGTCCGACCTGCTGGCCGCCGACGCCGTCGTGCTGGGCACCCCGGCGAACATCGGCTACATGTCCGGGGCCCTGAAGCATTTCTTCGACCAGGTGTACTACGTCTGCGGCGACGACACCCGCGGCCTGCCGTACGGGCTGTGGGTGCACGGCGGGTCGGACACCTCCGGCGCGACCCGCGCGGTCACCACGATCGTCGAGGGCATGGGCTGGACCGCGGCCGCGGCCCCGGTCGAGGTCACCGGCGCCCCGGACCAGCGGGCCCGCGCGGCCTGCCGGGAGCTGGGCGGGGTGCTGGCGGCGACCGTCATGCCGGAGGACTAGCGCGAAACCTGCGGAGCGCGCATCTGCACCCAGCGCGGAGCCTGCGGAGCGCGCATGTCGTACCGACCGTCAGGCCGGAGGACCGAGCGCCCCGGAGGCACGCCTGCGGTCGGTCCGGGCGGCGAGCCAGTCCTCGATCCGCTCGGCCCACATCCCGGCGATCACCCGGTAGGCGGCCGGGGCGGCGTGCAGGCCGTCCGCGGTGCGGGTGGCCGGGAACAGCCGGCCGACGTCGACGTACTCCACCGAGTGCCCGGCCGCCCGATGCTTCGCCGCCACGCCGGGCAGGTAGCGCGCCAGCAGCGCCCGCTCGACCCGCTTCGTCGGCATCGGCGCCCACACCCCCGCCATGATCACATGAGTGCGTGGGGCCGCGGTGAAGATCCGGTCCAGCATCTGGTCCAGGTGGCCCGCGGTGGCCCGGGCGGACACCCCGGCGAGCAGGTCGTTGGTCCCGGCGTGCAGCAGGACGACGTCCGGTTCGGCGGCCAGCACCCAGCCGCCGGTCAGCGGGACCATCCGGGCCGCCGTCCAGCCCGACCGTCCCTCGTGGTCGGTGTCGGGCAGCACGTCCGGGCCGGACGACCGGCTGCCGACGTACTCGATCCGCACGCCGTCCGCCGCCAGGCGTTCCCACAGCGGCAGCCGGTACCCCGCCGTGGCGAGGCTGCCGACTCCCACCGTCGAGGACGCGCCGAGCGGCAGCACCCGCAGCGTCCCGGGCGGATGCAGCGCGGGCGTCTCGGTCTCGTCCGGCCGGTCCGCCGCCGGCACCAGGGCGACGGCGGCGGCCAGCAGCGCCGTGACGGTCCCGCACAGCAGGCGGCGCCAGGTCCGGCGGGTCTCGCCGGCCGGGCGGTGCCGGGCCCGGTGGCTGCCCGGGCGGGCGCGCGACGCACCGGCCACCGGCGGCCGGTCCGGGCCGGGAGGAGGCACCGGTCGTCAGACCGAGCCGAACTGGCGGTCCCCGGCGTCGCCGAGGCCCGGGACGATGAAGGCCGAGTCGTTGAGCCGCTCGTCGATGCTGGTGGTCACCATGCGGATCGGCAGCCCCGACTCCTTGAGCCGCTGCAGCCCCTCCGGTGCGGCGAGCGCGCAGATCGCGGTGACGTCGTCGGCGCCGCGACGGGTGAGGAGCCCGACGGTGTGCACCATGGACCCGCCGGTGGCGAGCATCGGGTCGAGCACGAACACCGGCCGCCCGACCAGCGACTCGGGCAGCGACTCCATGTAGGGCACCGGCTCGTGGGTCGTCTCGTCCCGGGCCATCCCGACGAAGCCCATCTGCGCCTCGGGGACGAAGTTCAGCGCGGCCTCGGCCATCCCGAGGCCGGCCCGCAGGACCGGGACGAGCACCGGCGGCGCCGCCATCCGGTGGCCGACGGTCCGCGAGACCGGGGTGTGGATCGGGTGCTCGGCCAGCGGCGCCGAGCGGGTCGCCTCGTAGATCAGCATCAGCGTGAGCTCCCGCAGCGCCGCCCGGAAGGTGGCGTTGTCGGTGCGTGCGTCCCGCATGGTGCTGAGCCGCGCCAGGGCCAGCGGGTGGTCGACGACGATCGTGTCCACGGACCGACAGCCTACGGACGTGCGGCCGCCCTGGGAGCCCCCGACGGCCGGTGGCGTGCACGACCGGTGACGGCCGTCGGACACGCCGGAGTGATGCCGACCCGTGACCGGACGGCCATCCCCCGTCCACCCGCTGCGCGGACACCGACGCGTGTCGGCGTTCACGCAGCGTAGGGTTTCTCGCCCACCTGACGAGTGATGTCCCGACACCCCGCGGAGCACTCCCGGCCCACCCGGGTGAGGCCCCGGGCGCCCCCGCGGACCTTGCGTGACGAGCCGCCCCCGATCGGTCACACGATCACGACGCGTGCCGCTCCCGGCCCGCCCGACTCGCCTCTTCGCGTGAACCACGGCGACAGGCGTCGCAATCGGCACGCGCGGTCGCCGATCACGGGATTCACCTGACCCGAACGGGTGGTATGGCCGAAACGGTGTCACACCGGGGCCGCCGCCGACGCTGTACTAGATGACGAGGAGGTGATCCGATGCCGGAGAACACGACTTCCGAGGAGCAGACGTTGATCGCTGCTGCGGAGAAGCTCACGCAGTGCGACGGCTACGTCGTTCTTGCGGTGGACCCGCAGACCGGGGAGGTGGACGCCCACGGCCCGTTCGACGGGATGACGGCCACGGTCAAGGCCGACCAGCTGCGGCGTGACTTCGACCGCGGGGGGCTCGAGGACGTCTCCATCGGCGTGGTCCGCCTGCACAGCCAGGCCTGACCCGCCGGGGGTTCCCCGAGACCCCTGATGTCCCCGACGCGACGATAGGGTCGCCGGCGTGGCAAGCGACATCGTCCCGATCCGGCTCGCTCTCACGCGGGGCGACGTGGTCACCCTGTGGGCTCCCCCGTGGCGGGAGGACGGCGAGGAATGGGAGGCCTTCCTCGGCGATGACGAGCACGTGTTCGTCTTCGACGAGGTGGCGGGCCTCGCCGCGTACGTCCGTACCGCGACCGGTCACGACCTGGAGGATCACCCCGCGTGGTCCGCGGTCCCCGCGCTCTCCGTGGCGGAGCTGACCCCGGACGACGCGCATCGTCATGATCTGGTCGGCGTGCCGGAGCTCGCGGCGGGCGACCCGGACTCCGGACGGGTGCAGGAGCTGCACGAGACGGTCTCGATCGTCCGGTCGCTGGCCGACGTCTGCGATCTCGCGGACGTGACGGCCGTACTGGACGGCGAGCCCGCGTTCGCCCTGCTCGCCGAGGGGTCGCACGCGTTCGCCGGCCGCGACGGCGCGAAGCGCTGGACGGCGCTGTCCGAGGCGATCGCCCAGCACTGGGACGACGTCGTCGACACGGTCGACGGGCTCGTCACCACCCCCGAGGTCGACGAGGGCGCCCTCGAGAAGGCCCGGGCCGAGGCACCCGCCGCCGACGACGCGGACGACGAGGAGCTGGAGGCCCAGGCCCTCGCCGCGGGCGAGGCCACGGACGCCGGCACCCGGGACACGGACGAGGACACCGACGAGGGCCCGACCGGTTTCTGGGCCGAGGTGGGCATCGACCCGATCCGCATCGTGTCCGGCGACCGCTCGCTGGTGACCCTGCGGTGCTACCTCGACGACAAGCCGGTGTTCCTCGGCTCCGACGGCCGGATCGACGTCTTCGGATCGGAACGGGCGCTCGTGCGGGCGCTGGCCGACCCCGAGCACCCGGCCGTGCAGCGCACCGACCTCGCGGTGGCCGTCACCTTCCCCGAGGTGCTGGAGGCCGCCCGGGTCGGCGAGCTCGAGGCGACCGTCGAGGACATGAACACCTACGTGCTCACCGGCATCGGCACGGACCTGGCCGAGGGTGTGCTCGACCTGGACCCGGTGCAGCTGGACCTCGCCGCCGAGCTGCTGACCGACGTCGGCGAGTGGGCGGGCGACCCGGAGCCCGCCGAGGCACTCGCCGAGTCGAACAGCCTGGGCTGGCTGGTGTCGTTCGTCGTCCGGCCGGACCCGACGCGGATGGCCCCGAGCCCGCCGTTCACCCAGGAGGCGCAGGCCTGGGGCGAGCTGGTCGCCGGCCTGGAGGCCCGGCTGCGGGAACACTAGGCCTGTCGGGCCAGCGCCGCGTACCCCGGCTTGATGACGCCCTCGATCAGGGCCAGGCGCTCGTCGAACCCGATGAACGCCGACTTCATCGCGTTCACCGTGAACCAGCGCAGCGTGTCCCAGCCGTACCCGAACGTCGCGGCCAGGTCGGACAGCTCGCTGGTGAGCGTGCAGCCCGACATGAGCCGGTTGTCGGTGTTCACCGTGACCCGGAACCGTAGCTCGGTGAGCAGGCCGATCGGGTGCTCGGCCAGCGAGCGCGCGGCCCCGGTGTGCACGTTGGAGGTCGGGCACATCTCCAGCGGCACCCGGCTGTCCCGGACGTAGGCGGCCAGCCGCCCGAGCCGGGGCCGCTCGCCGGGCCGCACGTCGATGTCGTCGACGATCCGGACGCCGTGCCCGAGCCGGTCGGCGCCGCACCACTGGATCGCCTCCCAGATCGACGGGAGCCCGAACGCCTCGCCGGCGTGGATCGTGACGTGCGCGTTCTGCTGGCGGACGTACTCGAACGCGTCCAGGTGCCGGGTGGGCGGGAAACCCTTCTCGGCGCCGGCGATGTCGAAACCGACCACCCCCACCGGCGGCGGGCCCGCGGAGCCGGTGTCCAGCGGCAGGCGGTGCCGGACGGAGAGCTCCGCGATCTCCCGGGACCGCGCGGCGTGCCGCATCGCGGTGAGCAGCACGCCGATCCGGATGGACTGCCCGGCCTCGGCGGCCCGGTCGATGCCGAGCCGGAACCCGTCGAGGACGGCGGCGATGACGTCGTCGACGTCCAAGCCCTGCTCCACGTGCAGCTCCGGCGCGAACCGCACCTCGGCGTAGACGACGCCGTCCGCGGCGAGGTCCTCGGCGGCCTCGGCCGCGACCCGGGTGAGCGCCTCGGGGGTCTGCATGACGGCGACGGTGTGGCCGAACGTCTCCAGGTACCGCTCCAGCGAGCCGGAGTGCGCGGCGCCGAGGAACCACGCGGCGAGCTCGCCGGGGTCGGTGGTCGGCAGCTTGCGGTAGCCGGTCTCGCGGGCCAGGTCGATGACCGTCTCGACGCGCAGGCCGCCGTCGAGGTGGTCGTGCAGCAGCACCTTCGGGGCGCGGCGCACGGTGTCAGGGGTGAGGGGCGCGGGGTCCGGACCAGTGGGATCAGCCACACCGGCACGGTAGGGGATCCGCTCCTCGCCCGGCGTGCCGCGCTGCGGGAGCCCGGGGTGCCTGCCATCATCGCCACGATTCGGGTGGTCCCGCGTGCCCCGGACGGCGCAATCCACACCGTCCGTCGACGCTCGATCGGCGGTCGCTACCCTCTGGGCACTCCCCACTTGGCTCAGAGGAAGCGCAGCAGGTGCCATGAGCGACACTTCGAACCTCTCGTTCGACCGGATGCGCGGCATGCTCATGCGGGCGGCCGAGATCCGTGACAGCGAACAGCAGCAGATCTTCGACTCCCTCGACGAGATCCACGCCCGGCTGGCCGCACTGGACGCCATCGGCACCGTGCGCAAGAAGCTCACCGAGATCCCCGACCGGACCGAGCTGAACGTCCTGGCCGAGCGGCTCGACGAGACCGTCACCAAGCTCGACAACCAGGAGATCGTCCTGGGCGCGATCACCCGGGCCATCGAGTCCCTCCCGGACAAGCTGGCGAAGCCGATCGCCCAGCTCGACGGCCGCCTCGACGGCATGGGCGGGCGCCTGGAGGGCGTGTCGGGCCGGATGGACGGCCTCGACGACCGCCTCGGCGGCCTGCACAAGCGGCTCGACGACCTCGACAACCGGCTCGACCGGCACGAGATGCGCCTCGACGCGATGCCGAACGCCGTCGCCTCCCCGATCAAGGAACGCGTCGACGGCGTCGAGCGGCAGGTCAAGGAGCAGCTCGACGCGGCCGTGCACTCGTTCGAGGAGACCGGCGAGGGCCTGCGCAACCTGCTCGGCGACACCTCGGTCGGCCTGCACCGCCGGCTGGAGGAGCTGTCCCAGCGCCCGGCCGTCGACCCGACCCCGGCCTTCGACGCGCTCACCGAGCGGCTCGAGGCGCTGTCGACCCGGCTGGAGGAGGTCGGCTCCCGGCTGGACGCCGTCGAGTCCGGTCTGGACGGCAAGCTGGGTGAGCTCGACGGCTCGGTCAAGGAGCGGATCGGCGAGCTCGATGGCACCGTGTCCGAGAAGCTGACCGGTGTGGACGAGAAGCTCACCGGCTTCGACGAGCGGCTCGACAAGCTCTCCGGCGACGTCGACGGCCGGCTCGACAAGCTCGCCGAGAACGTCGACACCCGGCTCGACAAGCTGTCCGGTGACGTCGACACCCGGCTGTCCAGCCTCGACACGGCGCTGCGGGACCGTCCGGACGCCGGGTCGGTGACCGAGCTGGTGACCCGGGCGAACGCCGAGTCCGAGCGGCGCAACGCCAGCCAGCTGGACGAGGCCATGGCGACCTTCGCCGAGCTGATCATGGGTCGGGGCGGGCAGTACGCCCAGCAGACGCCGCCGCCCCCGCCGCGCCCGGCCCAGCGTCGCAGCCGGCAGAAGGTGTCGGTGAAGAGCCAGAACGGCGCCTCCGCTGCCGACCTCGTCTCCGACGACCCGGACGCCTGACCGGCCCCGCGATCGCGCCTCGTTCGTCCGGAACGGACGCCTCGGCCGGACGGATCGGGCGCCCGCGGTTGAGTTCTGATCGACCGGGTCGGGTGTCCCTCCTCAGGCGGCTGCGGTGGTCCGCCCGGGCGGGAGCAGGGCATCGAGGATGGGTGCCGGGTCGAGCGGGTCGCCGTACCAGGCCGGGGTGAGGGTGGTGCGGTCGATCCGGAGGCCGGCCTGGGTGTTCGACTCGACCATCTGCCCGGCGTCCCCGGTGAGCGGTCGCCCGGTCGCGGGCACCGGCGTGCCGTCCGGGCGATGGAACTCCCATCTCCCGCCCCCGCGATGGCGGATCAGGTAGCCGTGGTCATGGACCAGGCGGTGATGGTGGCTGCACAGCAGGACGAGGTTGCAAGTACCTTCGCAGTGGTTCCTACGGGGTGACGTTGCGGGACATGGCCTTCCACCCGTGAAGGCGGCCCCGGGCGGTGTAGCAGCACCGGCCCCGGGGCCTTGACGGACTCTGGAGGTCCGCCCATGGCCCAGCTTCTCACTCCCGCACCCGCTGACGACCGGCTGATTGCCCTCGATGCCGTCGCCGCCACCCTCGACCTCACGCCCGCGTGGACTCTGCCCGGGCAGGCCGCACGGTGGACCGGCGATGGTGTCGACCTGGTCGCCGACGACGACGCCCGCGGCGGGTACGTCCATGTCCTCCGCGACGACGCCGACGCCACGTTCGGCCCGCACGCCGACCCCGCCGAGATCGCCACTGCGGTCCGCGCGGCCCGGTCCGGCGAGGTGACCGAGGCTGATATCCGCCTGACGGACGTCAGGTCCGGCGGGCGTTGGCACACCGCCTACAACGAGCCGCACAGCGTCCACGGCCGGTGGCAGAGCCCGCCGACGTGCCACGCCTCCCGCGCCGCCGAGGACCGGATCGGCGGGGTGACCGCGCTGGCCGGGCCGGGTGCCGCCTCCCACCGGACGTGGACGCTCGCTCCGTGCGACGGGTCGTGCGAGCGATGAGCGCCGGACGGCACACCGGGCGGCGGGCGTGGATCCTGGCCCGGCTCCCGCTCGGCCGTCTGCGGGTGACCGCGTGCGGGCTCTGCGCGGCCCTGGTCGCCGCCGAGCACACCGACGCGCACGACCGCTACCACCGGGCCGTGGTCGCCGCGCTCAGCGGATCCGACCGGCCCTGCGAACAGCAGGACTGAACGGCCGTTCCCGCACGACCGACGCCCCGGCGCTGATCTCAGCGCCGGGGCGTTCTGGTGATTATTAGTCGTCGCCGGGGCCGTTGTTCGCGCGGCTCGATCGGAGGTCGTCGATCAACGGGTTGAGGACGGCCGCTGCGCGCTCCAGCTCGGGGAGGTTGGCTTCCGCGATCGTGGCGGCGTTCGCGGTGAACCGGTCGTCGCCGTGTAGCTTGCTCAGCCGGTTGCTCACCCGAATCAGATCGCGGTGCAGGGCCAGAAACTGCTGCGGGAGCGGAGAACGCCTCATCGACGTGGGCATGGTCGGCGAGGTGTAGGTCTTGCCATCCAGGCCGGTGATCTCGGCGGGCTGCCGTTCGCCTCGGTGCTCGCGCGGGCTGGGTGCAGTGCTCTCCGGCGAATCAGGTGATCCAGATGGATCACCTGATGCGGACACGTCCCGTTGCACGGTGCCGTAGCCCTGGCCGGTGGCGCTGGCGATGGCGCGGACGGACATGCCGTGCTCGCGCATGGAGGCCACCACTTCGCGGCGCTCCTCGCGTGGGAGCTTGAGTCGCGACGTACCGAACTCGCGGTCGCAGTACTCGTCCCAGCTCAAGTAGCCCAGCGCGGCCCAGGCGCGGGAGACGTGGGCCTGCCTGATCAGTTCCCAAGCGCCCTCGACCGTGATCTTGATTCGGTCGGTGAGCTGCCGCGCTTGCTCGGGGGTGGCCTCGGCATCGTCGGTCGCGATCTCGCGCACGCCGTCAGCCCAACTCTCGCTCGATACCGTCGAGATCCATGCCCTCACCGCGGGCGAACGCCGAGACCGCAGCCTGCCCGCCGCGGGGGCCGACCTTGTTGCCGATCGTGTCGTCGACCAGGACGAAGAGCCCGTAGTCCTCGGCCCGCCGGTCGCGGCGACGGGACTTGACCAGCATCAGGCCTTGCCGCTGCGCGGCCCGCCGCAGCCGGTTCTCCCGGATCTTGTCGTCTCGCCCGATCGAGGGTTGCGATGTACGCGAAGTCATGCTTGGGAAGGTACGGAGAGTGATGCTTTAGTGACTAGTCGCCCATAAGTGCGGCACCACGAGTAGCTCGTGACACGATCAGGTGACCCGATCTCCTATCTGGGACGAATCCGAGAGGCAGAGCGTGCCGGGTCGCCGCGGGCCCGGGGAGGGGGTGGGACCCCGGGGGTCTCGGACCTCTAGGTCGTCGGCCTCGGGTCAGGCCCGTAGGCCCGGGTGCGGGGGCGTGGGCGTCGGGCTCGGGCCAGGCTGCGGCGGGATTTGCACAAGGCGGGGAAGGCGTCCCCCGCCCTCATCTCCGGGGGGATGATTGAAGCGCCGCTGGTGATGGGGACTCTCGGTCCACAGTTCTGATGAGCTGCTCAGGTCCGCCGTAACGGGTAGTGCGCGCTACGCCGATTGGCAGGTCATGACGTACCCCTCTGCTGCCAAGGCTACTGGCCCTGGCCTCGCCATCGCTGCCTGGACTATTGGCTCACTCGCGATCCTTACCACCCTCTACTGGCGGGCAGGTCTCGGGATCATTCCCCTCGTGATGTTGGTGCTCTCGCTCGGATTGACCGTGGCGGCTCGTGCTGCGTCGTCGCCAAGCCGCCATCGCACGGCAGCTGCGGTCACGACGGGGGTCGCCGTCGGGCTGAACGTCCTGTTCATCGTGCTGTCGATCTTGGTTCCGACCAGCTAAGCCTTCATCAGACGGCCGGGCTGTAGGTGATGTGCACGACGGATTCCGGGTGGATGAACCCGAACCCGCCGCGGAGCCTGCTACGGACCGCGACCCGGTCGCTGCTGAAGTAGGGGCTGGCGTCGGCGGTGACCTCGGCGTCGAGGGTGCGCAGGATGGTGAAGATCCGGCGTGCGTCCACGCCCCAGACCTGATCGGCGGGCACGTCCGGGGTGACGATGATCGGACGGCCCTCGGCGATCCTCCGGCTCGGCGCGGCCGGGTCGAGCTGGAGCAGGCCGCGGTTGCTGCCGTCGCCGTCCTTGAGTCCGGCCAGGCGCAGCGCCATCGAGCTACTGCACAGCCAGGCGGTGATGTTGGCGCCGACGTTCTCGGCGGCGGCGGCCGCGCGGGCGAAGGCCTCCAGGTCGACCAGGGCGCCGCCGACGATCTCCTGATAGCCGACCCCGGCCAGCCCGGTCGGGGTGTTGGGCGCGGTGCCATCGCCGACGAACGCGGTGTCGAGCTGGCGGGCGGTGTCGCGGGTCAACCCATCGCCGAGCACCCCGGCGGCGACGTCGTCGGAGTCCTCCAGCAGCTCGGAGCTGACGACGGTCAGCCCGGCTACCTTCGACGGAACCACGACCACCTCGTCCAGCGCGGCATCCGAAACGGGGATTTCGCCACCTTCGGCGACCCAGCCCGCCGAGGGGTCGGCGGTGATCCTGGGGGCTCGCCAGGTCGGGCCCTTGAGCCGGACCACGGTGGCGACGGCCGGGTCGGTGGCAACCGCGCGGGCGATGACCGGCTCGACGAACAGGGCGGAGACCTGCTCCGGCGAGAAGATCGCCGAGCCGTTTCCGGTGGTCATGACCATGTGAACACTCCAGGGTGGACGCGCGCCGATGCTCGCGTGTCGTCTGCTGAGGATTCACGCGGCGGGATCCACCCGTCTCCGCGCGGCCCACCCGGGGCGGCGTGCCGGACCGGCGGGCTGACCTGAGCCGGACGCCGGTCCGTGCACTGTGGAGGCTACCGGGTGCGCAAGGCCTCGGACCAGGACGCGCCCGACGGCCGGGCACCGGAGGGGTAGGAGCCTTGCCCGATACCGGCGCGGACCTCGGCCGACGACGGGGAACGTCGGAGCCCGGGCCGGGCACCGACCAGGGTCGCGGCCGCGGTGCGGATCCGGTCGGGGTCCGGGTGCCCGTCGTCGTCGATCAGGTCGTGCAGCTCGGCCTTGCCGACGTCGAACAGGTCGGAGCCGACCTCCAGGTGCTCGGCGGCGACCCGCTCGGCTTCCCGGCGCTGGAGAGCGGTCACCTGCTCGGCCAGCCGGTCGCGCTCGGCCTCAGCCTCACGGAGCCGTCGCCGGTACCCCGCGGCCTCGGCGTTGCCGGACTCCTCCGTGGCCTCAGTGCCGTTCTCCCGTCCGCCGGTGCCCTCGCCCTCCGGCGGGGCGGTGCGGGCCGCAGCGGCGCTTTCAGGGGCCTCTGAGTGGTCGGTGGCGGTGTTCGGGTCGCGGGTCTCGGTGCTCACGGTGCCTCCTCGGGGGCCGGGTCGAGGGAGATCGGGTTGCCGACCTCGTCCAGAAAGGACCGGCGGATGATGCCGGGGCTCACCCTGGTGACGATGGTGGTGTGCGGGGTGGCCGTGATGCCGAGCGCGGCCAGCAACGCGGCCTCGGTGTCGGTGGTCGCCCGGGGCTCCCACCCGATCGGCCACACGTAGTCGGCATCGGCGACCCGCCGGGCATCCTCGGCGGCCAGCAGCGGGCACCCCTGATCATGGGCGAACCGCAACGGGTCCACCGCCGGGTGCGGGTCGAGCCGTTGACCGCCGCACGCCGGGCAGTGGGCGGTCATCGGTTCACCTCCCGCTCGGCGACATCCGCAGCGTGGATCATGTGCGCGCTCACCGCGCGGGCGGTGGCGACGTCAAACCGGACCGTGCCGTGCTCGGACACGACCTCGGCCGGAATCGCCAGCTCGACCCCGGCGAGGGTGTCGACGCCGTCCGGGCCGATGGCGGTCGTGCCGATCGCGGCCACTCCGATCAGGGAACGGTCACCGGCACCGGTGTGCGGGGCGATGCCCCACATCTCGATCCGGCCCTCGGCATCGGTGGTTCCGTCGTTGGTGCTCATGCGAGGCGGCTCCATTCGCCAGGGGTGATACGGACGGCCACGGCGCGGCCGTCGCGGTTGTGCCGCACCTCAGTGCCGACCTCCACGTCCCACCCGTTGTGGGTGAGCCAGTCCAGCTCGGTCAGATCATCGGGCCGCAGCCGGGACGGCTCGGCGACATAGACCCACTGACTCGGGAGATCCGAGCGGGGCACCCGCCACGGGTCGACCAGCCAGTCCACGCTGGACTCGGGGAACCGGTCGCGAAGCGTGCACAGCGGGCCGGTATCGGTCGGCCAGCCGTGCTCGGCCGGAGTGGCGCTGGTGGTGTCGGTGGTCATGATCAGTTCTCCTCTCGGTAGGGCGAATCGGTGCCGGGCGGGTAGGCGCAGGACCGGCACCGCCCGTTGATCAGTGGGTGGTCGCTGGGATGACGGCAGCGGGAGCAGCAGGGCCTATCCGCGCCTGGATCCTGGGGAGAGTCCATGGAACGGCGCGAATGACCTGATTGAGCGTGACCTGCGGAAACGCTCCAATCATCCGCGCCAGGCTCGTCATCGGCGCCAGTGCGTTCGCCCTGGTCGGAGCCAATGCCGCCAGTCATGCCACCCTGGGGGCTCTCCCTGGCGCGGCGGGGATGATCCGAGTCGATCGACCAGATAGCTCCCTGCTGGAATCCGCGGCGCCTGGACCGGACTCCGGCTCGGTGGCGGACCCGCTGCAACGTCCGCTCCGGGATGTCGACCTTCTGGGCTGCCTCGCGGATGTCCTGGAACGGCGCGGTCCCGCCCTTGTCGTTCAGGTACTTGTTCAGCCAGTCCACGGCGTGGTCGCGTTCGGCGCGCTCGTCGGGATCCCCGCTGGTCTCCTTGGCGTCGCGCAGCAGGTCTTCCACCGATCGCGACGAGGGGCCGGTGAAGTCGAACCGGGCCGTCGCCGCGGTGCCCTTGGGGGTGGGGATGTCGACCGGGGTCAGGGTGTAGCTCAGCGATGGCAGATCATCGCGACCGAGACTGTTCTTGGTCTGGGTCATCACCCGCCCGTCGTCGTCCCGGGCGAATCCGAGCACGGCCCGCGCCACGTTCTTGAACGCGCCGGAGGCGGTGATCAGGTTGGACACGTCGGTACCGGAGGACTTGTTGAAGTGCGCGATCCCCAGGATCACGGCGCCGGTGCGGTCGGCCAGGGCGGTCAGCGGGTCAAGCGCGGTCCGGACCTCCCGTTCCCGATGGGTGTCGATCTTCTGCGCGACCGCGGACATCAACGGGTCCACCATGGTCGCCGCCACCTCGTGGCGGATGATCTCGGACTCGAGAAGGTCATTGTCGTGCGGCAGCGACAGGGCCCCGTCGGCGCCGGACTCGGTGATCACGTCGAACCGGCCGATCATCGACAGGTCAGCCCCGGCGGCGATCAGCCGCGGAACGATCGTGTGCTTCCACGAGTCCTCGACGGTCACGTAGAGCACCCGGCGCGGGGTGCCGTGGAACGCGCCGGGCAGCGTGCCCCGGCTGATCTGTGCGGCCATCCAGATCGCGAACGAGGATTTCCCGGTGCCCTCCCGCCCGGCCGCGATGACCTGCGACCCGGCCGGAACTCGCCCGTGCCCGTCTTCGGTTGTCCAGGCCCACACGACCGGCTCCGGCTCGATCTGTGAGGCCCAGGTGATCCGAGACTGGCGGCCGGTCGCCACCGTCTCGACGTCGGCCAGGTCCTCGACCCCGTATCCGGCGTGGACGTGGTCGGTCAGGTCGGCGCCCTTGTGGCCGGGCACCGGCTCGACCACCCGCACCGACCGAGCCCGGCCGGACAGGGCCGCACGGACCCGTTCGGCATGGGCCCGGCCCGGATCGTCTCGGTCGCGCACGACCAGCACATCCGCCCCGACGAGCGCCGCCGTGTGCTCGGCCTTCCAGCCTCCGGAGGATCCGCCGACACTGCACGTGGCAGTGACGCCGTACTCGCGGGCGGTCTCGACGTCGCGTTCACCCTCGACGACGAGGATCTGCCGACCGTCCGCCGCGGCGGCGAGCACCTCCGGCAGCCGGTAGAGCGTCGTGTTCAGCTCCGGGCAGCCGCCGAACTCGTAGTGCTCGCCCACCCGGTGCACCTGGTGGAACTTCTTGCCCGCCCGCCGGACGACCTTGGCGAACTCGGTGCCATCGGCGCGCTGGTAGACGTACTCGGCGCTGCCCGCGGGCGGGGCCCGGTGCGCGCCGTCGCCGTTCCGGCTCGGCGGTGCGGGGTCGGCGAACAGATCGGCCATCCGCAGCCCCAGGGCGCCGACGACGTCGCCGGTCTCGCATCCGGCGTGACACTTCAGCCCGACGCCACGGTCGTCCTCAGTGATCGACAGCGAGGGGGTCCTGTCGTCATGGCCGGGACACTGCGCCCGGCCGTTGTTGACGATGAACCCGTGGTCCTCCAGGGCGGCGCGCACCCTGTCGATCGGGGCACTCATCGGCGGGCCCCTACGCGCTTCGGGCTCCGCGCTCGGCTCCGCCGACGACGCTGCTGCGTCGGGACCGCAGCGACCGGCGGCCGGGACCGCCCGATGTTCACGGCGACGTCGCCGTGCTCGTCGAGGAACCGGATGTGCGGCAGAACGGGCGTCGTCGCGGCAGAAGGCGACTCCTCCGCCGGGACGGCATCCACGCTTCGGCACCGGCCACAGAGGACTCCGGGCGCGCCGAGCCAGGACCACGCCTGGCTCCCGCAGCGCGGGCATCGACTAGTGGGAAGCGACCGCGGCGCGAGGGTCTCGCCGTGGCCGTCGTGGTCATGCATGATTGACGTCAGCTCCTATCGGGCTGACGCCCTCGCGCGGGATGGTCGGGCACCACGTACGCGCGGGGGCGTCGTGGTGTCTACAGCGGGCGGTGAAGCGACGGCAGTAGCCCGCGAAGTCGCTCGATCTGCTCGGCGGTCGGTGCGGGCGCGGACTCGACGACCTCGCGGATGTGGTCGGCGAGCCGGTCCACGGCGAACCTGCGCCGGTCGTCGTCCACGCTGGGGTCGTCGGGGCCGCGGTGCCGGGTGCGCGCGGCGAGGGAGGCGCGTTCCCGCCGCTGCTCAGGGGTCAGAGGCGGGCGGCGACGCTGCGTCTCGTTGACGGTCATGGGCGGTGACTCCGCTGGGTGCAGTGCCCAGCGGGCCGCGTTCGAGGAGGCGACCCCCCGGGCACGGACGGCCTGGGGATCACGCTCGACGTCCCGCGGCACCCGGCCGTCGGACCTCCGGCAGCGGGTCCGCCCGGGACCCCTACTGCCCTCCGTCGTTCACCGCGCCCGCGGAGCGTGGACCCGAGGGGCCACCACCCGCACCGGCGTTTCAGTCCGCCTGAGACTCGGCGCGGGCCGCTTCGTGATCACGGCTAGCGAGTGCGCTAACGGTAGCAACGTGCTACCTGCTGCGCACTACTTCGCCGCGTCGGTGCTGCGCAACCAGTCGATCCGCTCGACCACTGGCATAGTCGCCCCGCCGCCGCGGCGGCCCTCCGGGCGCCGGTGCGCGACCAGCGTGCCGAGCAGGTCCGGGGCCAGCAGTATCCGAGCCACCGCCCGGCGAGTCGACATCGGAGACTTGCCCCACGCTGCCGCGACGTTCTTGCCAGGCGTGATCAACCCGCGCAGCGCCGACGGGGTCTGTAGCTCTCGCTCCCGAGCTTCGGCCGCCCGCAGCCGCTCCAGCAGTTGCGGCTCGGTGCGGGCGGCCAGGGTCAGCGAGACCGATCCATCGGCCACGGCGTCGGCCAGCTCATCCAGGCGGGTCCGCAGTGAGGCGATCTCGGCACGCACATTCTCAATCTCGGCGTTCTGATCGTCATTGCCCGCGGCGAGCGCCTCATGGATGTCGGCGCGGGCGAGCCACTTCAGCATGGCCTTCTCGGCGATCGAGTCCAGCTCATCGGCGTCGACTCGCACGCACCCGCGCTCGTGGCACTGGTACTCCCGTCTCCGGGCTCGGTTGGTCGCGGCCAGTCGGGAGTCACACTCGGCGCACCGGGCGATCATGGAGAGCAGATGGACACCGCGGCCGGGCCGAGTGGTTCGCCGGGTCGGGTTGGTCAGGATGCGCTGTACCGCGTAGTAGTCGGCCTCGGACACGATGCCGGGCCAGGCTCCAGGGACGATGCGGGCGTCGGTGCTGAGCGCCGCGGGCCGCTGGGTGCCGCGCACCCCGTTCCGTCCCGGGTCGTGCACCCGCAGCCCTGCATAGGTGGGGTTGAGCAGCAGCGACCGCAGGTGCGCTCCAGAGAACGGTCCGCCGGATCGCTTCTGAATGCCGCGCTCGGCGAGGTCGGCGGTGATCGACCGCAGCGAGTGCCCCTTGATCACCCGGTCGAACAGCTCGGCGACCACCGGCGCCTCGTCGGGGTGCGGTTCCTGGCCGATGTAGCGCCGGGTGTGTCCGTCGTAGGTGCGGCGGTACCCGTATGCGACCGGACCGTGCGGCTTGCCGTCCGCGGCGTTCGCGGCGGCGGCCCGCTTCGCCCGCAGGGAGACCTTGGACGACTCGTACTCGCTGTCCACGGCGTCCTCCTGGAGGGTGCGCCGATCGCGGCCGTTGGTCGGATCGTAGGTGCGCCCGTGCGTGGTGACATGGATGGCAACGCCGCGCTCGGCGCAGATGTCGATCAGGTCGCACCACTCGCCCGCCCGCCGGGACCCGCGCGAGGACTCCCAGATGATCAGCACCGAGGCACCGAACCGTCCGGAGTCAAGATCGGCCATCAGCTCCGCGAATCCGTCCCGGACCTTCTTCGAGTAGCGCGACGCGCTCACCGACTCGTCCCGGTACGGCGTGCCCAGCGTCCAGCCCTCGCGCTCGGCGGTGGCGGCGTTGTCGTCGTGCTGCTCGTCCAGGGACCGCGCCCGCCCGGACCGGTCGAGGCTGACCCGCAGGTACTCCCGCGCCGTAGGGGTCGTGCCGTTGCGCGTCGTCGTCATGACCCGTACGGTACCAATAGGAAGGCTGATGCTTGTCGATGTCCGTGGGGCCGCCGCGCAGCCAGCTCCGGACGTGGTGTGCATGCAGGTGGCGGGTACGGCCGCAGCCGGGGAACCGGCAGCCCCCGCCGTCGGCGGTGTCGCGGGCGGTGAGTGCGGCGATCTGGGCGGGCGAGGCCAGGCGACGGGAACGCCCCAGGTAGAGCCGGTTCGTCCGGCGGTCGTCGAGCAGGGCCTGGGCGCGGGCGTCGCAGGCCAGCCGCTCCGCGGTCGGAGCGGGTATCGCGGGGCCGCCGGCGAGCTGCGCCGTTCCGGTGGCGGCGTCCAGATGGACGATCACCTGCGCGGCTCCCCGTTCGACGGTCGGGCCGTCGGCCGCGTCCTGCCCCCGGACGAGGGTCAGCAACGCGTCGGCGCGGCGGGCCGCCGTCCGGTCCGCCACGCTGCCGGGCTCCTGCTCGAGCTCCCGGTGTCGGCGGGCCGCCCCGTACAGGCCGTCGACCGGGGTGCAGTCCGTCTCGCGGACCGCGTCCGGCCCCGGGAGCAGCGCGTCGATGGCCGCGATCAGCACCGCGCCGTCGTCCGGCGTCAACCGCCCGCGCAGGACGAGTGAGCCGTCGGCGTCGTGGTACCAGCTCACGCCGCGGCGGGCCGCGGAACCCGCAGGCGGGGTGCTCCGGCGGCGCACGGCCCGGACCACGGTCTCGACGTGGCTGGCCGTGCCGGAGAGGGCCAGGTCCAGGAGCACCTGCTCGGCGACCTCGGGCTCGGCCACGCCGTGCACGGCCGTTCCGGTGTGCGGGTCCGTCGAGCCGTCGGGGGTCGTGTCGTGGCCGGCCCGGGTGGAGCCGTCGGCCGCCGCGCCGTCGCCGGTCGCCGTGACGCGTGCGGTCGTGCCCGCCGCCCCGCCGGTCGCCTGGGCGCTGCCGGTCGAGCGGCAGGCGCTCGCGGTGTCCTGGCCGGTCGGAGTGCTGTCCTCGGCCGTGGGGTCGCAGTGGGCCGTGCGCCCGACCCCGGTACCGCTCTCCCCGGTCGCGGAGGCAGGAGTGAACGCACCACCGGCGGTGGTTCCCGGTACCTCATCGGCTGCGTCGACGGTTCCGTCATCGGCTGCGTCATCGGCTGGGTCATCGATACTGCCGGGCGCACCGGATCCGCCGGTCTCGGCGTGCGCGGCCACGACATCAGTGCCGTCCGCACCTGCGGTTGCCGCCGCGATCCGGGCCAGGACCGAACTGTCCGACCCGGTCACCCTGGTGATCGCCCGGACCTTCGAGTAGGAGATCCGCCCGGCTGCGAACGCGGCGGTGACACGGGGCAGGTTCTCCAGGGCGTGGGCCACCCGCAGATGCTCGGTCGCGGTGCGCAGGCTCATCCCCGCCCGCCAGGACAGCCAGTGCGCGCAGGACCGGATACCGACTCCGCTCCAGCCGCCGCGCCGGTCGAACTCGGCGAGCAGCTGCAGGAATCGGCACTCGGCGGCGGCGATGTGCCCCGCCAGGCCGAGCAGTTCCGACTCCAGGTCGGGCAGGCTCAGGGCCGGTAGCGGGACGGGCTCGGTCGTGATGGACATCGGACACTCCCGGATTTCGAACTGATGTTCCCATGCGGGAGGATGGCAGGCAGGTCCGACGTTTTTCGGCCCGCGAGCCCCGGGCGGGCCCCGTCGGGCGTTCCGCGGAATGCCGGAACGAGCCGCGTCCACGCACGGCTCACCGGCTTCACGCACGTCTCACCGCGTTCCGCGGAACGCACGGACAACCGGACCGGAACCGCACCGGCGGGGTATCGCTTCACGCCGGCCCGGCCGAGCGCGCGAGACGGCCGGCGCGTCGAGAGCGCCGGTACCGCCGTCAGGCCGAGCGCGGCGATGCCCGCGCCCACGCGCCATCGGGGCGGCCGCGGCGCCCACCCGGGGACGCGGCGCGGACCCGGGGACGCGGCGCGGGCCGGGCTGACGGTGGCCGGGCGGGTCCCGTCCCCGAGCCGGGGATCTACGGCAACGCGGCCGCCATCCGGCGCACGGCCTCGGTGAGGATCTCCGGGCTCGTCGCGAGGTTGAGCCGCGCGTGCCCGGCCCCGCCGTCCCCGAACGGGAGGCCGGAGTTGAGGGCCACGCGTCCCCGCTCGAGGAACGCCGCCGCCGGGTCGTCGCCCAGCCCGAGCTGCCGGCAGTCCAGCCAGGCCAGGAACGTCGCCGGTGACGGCCGGTACCGGACCGCCGGCAGGTGCTCGGTGAGCAGCGCCGCCAGCAGCCTGCGGTGCGACGCCAGCGCGGCCAGGAACTCGTCGAGCCAGTCCCGGCCGTCGTCCAGACCGGCGACGTGCGCCTGCACCGCCACGTGGCTCGCCCCGGCCTCGAGCATGCCGGCGGGGAAGCGCCCGAGGTCCACCTCCGGCCCGGTGACGGCGATCGCCGCCTTCAGCCCGGCCAGGTTCCACGCCTTCGTGGCCGACATCAGGCTGACCCCGTTCTCGGCGCCGGGGACGCTCAGCCACGGGGTGAACGGGGTGCCCGGATCGATCAGCGGAGCGTGGATCTCGTCGGCGACGACCGTGACCTGCCGCCGCCGGGCCAGGTCGGCGACGGCGGCGAGCTCCTCGGCGGTGTGCACGGTGCCCGTCGGGTTGTGTGGCGAGCAGAGCAGGAACGCACCGACGCGCCCGTCGGCGAACACTGCGTCCAGGGCTGCGAGGTCCAGCCGGCCGTCCTCGCCCAGCGGCGCGCCGACGGGCTGCATCCCGCCGTGCGCGAGGAACGCGTAGAACGGCGGGTACACCGGCGGGGTGACGGCGACGGCGTCCCCCGGCGGCAGCACGACCTTCAGCGCCTCGACGATCCCCTGCATCACGTCCGGGACGACGAGCGAGCGGGCCGGGTCGAGGCGGTCCCACCCCCACCGGTCGCGGGCGAACCGTGCGAAGGCCGTCGGGTAGCCGTCCCCGGCGGGATAGCCGGTGTCGCCGCGCCGGACGGCGCGGGTGACGGCGTCGACGATCGCGGGGGCGAGCGGGACGTCGGCCTCGGCCACCCAGAGCGGGAGCACGTCGTCGTCGTGGGTCCGCCACTTCATGCTCGTACGGCGGCGCAGCTCGGTCAGCGGGGGGAACTCCAGCGGCGGCACGGGGCCGATGCTGGCACGCCGATCACCTCCGCGAGAAGCGGCGGAACACCGCGTCCAGCTCCTTCACCTTCAGCAACCGCATCCCGGCGACAGCCAGCGGCAGGGCGACGAGCGACCCACCGACGAGCACGGTCCACGCCTGCGCGACGACCGGCCAGCCCGCCGTCGCCGGCTCCACGAGCCGGGCCAGGCCCCACGCGACCGCGGCGCCGGCCGCGGACGCGAGCGCCACCCGGACCACGGTGTTCAGCACCTCACCGCTGCGCGCGCGCCCCAGCCGTCTCCGCAGCAGCAGCTGGCCGAGGACCGCCCCGCCGACGAAGGACAGGGAGTTCGCCGCGGCCAGCCCCAGCACCACCTGCTCCGGCGGGAGGACCAGCGGGCACGCCAGCAGCAGCGGGATCTTCACCCCGACCATGCCCAGCTGGATCAGGGTGGGCGTGCGGGAGTCGGTCATCGCGTAGAAGACGCGCATCTGCAGCATCGTCACCGCGTACGGGAGCAGCCCGAACGCCGACCACGCGACCGTCTCCCCCAGCCGCGCAGCGCCCGCCCCGCTGCCCGCACCGACCGAGAACAGGGCCGTCCCGAGTGCGCCGCCGAACGCCGTCATGACGGCCGCGATCGGCAGCAGCCCGACCGTGGACAGCCGGGCGCCCAGCGAGAGGTCGGTGACGACCTGGGCCGTGTCGCCGCTGGCCGCTGCCCGGCTCATCCGCGGCATCAGGGCCGTCAGCAGGGACACGCCGAGCACGCCGTACGGGACCTGCAGCAGCAGCCACGCGTTCTGGTACGTCGACACCGAGCCACCGTCGGCGGCCGCGGCCACCCGGGTGGTGACGATGTAGCCGATCGCCCCGACGAGGACGTAACCCATGATCCAGCCGACCATGCCGCCGGCCACGCTCAGCCGCGGGTCCCAGCCCCAGAGCGGGCGGTACCGGAACCCGATCCGGCGCATGAACGGGATCAGCACCAGCGCCTGCACGACGATGCCCAGGGTCGTGCCCAGGCCCAGGACCAGCAGTTTCGGATCGCCCATCCGCACCGGGTCGACCGAGATCTCCCCGGGGACCAGCACGTACACGACGAGCACCACGAGCACGACGAGGTTGTTCAGCACCGGGGCCCACGCGAACGGCCCGAACACCTGTTTCGAGTTCAGGATCGCGCCGAGCAGGGCGCCGACGCCGTAGAAGAAGATCTGCGGCAGCAGCAGCCAGGCGAACGCGGTCGCGAGCTCCGGATTGGACTGTCCGGAGCTGCCGGAACCGAGATACAGGCGGGTGAGCAGCGGTGCCGCGGCCATCGCCAGCACCGTCGCCGCCAGCAGGCCGACGCCGACCACGGTCAGGAGCCGCCGGGTGAAGGCCTCGCCCCCGTCGGCGTCCTCGGCCTGCGCGCGCACCAGGACCGGGATCATCACGCTGGTGAGCACGCCGCCGATGAGGAACTCGTAGACGATGTTCGGCAGCGTGTTGGAGACGGTGTAGGAGTCGTTGACGACGGCGAGGCCGAGCACCGCGACGAGCGCCAGGTTCCGGACGAATCCGGTGATCCGGCTGACCAGGCTCGCGATCGCGATCATGCCGGACGACCGGACGAGCGAGCCGGTGTTCTCGGTGCCCGCCGTCCGGGTGGCGGCCGGCGGGCCCGGGGCCGGGCTGCCACCGGGCGGCGCGGGGTCCGCGGTGGCGGGCGGCGCGGGGTCCGCGGTGCCCGGCGCGGGTGGGGGAGGCGCCGACCGTCCGCCGGGGCGCGGCGGGTGCGGAACGGGAACGGCCGGCGGCCGGGGCCCCGCGGCCGGGTCGATCGGCGTCGTCGGCGGCCCCTCCTCGGGCGGCACCGGTCGCCCGACCGGGCGAGTGGTCTCCCGGTCCGATTCCCCGGGTGCCGGACGGAACCGTTCCGGCATCACCGGTCGGGGTATCGGCGCCCGCTCCGCCCGTCGGTCCTCACGCATCGCGCTCCATCGTGCCGGATCCCCGTCCTTCCCACGGATCCGCCCGCCCCGGGCCGGATGCGCCCGGCCGGTGGAGTGTCCGGGTGCCGGTGGCCGCGTTCCGCGGAACGCTCCTGCACCGGGCAGGGGCCCGGACGGCGGCCACGGGGGCCTCCGGGGCGTACCCCCGCCCGGGGCCGGACGCACCCGGCCGGTGGGCCGGCGGGCGCGCCGGGTGCCGGTCGTCGCGTTCCGCGGAACGCGGCCACCGGTACCGGACGCCGCGGAACGGTGGGACGGCGCCGCGAACAGGTGGGGTTCCGGGCCCGCCGCCACCCGGCGGCGGTCAGTCCGGACGGCGGATGTCCAGCACCAGCTTCCGGTCCGGCGGTGGATCGGCCGTGACCAGCAACGCCGCCCCGCCCAGGATCTGCCGGGCGTCCGGGATCCGCTCCGGGGTGTCGGTGTGCAGCTCGAGCAGCGGGGTCCCGGGGCGGACCTCCTCCCCGGGCTCGACGAGCAGCCGTACCCCCGCGGCGGGCTGCACCGGGTCCTCCTTGCGGGCCCGGCCGGCCCCGAGCCGCCAGGCCGCGGTGCCGACGGCGAGGGCGTCCGCGCCGGAGAACACCCCGGTCCGGTCGGCGGTGATCTCGTCCACGTGCCGGGCGACCGGCAGCGGCGCGGACGGGTCGCCGCCCTGGGCAGCGATCATCCGCTCCCACACGTCGTGGGCCGCACCCGAGGCGAGCACGGCGGCCGGGTCGGCATCGGTGATCCCGGCCAGGACCAGCATCTCCCTCGCCAGCGCGACGGTGAGCGCGACGACGTCCGCGGGCCCGCCGCCGCGCAGCACCTCGACCGACTCGGCGACCTCCAGGGCGTTGCCGACGCACCGCCCGAGCGGCCGGGACATGTCGGTGAGCAGCGCCGTCGTCGGGAGCCCGTGCGCGGCGCCGATCGCGGTCATCGCGTCGGCCAGCTCCCCGGCCCGGCCGAGGGTCTTCATGAACGCCCCGGACCCGACCTTGACGTCGAGCACCAGCCCGCCGGTCCCCTCGGCGAGCTTCTTGCTCATGATCGAGCTCGCGATCAGCGGGATGGACTCGACCGTGCCGGTGACGTCGCGCAGTGCGTACAGCCGCCGGTCGGCAGGGGCGAGGGTCGGGGTCGTCGCGCAGACCACGGCGCCGACCTCGACCAGCTGGTCCCGGATCTCCGCGGTCGACAGCGAGGCCCGCCAGCCGGGGATCGACTCCAGCTTGTCGAGCGTGCCACCGGTGTGGCCGAGCCCGCGCCCGGACAGCTGCGGGACGGCCGCCCCGCACGCCGCGACCAGCGGCGCCAGCGGCAGCGTGATCTTGTCGCCGACCCCGCCGGTGGAGTGCTTGTCGACCAGCGGGCGACCGACGTCGCCGAAGTCCAGCACCTCCCCGGAGTCGATCATCGCCTGCGTCCAGTGCGCCGTCTCGGCGGCGTCCATCCCGTTGAGCAGGATCGCCATCGCCAGGGCGGACATCTGCTCGTCCGCGACCTCGCCGCGCGTGTAGGCGCCGACCACCCACTCGATCTGCGCGCGGGTGAGCTCGTGACAGTCCCGCTTGGCCGCGATCACCTCGACGGCGCCGAACGACCGGCCCCCGCCGCGGGTCACCGCGCGCCCCCGCCCGGTGGCAGGTGCTCCGGCCCGAACGCGTCCGGGAGCACCTCGGTGAACGGCCGCACCCCGCGGGGCGTGTCGCACAGCAGCTCCGGCCCGCCGAACTCGTACAGCACCTGCCGGCAGCGCCCGCACGGCATGAGCAGGTCACCGCCGCCGGACCGGCACGCGACCGCGAGCAGCCGGCCGCCGCCGGTGAGCCGCAGCTGCCCGGCGAGGGTCACCTCCGCGCAGGCACCGAGGCCGTAGGAGGAGTTCTCCACGTTGCACCCGGTCACGATCCGGCCGTCGTCGACCAGCGCCGCGGCCCCGACCCGCAGCCCGGAGTACGGCGCGTACGCCCACGCGGCCGCGGCGACGGCCGCCGACCGGAGCTCGGGCCAGTCCGGCTCCGGCGGCCCCGGCCGCATCATGTCCGCACCGGCCCCGGACGGTCCGCCGCCGGCCATCAGGCCCCCTCCCCGCGCCGGTAGGGCTCGCCGAGCCGGGCGGGTGGTCGTAGTCGCTGGCTCGCGGCCGCGAGCACGACCAGCGTGACCAGCTGGGGCGCGTAGGACGCGAACTCCGAGGGCACCGTGTCGGCCGCCCAGTACAGCGCGTAGACCACGGCGCCGGCCGCCAGCGCGACCGCGGTGGCCGTCCACATGCGCCGGACCGCCCACAGCACCGCGACCACGACCGCGACGAGCGTGGCGCCGTACAGCAGGGCGTGCACGGCGTCGCCGCCGGCGCGCAGCTGCAGGCCGTCGACGTAGCCGAACAGCGCCGAGCCGACCAGCAGCCCGGCCGGCCGCCAGTTGCCGAAGATCATCGCGGCGAGCCCGATGTAGCCACGGCCGCCGACCTGGTTCTCCAGGTAGCCGAGCTGGGCCGGGTTGAGCACCAGCGCCGCACCGCCGAGGCCGGCGAGCCCACCGGAGACGACGACCGCGACGTACTTGTGCAGCACGACGTTCACCCCCAGCGACTCGGCCGCCACCGGCGACTCGCCTGCCGACCGCAGCCGCAGCCCGAACGGTGTCCGCCACAGGATCCCGTAGCTGACCGGCACCAGCACGAGCCCGAGGACGACGATCGGCGTCAGCCCGGTGACCAGCCCGGACAGCAGCCCGGCCAGGTCGGACACGAACACCCGCTGCTGGGCCTCGAGGGCCTGCAGGCCCGGGGAGACGCCGGGGACGGAGAACTCGGTGAACCCGTCGATCCGCGGCGACTGGCGCGGGTTCTGCGAGACCGGGGTGAACACCAGCGTCGCCAGGTACTTGGTCAGCCCGGTGCCGAGCAGGGTGATCGCCACACCCGAGACGATGTGGTTGACGTGGAACGTGACGGTCGCGACCGCGTGCAGGCCGCCGCCGAGCGCGCCGAACACCAGGCCGCCGAGCACGGCGGCCCACGGGCCCCCCAGGTACCCGGCCCAGGCCGCGCCCCAGGTGCCGAGCACCATCATGCCCTCGAGACCGATGTTGATGATGCCGGCCCGCTCGGACCAGAGCCCGCCGAGCGCGGCGAACAGGATCGGCAGCCCGAGCCGGACCGCGGCCTCCGAGGTGCCGGACGAGGCGAGCTGGGTCTGCCCGGTCAGCGTCACGGTGATCGACAGGACGAGCACCAGCCCGGCCGCGATCAGGGCCGACCGGGCCCAGCCGGGAAGGGTCGCGGCCCGGCCGGTGAGGCGCGCGAGCACGGCCGTCATGACGGGGCCCCCACCGGCTCCGGCACCGCGGCGGCCACCCGGCGCTGCTCGGCGCGCCGCTCCACCCGGCGCACCAGCTCGTAGGCCACGACCACCGACAGCACGATCAGCCCCTGCATGATCAGCACGATCTCCCGAGGGATCCCGACGACGTCGAGCGCCACGGCGGACTTGTCCAGGAACGCCCACAGCAGTGCGCCGAGGGCGATGCCGACCGGGTGGTTGCGGCCCAGCAGCGCGATCGCGATACCGGTGAAGCCGTAGCCCTGCGGGGAGGTGAGCGTGTACGCGTGGTCGCGGCCGAGCAGCTCCGGCAGCCCGATCAGCCCGGCCACCGCTCCGGACAGGAGCAGCGCGACGACGATCGTCCGCCGCGCGTTCACACCACCGGCCGACGCCGCCGTCCGCGATTCGCCGGAGGCGCGCAGCTCGAACCCGAACCGGGTCCGGCCGAGCAGGAACCAGTAGCCGACCCCCAGCGCGGCGGCGACGAACACCATCCCGAAGATCGTCCCGTTGCCGAGCGGGATGCCGGGGAACCAGCCGGACTCGGGGATCGGCGGGGTGGTGATGTTGTTGCCGCGCCGCTCTCCGAACGTCTCCCCGCGGATGAGGAACGCGATCGTCCCGGTGGCGATCGCGTTCAGCATGATCGTCGAGATGACCTCGGAGACCCCGCGGTAGGCCTTGAGCAGCGCCGGGATCGCGACCCACGCCGCGCCGGCCAGCACCGCCACCAGCATGATCAGCAACGTGTGCAGCACCGGCGGGAGCGGCACCGTCCCGCCGACGATCGCGGCCACGCAGGCGGCGATCCGGTACTGGCCCTCGACGCCGATGTTGAACAGCCGCATCTGGAAGCCGATCGCGACCGCCAGCGCGGCGATGTAGTAGACGGCCGCGGAGTTGACCGTGTCCACGGCGACCGTGCCCGAGCCGAGCTGGGACAGGATCGTGGTGAGCGCGGTCCACGGCGAGGCCCCGCTGACGACCAGCGCGACCGCGCACAGCAGCGCGGCCACGCCGATCGCCAGCGCGGGCGCCACGATCGCACCACGCAGCCGCGTCATGTCCGGCCCCTCATGTCCGGCCCTTCATGACACTGCCCCGGTCATCTTCGTGCCCAGCTCCTCCGGGGTGACGGTGGCGGGATCGGCGGTGCCGACCAGCCGCCCGGCGTGCAGGACGGCCAGGGTGTCGGACAGGCCGATCAGCTCGTCCAGGTCGGCGGAGACCAGCAGGACGGCGAGACCCGCGGCGCGGGCCCGCCGCAGCTCGGCCCATATCCCGGCCTGGGCGCCGACGTCGACGCCGCGGGTGGGGTGGGCGGCGATCAGCAGCACCGGGTCCCCGGACAGCTCCCGGCCGACGACGAGCTTCTGCTGGTTGCCGCCGGACAGCGCCGAGGCCATGACGTCGATGCCCGGGGTGCGCACGTCGAACGCGCCGACGATCCGCTCGGTGTCGGTGCGGGCGGCGGCCCGGTCGATCAGCCCGCGGCGCCCGATCGGCGGCCGGGACTGGAAGCCGAGAACCCGGTTGGCCCACAGCGGCTGGTCGCCGAGCAGGGCGTGCCGGGTGCGGTCCTCCGGGACGTAGCCGACGCCCCGCTCGCGCCGGGCCATCGTGGACAGGCCGGAGACGTCCTCCCCGGACAGCAGCACCCGCCCGCGGGCGTGCCGCCGCATCCCCATGATCGTCTCGACGAGCTCGGTCTGGCCGTTGCCCTCCACGCCGGCGACGCCGAGCACCTCGCCGGCGTGCACCACGAGGTCGACGCCGTCGAGCAGGTCCCGCCCGCCGGCCGGGTCGGGCAGCCCGAGGCCCTCGACCCGCAGCACCTCGCGCTCGGTCACGGTCGATTCCCGCGTCCCGGGCGACGGCAGCTCGGAGCCGACCATCATCTCGGCCAGCTCGGAGTTGGTCACCCGCCCCGGATCGACGGTGCCGACGGTGCGCCCCCGGCGGAGCACGGTGATCCGGTCCGCGATCGCGCGGACCTCGTCGAGCTTGTGCGAGATGAACAGGAACGTGTAGCCGTCGGCCTGCATCGTCCGCACGGTCGCGAACAGCTCGTCGACCTCCTGCGGAACCAGCACCGCGGTCGGCTCGTCGAGGATCACGGTCCGGGCACCGCGGTAGAGCACCTTGAGGATCTCGATGCGCTGGCGCTCGGCGACGCCGAGATGCTCGACGAGCGTGTCCGGTGCGGCCGACAGCCGGACCGCGGCCGCGAGCTCGGCGATCCGTGCGCGGGCCGCCTTCCCGATGCCGTGCCGCCGCTCCGCCCCGAGCAGGACGTTCTCGGCGACGGTCAGGTTGTCGGCCAGCATGAAGTGCTGGTGGACCATCCCGATCCCGGCGGCGATGGCGTCCGCCGGGCTGCGGAAGTGCGTCCCGGCGCCGCCGACCGCGATCGTGCCCTCGTCCGGGGCCAGCATCCCGTAGAGGATCTTCATCAGGGTCGACTTGCCGGCCCCGTTCTCGCCGCAGAGGGCGTGGACCTCACCGGGGCGCACGGCGAGGTCCACGCCGTCGTTCGCGACGACGCCGGGGAACCGCTTGGTGATCCCCCGCAGCTCGACGGCGTGCTCGATCACTTGGTGGACGACACCTGGATCCGACCGGCGATGATCGCCGCCTTGTAGGCCTCGAGCTGCGGCCGGATGTCGTCGACGAAGCCGCCGGAGGTGGAGTAGCCCACGCCGTCGTTGCGCAGGTCGAACCGCTTCGGGAGCTGGTCGACGGTGTTCCCGGCGACGGCGTTGACGTAGTCGTACACCGCCACGTCGACCCGCTTGATCATCGACGTCATGATCACGTCGCGGACCTGGGTCAGCTGCGGCGAGTTGTACTGGTCGGAGTCGACGCCGATCGCCTTCTTCTGCGCGGTCTGCGCGGCGGCGAAGACGCCCTGGTTCGACTGGCCGGCCGCGGCGAACACGATGTCCGCGCCCCCGTCGTACTGGCCGGAGGCGATCTCGGTGCCGCGGGTGGCGTCGTTGAACCCGGAGTTGTCCCCGAGCGGCGAGATGTAGGCCGAGTCGACCTGAACGTTCGGCGCGGCCGCCGTGGCCCCCTGCGCGTAGCCGGCGTCGAACTTCTGGATCAGCGGGTTGTCGACGCCGCCGACGAAGCCGACCTTGCAGGTCTGGGTCTTCAACGCGGCCGCCACGCCGACCAGGAAGGAGCCCTGCTCCTCGGCGAAGACCAGCGGGGTGACGTTCGGCAGCTGCACGGTGTCGTCGTCGACGATCGCGAACCTCGTCTGCGGGAACTCCTTCGCGACCGTGCTCACCCCGGTCGCGTAGTTGAAGCCCACCGCGATGATCGGGTTGAAGCCGCCCTGTGCGAGCTGGCGCAGCCGGGTCGTGCCGGCGTCCTCGCTCTCGCCCTGCTGGGCGGTGGCCTCCCGGGTGTTGGCCTTCTGCAGGCCCAGCTCGGCGACCGCCCGGTCCAGCCCGGCCGCGGCGGCGTCGTTGAACGACGCGTCGCCGCGCCCGCCGATGTCGTAGGCGAGGCCCACCTTGAGGCGGCTCGCGTCGGCCCTCGGCTTCTCCGGGGCGGGCTGCGCGCTCGCCGCCGGGACCGACGGCGGTGCGACGCGCTCGCACTGCCCGCCCTGGGCGGTCCCCCCACCGCCGCCGGTGTCGCGGGCGCAGCCCGCCAGTGCGAGTGCTGCGACGGCCGCGACGGCGACCGCGGTCGCGACCCTGCTCCGCCGTCCGATGCGCTGCTGGATCCGCACGAACGTCCTCCCCCCGTCCCGGCGCCGCCCGTCCGGTGGCACCCGTTCCGCGGGACGGTAACGCTCCCGGGCGGCGCCGGGCAGGGTCGAGACAACGCCGTGACACGCAATCGTCGAGCGGTTGACGGACCGGTACGGTCCAGCCTCGTGGATCGTGCGGAGCTGACCGTGGAGGCCCCACCGGAGCGGGTGTGGGCACTGGTCTCGGACATCACCCGGGCCGGCGAGTGGAGCCCGGAGGCCACCGGGGGACGCTGGACGCACGGCGCGACCGGCCCCGCGGTCGGCGCCCGCTTCGTCGGCACCAACCGGAACGGGCGTCTGCGCTGGTCGACGCACTGCCGGGTCACCGAGTGCGAGCCGGGACGCCGGTTCACGTTCGTCGTCACCGAGTCACGGACGGCGTGGGGCTGGGTGCTCGCCCCGGCCATCGACAACCCGGCCACCGACGACCCGGCCAGCACGCGGGTGATCGCCTGGCGGGAGGGCGTCGGGCGCCCCGTGCTGCCGGTGCGGCTGCTGCAGCGCTCCGGCCTCCTCGGCCGGGACCGGGAGGGCATGATGCGCGACGGGCTGGCGCGGAGCCTGGAGCGGGTGAGACAGATCGTGGAGGCTCGACCGCCGAGGTAGGGCATGCTGCGCAGGTGAGGGTGCTGATTCCCGGCCTGCTGGTGGTCCCGTTGCTGCTCGGCGCGGCCGCCCCGGGGCACGCGGGCCCGGGTCCGGCCGGTCCTGCTGTTCCCGCTCTGGCGGGCGCACTCATCCCGGGACCCACCGCCGCGGGACCCGCCGACGCAGGGCTCACCGACGCGGGACTCACCGGCGCAGGGCTCACCGCCGCAGGGCTCACCGACGCGGGCCTCGCCGGCGCGCCGGGCGCGGCCGTCCCGGCGTTCCCGGCGGCACCTGCCGGGGCCGGCGCCTGTCCCGGGCAGGCGGTGCCGCCCGGACCACCGGCGAAGGAGGAGGCGGGCGCGGCCGTCGCGCCGCTTCCGGTGCCGGACCCGCCGGTCGGCGGCCTCACCGTCTGCGCCGAGGCGCACGTGGGCCCGGTCCCCCCGCCGCCGGTGGGCGTCGCGTCCTACCTGGTCGCCGACCTCGACACCGGGGCGGTGCTGGCCGCGCGTGCCCCGCACGCCCGGCACCGGCCGGCGTCGACGATCAAGCTGCTGCTCGCCATGGTGGTCGACCGGGCGCTACCGCCGGAGCAGGTGGTCACCGGCACGGTCGAGGACGCGAACATCGAGGGCAGCCGGGCCGGGATCGGCCCGGGCGGCCGGTACACGGTCGACCAGCTGCTGCACGGCCTGCTGCTGGCCTCCGGCAACGACGCCGCGCACGCGCTCACCCGCGAGCTCGGCGGCGGGCCTACGACCCTCGCCGCGATGCAGGACGTCGCCCGCCACCTCGGCGCGGCGGACACCCGGCCCGCGACCCCGTCCGGGCTGGACGGTCCCGGCGCGTCGTCGTCGGCGTACGACCTGGCGCTGATCCTGCACGCCGCACTCGAGCGCCCGCGGATCGCCGCGATCCTGCGGACGCCGGCCGTCCCGTTCCCCGGCTTCGCCGGCCGGCCCGGCTTCGTGCTCGGCAACGACGACCGGTTGCTCGGCACACCGGGCTTCCTGGGCGGCAAGAACGGCTTCACCGATGCGGCCCGGCACACGTTCGTCGGTGCGGTCGAGCGGGGCGGACGGCGACTGGTCGTCGCGCTCGTGCGCGGCGAGTCCCGGCCGGTCCGGATGGTCGACCAGGCCCGCGCCCTGCTCGACTGGGGCTTCGGCACCCCCGGCGGGACGGCGGTCGGGACGCTCGTCGCCCCGGGTGCCGGGCCCGGTTCGGCGCTCCCCGACCCGGCGGCGGCTCCCGACCGGCTCTCCGGGCCGGGCCTGCCGGCCGGCCCGGACCCGCTCGCACCCCCGGGCAGCGGAGCCGCGGCCGGCGCCGTTCCGGGCACCGGTGCACCAGGGATCGGCGCGGACGGCCCCGGACCGGGCGTCCCGGCCGCCGTCGTCGTCGGCGGGGTCGCCGCCGCGGTCGGCCTCGCGGGCCTGCTCGCGGGCCTGCTCACGGTCGTGCACCGGCGCCGCCGCTGACCCCGGGCCCGGCCGGGCCCGCCCGCGTGCGCCCGGCCCGCCGCCCCGTCGCCGGGTCAGTGGCGGCGTCTCCCCCAGGCCCGCAGGCCCAGCGCCCCGCCGAGCAGCCCCGCGGTCAGCAGGCCCGCCGACGCCAGCGCGCCGGGGCCCTCACGGACGACGTACTGCGGCCGGATCACCGCCGGTGCCGGGACGTCCCGCGGGCCCTGGTCGTTCTCCTCGGCGCTGGCAGCCCAGGCCGTCACGAACAGCAGGAACCGGGACGCGAAGAAGATGAAGATCAGCAGACCGAGGATCGACCCGAACGCCGCCCCGGCCGCGGAGTTGGTGACCGTCCCCAGGTAGACGACCATCACCCGCTGCAGGATCGCGAACCCGACCGCGCCGAGCAGCGCGGCCTTCGCGGCGCTGCGGAACGTCACCGGTTCCCGGGGCAGCCGGGCGATGACCCACAGGAACACCAGCCAGTTCCCGCCGAGACCGATCAGGAACGACGCGACCCCGAGCAGGAAGCGGGCCCAGCCGGCCTCGCCGAGCCCCACCAGCCCGAGCAGGTAGGCGCCGAGCGTGCCCCCGATCGAGGCGATCGCGAACGAGGCGACCAGCGCCAGGCCGAGCCCCACGAGCGCGAGGAGGTCCCAGAACAGCCGCTTGATCATCGGTGGGGCCTCGTCACGCTGGCCCCACTGCTCGGTGAGCGCCTCGCGCAGGTTGCTCATCCACCCGATCCCGGAGTACAGCGCGCCGAGCAGACCGACCGCACCGATCGTGCCCGCCTGCCTGATCGCGGTGTCGACGACCCCGCCGAGGGTGTTGCCCAGGTCGCCGGGGACCGCCGAGGTGATCCCGCCCTTGAGCTGCTGGAGCAGCTCGGGGTTGCCGCGCAGCACGAACGCCGCGACGGCGAACGCCACCATCAGCAGCGGCACGAGGGCGAGGATCGAGAAGTACGTGATCGCCGCGGCGTAGTGGTCGCCGTGGTTCTCGGTGTACCGCTCGCCGGCCCGCACCAGGTGGTCCAGCCACGGGTACTTCTCGCGCTGGCGCTCGAGGAAGGTCTGGCCCTCCTCCACGTCCTCGTCGAGCCGGTGTGCCGTCGTGGTCGCGCTGCGGTCGGCCATGGGTCCCCCGGGGTCGGTCGTCACCCGCCCGGGACGGATCACGCGGGCAGGAGGAACCCGATCCTCTCGTGAACCGCGGCCAGTGTCGCGCCGGACACCTCGCGCGCCCGGGTGGCGCCCTTCGCGAGCACCCGGTCGAGCTCGGCCGGGTCGGCGAGGTAGCCGTTCACCTTCTCCGCGAACGGCTCGGCGAAGCCGGCGACGATCTCGGCCAGGTCCTTCTTCAGGTCGCCGTACCCGCGGCCGGCGTACTCGGCCTCCACCTCGGCGACCTTGCGGTCGGTCATCGCCGCGTTGATCGTGAGGAGGTTCGAGACGCCCGGCTTGTTCTCCGGGTCGTAGCGGATCTCCCGCTCGTTGTCGGTGACGGCCGAGCGGATCTTCTTCGCGGACGTCTTCGGCGGGTCGAGCAGCTCCACGAGCCCGGACGGCGACGACGCCGACTTGCTCATCTTCGCCATCGGGTCCTGCAGGTCGTAGATCTTGGCGGTGGCCTGCGGGATGTACGGCTCGGGCACCTGGAACGTCTCGCCGAAACGGTGGTTGAACCGCTGCGCGAGGTTGCGGGTCAGCTCGAGGTGCTGGCGCTGGTCCTCGCCCACCGGGACCCGGTCGGCCTGGTAGAGCAGGATGTCCGCGGCCTGCAGGACCGGGTAGGTGAACAGCCCGACCGTGGCGCGGTCGGCGCCGTGCCGGGCCGTCTTGTCCTTGAACTGGGTCATCCGCCCGGCCTCGCCGAAACCGGTGATGCACTCCAGGACCCAGCTCAGCCGGGCGTGCTCGGGCACGTGCGACTGCACGAACAGCGCGCACCGGTCGGGGTCCAGGCCCAGGCCGAGCAGCTGCGCCGCCGCGACCCGGGTGCGCCGGGCCAGCTCGGCCGGGTCGTGCTCGACGGTGATCGCGTGCAGGTCGACGATGCAGTAGTACGCCTCGTGGTCCTCCTGCATGGCCACCCACTGCCGCAGCGCACCCAGGTAGTTGCCGAGGTGGAACGAGTCGGCGGTGGGCTGGATCCCGGAGAGGACGCGAGGTCGGTGGGCGTCGGCCATGACCCCATCGTTCCACCCCGCCCGGCACGCCCCGAGCGGGGATGAAAGATCCCTCATGGTGGTTTCAGGCTCGGTTCATCGGCCGAGCCCACGCTGGTCACATGACCGCCCCCACGCTCGTCGACGCACCGCCGCCGGCGCACGGCTCCGGCCGGCGACGGACCGCGAGGCCGGCCCTCCTCGTCGCGGTCGTGGCCCTCGTCCTCGTCGGCGGCACCTGGGCGGCGACCGGCGGGCCGGGCGCGCTGCCGGCCGGCCTGTCGGTGACCGGAGCGGTGACCCTCTCGGTGTTCCTGGTCGCGGTGGGGCTCTGGGCCTTCACCCGGGTCGACGAGACCTACGTCGCGCTGGGGGCGGCCACGCTCCTCACGCTGGCCGGTGCCCTCGAGCCGGACACGCTGTTCGGCGCGCTCGGCGACGAGACGATCTGGCTCCTGGTGGCCGCGTTCGTGCTGGCCGCCGGGGTGCGGGCGACCGGGCTGAGCACCCGTGCCGCGGTCGCGCTGGTGTCCGGGGCCCGCAGCCCGCGCGGACTCGCGCACCGGGTCGCGTTCGCGGTGTTCGTCACCGCGTTCGCGGTGCCGTCGACGTCGGCGCGGGCGGCGGTCGCCCTGCCGGTGTTCACGGCCGTGTCCGGCACGCTCGGCGCGGACGCCCCGGACCGGCGGTTGCGCAAGGCCCTGGCCCTGCTGTTCCCGTCGGTGATCCTGCTCAGCGCGGTCGCCACCCTCACCGGTGCCGGAGCCCACCTGGTGACCAGCCAGGTCCTGCACGCCGCCACCGGCGCCGGCATCGGGTTCGGCCGGTGGCTCCTGCTCGGGGTGCCGCTGGCGGTGGTGTCGACCGTGCTCACCGCGGAGCTGGTGCTGACCCTGTTCACCCGCCGCGACGACCGGCGCCGCAGCCTGCGCGTCGACCGGGAGGCCGTGGCCTCCGCGATACCCACGCCGGTGACCGGCCCGCTGACCGGGCCGGAGCGCCGCGCCCTGATCGTGCTGGCCGCCGTGACAGCGACGTGGTCCACCGAGAGCTGGCACGGGATCCCGGCCGCGCTGGCGGCCCTGGCCGGGGCACTGGTCCTGGCCGGCCCGCGGATCGGCACGACGTCGCTGGAGGCCGGGCTGCGGTCGGTGCCGTGGTCGTTGCTGGTGTTCATGGCCGCCACCGGAGCGCTCGGGGCCGCGCTGGTCGGCTCCGGAGCCGGTGGGTGGCTGGCCGGCGTCGCGCTGGGCGGAGCGGGCGCGGTCCCGGGCCCACTCTTCATCACGGTCGTGATCGCGCTCAGCGCCCTGGCCCACCTGGTCCTCGCCTCCCGCACGGCGCGGTCGAGCGTGCTGATCCCGCTGCTCGTCCCGGCCGCCGTGGCCGCAGGCCTGGACCCGGTGGCCGTGGCGTTCGCCTCGACCGCCGCGGCCGGCTTCTGCCACACGCTGCCCTCGTCGGCGAAGCCGGTGGCCATGTTCGCCCGGGTCGACGGCGTACCGACCTACGACCGCCCCGACCTGCTGCGGCTCTCGGCCGGGCTCGGGCCACTGACCGTTGCGCTGGTCCTCGTGTTCTCCCTGGCCGTCTGGCCACTGCTCGGCCTGCCGCTGCGCTGAGCCCGTCCGCACACCGATCCTTCGTGGAGGTCCTGCCATGCCCGTCACGCGACCGCGCCGTTTCGTCGTCGCCCCCAGTGGCTTCAAGGAGTGCCTCGACGCGCACGACGTCGCCGCCGCCATCGCCGCCGGGATCCGCCGGGTCGTGCCCGGCGCGGTCATCGACCTGGTGCCCCTGGTCGACGGTGGGGAGGGCTCGGCTGCGGCGATGGCGGCCGCGACCGGGGGACGCCTCGTCCCGGCCCGGGTCACCGGGCCGGTCGGCCGGCCCGTCGACGCGCACGTCGGCCTGCTCGGCGGCCCGGGTCCCCTCACCGCGGTGGTCGAGATGGCGCAGGCGGCCGGTCTGTACCGGGTGCCCGCCGACACCCGGGACCCGGGCGTGACCACCACGTACGGGGTCGGTGAGCTGATCACCGCCGCGCTCGACCTCGGCGCGACCCGGCTGCTCGTCGGCTGCGGCGACTCGGGCACCAGTGACGGCGGTGCCGGCGCGTTGCAAGCCCTCGGCGCGGACGTGCGCGACTCCCTGGGCAATGCCGTCGGGCCCGGGGGGTCCGCGCTGGCCGAGGTGGACGGTGTCGATCTGTCGGGGCTCGACCCCCGGCTGGACGACGTCGAGATCCTCGCCGCGGTCAACCCGCACAACGTGCTGTGCGGCCCGAACGGGGTGGCCCGCGTGTTCGGGCCGCAGAAGGGCGCCACCCCGGAGCAGGTCGACGAGCTCGACGGGGCTCTGGAGCGATGGGCCAAGGTGCTCTCCCGCGACACCGGCCTCGACGTCGGACGGCTCCCGGGTTCCGGGGCGTCGGGCGGGCTCGGCGCGGGACTCGCCGCCGGGCTCGGAGCCCGGCTTCGCCCTCGCTTCGACGTGCTGCTCGACCACGTCGACCTCGACGGTGCGCTCGCCGCCGCCGACCTGGTCGTCACGGCCGAGGGCGCGCTCGACGCGCAGACCCCCCGAGGCAAGGTCCCCGCCGAGGTCGCGCGGCGCGCCCGGCGCCACCACGTCCCGACGATCGCCCTGGCCGGAACCCTGGGCGCCGGCGTCGAGACGGTGCACGAGGCCGGCATCGACGCCTACGCCACGATCGTGCCCGCCCCGATCGGACTGCCCGAGTCCGTCTCCCGGGCCGCCGAGCTGCTCACCGACGCCACCGAACGCGCCCTGCGCATGGTCCTCGTCGGCACCCTGTGCGCCGCCCGCGCCGCCTGAGGGGGCGCGCCGGCGCGGTCGTCACGGCAGGCGGTAGCCCATCCCGCGGACGGTGGTGATGCACTCGGCGCCGAGCTTGCGGCGCAATGCCCGCACGTACACGTCGACGATGTTCGAGCCGGGGTCGAAGTCGTAGCCCCACACCTGGGAGAGGATCTGCTCCCGGGAGAGCACCTGACCGGGGTGGCGCAGGAACATCTCGAGCAGGACGAACTCGCGGGCGGTGAGGTCGACGGTGCGCCCGTCCACCCGGGCCTGCCGGGTGCGCAGGTCCAGCGCGAGGTCACCGAGCTGCAGGGTGGTGAGCTCCCCGACCCGCTCACGGTCACGCAGGCGCAGCCGGATACGGGCCAGCAGCTCCGCGAACTCGAACGGCTTGGTCATGTAGTCGTCGGCGCCGCCTTCGAGCCCGGTCAGCGTGTCACGGGTCGTGTCCCGGGCGGTCAGGATCACCACCGGGGTGTCGACCCGGGCCTGCCGCATCGCGCGCAGCACGGCGAACCCGTCGCCGCGCGGCAGGCCGATGTCGAGCACGACGAGGTCGAACCCGAGGCCGACGGCGTGGGCGAGGGCGGACTCGCCGTCGGCGACCACGGTCGGGGTGAACCCGTTGGCGCGCAGCCCCTTCTCCAGGAACGACGAGATGTTCGGCTCGTCCTCGACGATCAGGATGCGGCTCACGGGCGTCCCCTTCCGGTCGTGGCGGCCCGGGCCGGTAGCCCGACGGTGAACGTGGCGCCCGCCCCGGGCGGGGACTCGACCCGCACCGTGCCTCCATGTGCCTCGGCGATGGCGCGGACGATGGCCAGGCCCAGCCCGGCTCCGGCCCCGGGGCCCCGGTCGGAGGGTCCGGTCCCGCGGGAGAACCGCTGGAAGATCGCCGCCACGTCCCCGGCGGGTACGCCGGGGCCGGAGTCGGCGACCCAGAACGACACCCACGGGCGCTCGTCCTCGCCGGTGTGGAGGGCCGACCCGATCCGGATCTCGTCGCCGACCCCGGTGTGCTGGACGGCGTTCTGTGCGAGCTGGACCATCGCCTGGGTGACCCGCTGCGGGTCGAGGTCGGCCCGGTCGTCCTCACCGACGGACTCGAGGACCCACCGGCGGTCGGCGAGCGCACGGACCTTGGCGTCGATGTCGCTGGTCAGCTCCGGCACCGACGTGCGTTCGAGCCGGACGAAGTCAAGCCGGTCGGACTTCGCCAGCAACAGCAGGTCCTCCACGATGCGGCCCATCCGGTCGAGCTCGCCGGAGACGATCCGGAGCGTGGCGTCACGGTCGGCCGGGTCGTCCCCCATCAGCTCCAGATGTCCGCGGATGATCGTGATGGGGGTCCGCAGCTCGTGCCCGGCGTCGTCGACGAACTCACGCTGGGTGGCGAACGCCGTTTCGAGCCGGTCGAGCATCGCGTTGAACTGCCGGGTGAGCGCGGCGATGTCGTCGCGCCCCCGCACCGGGATGCGACGGCTGAGATCCTGTTCGGTGATCTGCGCGGCCGCCCGGCGCACCAGGCGGACCGGCTCGAGGATCTGGCCGGACACCAGCCAGGCCGCGCCCCCGGTGAGCAGCAGGCCGACCAGGCTGACCGCGGCGAGGATGTACATCGTGCCGGTGACCTCGGCCTGCTCGCGGTCGAGCAGCTCGGCGACGAGGTAGACACCGCGATCGGTGGGCGACCCCGTGGAGACGTCGATCTTCGCCCAACGCAGCTCGCCCGCCTCGGTGGCCAGCGCCCCCGTCCGGGAGGGTGCGGCGACGATCCGGTCCAGCAGGTCCGGGCGCCGGGACAGCGGGAACGGTTCGGGCGTGGTCTGCGGGATGACCCGCGGCCCGCCCTCCGGCCGCAGGACGAGTCCGAGCAGGACCGCGTTCTCGTCCGGTTCCTGACGCAGGATGTGGTTGAACAGCAGCTGCTCGGTACCGGCGAACGGCAGGCCGGTCGCGCGGTCGACACCCTGACCGGCCACCCCGGCGAACTCCTGGATCTCCTGGTTGAGGTCGCCGAGGACGTCCGCGGTCTCCGCACGGGTGAGCAGCCCGTAGCTCATGACGTTCACCGTCACCAGCGCCACCGCCATGAGCAGCAGCACCCAGCCCATGATCCGGACCCGTGCGGGCAGCCGGTGGCCCACCTCGTCGGCCACGCTGCGCCCCGACCGGTCCCGGCCACCGGTGACACCCGCCCGGCTCGGTGGCAGCGTTCGTGCGCGGGAGCCGAGCCGCGTGTCAGCCATCCCCGTCCCTGCCGGACGGAGGGGGCACCGGGCCCGTGCTGCCCTCGCCGATCCGGATGTGCGCCGGCGCGGCCGGCCGGTCCGCGGCCGGGTCGGGCAGCATCGAGATCGTGATCGCGCCGCCCACGGGCACGACCACCACTGCGGCCAGCACGACGATCCGCGGGACGAGTCTCATAGGGCCAGCGGCAGCATCCGGGGCCCCGACGACCGGGCCGGCGTGAGCACGGCCGGCTCGCCCCGGTAGGTGGTCGTCCGCTGCCGGACCGGGCGCCCCGCCGCACGGGCGATCGCGGCGAGCTCCTCCACCGAGCGTTCCGAGCCGTTCTCCGAGCCGGCCATCCGGCTGATCGTCTCCTCCATCAGGGTGCCGCCCATGTCGTCGGCGCCGCCGCGCAGGATGTCGGCGGCCAGGTCGTCGCCGAGCTTGACCCAGGAGCACTGGACGTGGTCGATCCGGCCGTGCAGGGCGAGCCGGGCGAACGCGTGCACGGCCCGGTTGTCCCGCTCGGTGGGGCCCGGGCGGGCGAGGCCTGCGAGGTAGATCGGCGCGTTGTGGTGCACGAACGGCAGCGGCACGAACTCGGTGAATCCTCCGGTGCGGTCCTGCACGGAGGCGAGGGTGCGCAGGTGGCCGAGCCAGTGCCGGGGCCCGTCGACGTGGCCGTACATCATCGTCGACGACGACGGGATCCCCAGCTCGTGCGCGGTCGTGACGACCTCGATCCACTGCGCGGCGGGCAGCTTGCCCTTGGTCAGCACCCAGCGGACCTCGTCGTCGAGGATCTCGGCGGCGGTGCCGGGGATCGAGCCCAGCCCGGCGGCCTTCAGCTCGGCGAGCCAGTCCCGGATCGACACGCCGGCCTTGGCCGCCGCGGAGACGATCTCCATCGGGGAGAAGGCGTGCACGTGCATGCCCGGCACGGCCTCGGTGACCGCGCGCACCAGGTCGGCGTAGAACGACACCGGCAGCTGCGGGTCGATCCCGCCCTGCACACACACCTCGGTGGCGCCGTCCCGGGCGGCCTCGGCGGCGCGCTGGGCGATCTCGTCGAGCGAGAGCCGGAACGCGTCGGCGTCCCGCTCGCGCTGGGCGAACGCGCAGAACCGGCAGCCGACGTAGCACACGTTCGAGAAGTTGATGTTCCGGTTGATCACGTAGGTGACGTCGTCGCCGTTCACCGAGGCCCGGACGTCGTCGGCGAGCCGGGACAGCGTCGCCAGCGCCGCACCGTCCGCGGTGAGCACGGCCATGGCCGCGGCCTCGTGCGCCGGGTCCAGCAGGGCGGCCGGGTCCGATGCGGCCAGGTCGAGGCCCGCCCTCACGTCGCCGTCGAGCCGCTGCGGGGCCCGGGAACGCTGGTCGGCGAGCTCCGCGGCGACCTCGTCCCAGTCGCCGTAGACCGACCCGAAGTCGCTGCGCCGGTCGGCGGTCCGCCCCTCGGTGTCGACGGCGGTGTGCAGGTCGGTGCGGCCGGTGGAGGCGAAACCGCCGTCCGGCTCCTGCCACGGCCTGCCCTCGACGGCCGCGCCGGCGCGGGCCAGCCCGTCCGGGCCGGCGAGCGCGGCGACGTGGCCGTGCAGCCGGGTGTCGATCCACGGCGAGCCCGCACGCACGTACTTCGGGTAGGCGGTGAGCCGCTCGGCCAGCGTGAACCCCTCGGCGGCGGTCACCCGGGCCAGCTCGTCGACGGCCGGCCACGGCATCTCCGGGGACACGTGGTCGACGGTCACCGGGGACACCCCGCCCCAGTCGTCGATCCCGGCCCGCAGCATCAGCGCCTGCTCGTCACCGACCAGGTTCGGCGGCGCCTGCAGGCGGGTCTTCGGGCCCAGCACCAGCCGCGCGACGGCGATGGTGGCGGCCAGGTCGTCCAGGTCGGCGTCCGGGTCGCCCGCCATCGCGGTGCCCGGCTTGGCCCGGAAGTTCTGGACGATGACCTCCTGCACGTGTCCGTGCGCCCGGGCCGCGGAGCGGATCGCGAACAGCGACTCGGCCCGCTCGGTGCGGTTCTCGCCGATCCCGATCAGGATCCCGGTGGTGAACGGGACCCCGACCCGCCCGGCGTCGGCCAGCGTGCGGAGCCGGACCGCGGGTTCCTTGTCCGGGCTGCCGAAGTGCGGCCCGCCGCGCTCGAACAGCCGCTGCGAGGTGGTCTCCAGCATCATCCCCATGCTGGCCGCGACCGGCTTGAGCCGGGTGATCTCCTCCCAGCTCATGACCCCGGGGTTGAGGTGCGGCAGCAGCCCGGTCTCCTCCAGCACCGCGATGGCGCACGCCCGCACGTAGTCCAGCGTCGAGTCGTACCCGCGCGCCTCCAGCCACTCGCGGGCCTGCGGCCACCGGTCCTCGGGCCGGTCACCGAGGGTGAACAGCGCCTCCTTGCAGCCCTGGGCGGCGCCCTGCCGGGCGATCTCGACGACCTCGTCGCGCTCGAGGTACATCGACTCGAGCCGCCCGGGCACGGTCGCGAACGTGCAGTAGTGGCACCGGTCCCGGCACAACCGGGTCAGCGGGATGAACACGTTGCGCGAGTACGTGACCACCCCCGGCCGGCCCTCCTCGACCAGCCCGGCGTCCCGGACCCGGCCGGCGTGGGTGAGCAGCTCGTCGAGGGCCTCGCCGCGGGCGGCGAGCAGCACGGCGGCCTCGGTGACGTCCAACGTGGCGCCGTCGCGGACCCGGCGCAGCGCGCGGCGCAGCGCCGACGCGCTCGGGGCGGGTTCGATCGGGGCGGCGGAAGAGTCGGCCATGCCCTCACACTAGGTACGGCGGATCATCCCGGCGACCACCGAGCCCCGGCCGGCCCGCGACACGCGCATTCTTCGTCGGAACGCACCCGGGCCCGTGCACCGTGCACGACACGCCGTGGCGCAGCTCGATCCGCCAGGGCCCGGCCGGCCGCCCTCCCCGCCGAGATGCAGCTCACGGTTCACCGAAGATCGACGATTCGCGCTGGGCCGCACCTCGGCGGGTTTCGTCCGGACACGGAACGGTTCGCGGGTGCGCCCGGGACCTCGACACCCAGCGCGGCGGCGGGGTGCTCGGCTGCGGTCTCGCTCATGGGGGACAGATCTACAGCACCACCCAGGCGACCATCGCCACCACCGCGAGCAGCAGCAGGCCGGCCACGACCAGCAGGATCGGGCGGTTGCGCCCCAGGTCACCACCGGACGGCCGGGGCCGCGCGGCCCGCTCCAGCAGGGCGTCGGCGTCGTCCGGGCCGATCCGCTCGGCGGGGTCGGGCGCGGTCAGCCCGGTGATCGCCTGCGCCAGCGGGCTGCCCGGCTGGACCCGGCCCCCGGTGGCGTGGTGCAGCACGGCGCCGAGGCTCCACAGGTCCGCGGCCGGGGTGTCGGCCCGCTCGGGCGGCGCGAACGCGGCCGGGTCGGGGCCCCGGCGGCCCACGGCCCGGGCCAGCCCGATGTCGGTGACGACCCCGCGACCGTCCGGGGTGAGCAGCACGCACTCGGGGTCGAGGCCGCCGTGCGTACGCCCCTCGGCGTGCACCGCCCGCAGCGCGGCCAGCGCGTCCCGCCCGACCGCGGCGACCCGGCGGGCCGGCAGCGGGCCGTCCCCGTCGCCGGCCCGGCTCAGCGGGCGGGCGTCCGGGTGCTCGGTGACCAGGTACTCGTGCATCCGGCCGTCGGCGGCCCGGCCGGTGACCAGGTCCAGCACCCCGACGATGCCGGGGTGCCGCAGCCGTCCCGCGGCCCGGACCTCGGCGAGCAGCCGCTCCCGCGCGGACCCGTCGGCGGGCATCGCGATCTCGGTGACGGCGACGATCCGCCCGGTGATCCGGTCCTCGGCCCGCCGGGACCGGCCGAAACCCCGGCGGTCGAGCTCGTCCAGCAGCAGGTAGCGACCCCCGACGATCCTGCTCTCGATCACCCGGCGCCCCCGAGCCGGACGAGCACCGGGGCGTGGTCGGACCAGCGGGTGTCGTGCGACGGCGCCCGTTGCACCTCGGCGGCGGTCGCCGCCGCCGCGAGTCCGGGCGTGCCGAGCAGGTGGTCGATCCGCCAGCCCACGTCGTTGTCGAAGGCCCGGCCCCGGTAGGTCCACCACGAGTACGGGCCGTCGGTGTCCGGGTGCAGGGCCCGGACGACGTCGACCCAGCCGTGCTCCAGCAGCTTCGCGAACCACTCCCGCTCGTGCGGCAGGAACCCGGAGCTGCGCTGGTTGTTGCGCCAGTTCCGCAGGTCCCGCTCGGTCGGCGCGATGTTCCAGTCCCCGGCGACGACCATCTCGCGGCCGGTCGCGGCGCACCGGTCGAACGCGCTGCGCAGGTGGTCGCCGAAGGCCGCGAGGAAGGCGTCCTTGGCGTCCTGCCGGTCGGTGCCGGCCACGCCCTTGGGCAGGTACAGCGACGCGACGGTGAGCCCGCCCGGCAGGTCGGCCTCGAGGTAGCGGCCGTCGGCGTCGGTGGCGGTGTCCCCGAACCCCACCCGCACCGCCTCGGGAGCGGCCCGGCTCAGGACGGCGACGCCGTTGCGGCCCTTCGCCGTCTCCGACGGGGCCAGCAGCAGGTGCCAGCCGTGGGCGTCGAGCACCTGCCGGAGGGCGGCCGGCAGCTCCGCGGGACGGGCCCGCACCTCCTGCAGGCAGACGACGTCGGCGTCGGTCGCGGCGAGCCAGTCGAGCAGCCCCTTGGCGGTGGCCGCGCGGACGCCGTTGACGTTCGCGGTGGCGAGGGCACGGACGGGAGGGACCACGCCTCTACTGTCTCCCACGGACGGTCGCGATGCGCAACGGGCTCAGCAGACGCTCCCGGGCGTCGCGGCGACGCTGTTCGACGGCACCCACCGCTCCCCGCCGGTCAGCTTGCGGAAGCCGGTGTCGACGATCGTCTCGGCCGGGACCTCCTGGCCGCGGGTGAGGGTGTCGACGGCCTGCGCGGAGGCGCTCGGCGCGGCCCGGACGGTCACCTCGGGGGCCTGCACGGTCACGGTGCAGGTGGTGCCGATCTCGTCGGTGGCACCGCCGTACCCCAGCGCGACGACCGTCAACGCGACCGCGATGACGACGACCAGCGGCCAGCCACGCAGGAACGACTTCCGCGTGAGCCCCGGGAGCTTCACCTTCGCCACGTGCGCCGTTCCCTTCTCGCCACCGCCGTCGCACGTACGGTAACCGCTCGGGCACCATCGGCAGATCCACCGGCCGGGGTGTCGGGCGGGTTACTCCTGCGGGCGTCCGCGCCGGTCCAGGGGATAGCGTGTGCCCGCGGAGAAGCGGGCCGCCGCGCCGGTGGCCCACCACCACGACGAGCCCGAGGCAGGCCAGACACGCGATGAAGCTCATCTACACGTACACCGACGAGGCGCCCGCGCTGGCGACCCACTCCTTCCTGCCGATCGTGGAGGCCTTCGCCGGGCAGGCGGGGGTCGACGTGGAGACCCGGGACATCTCGCTGGCCGCCCGGATCCTGGCGAAGTTCCCGGACCGCCTGACCGACGCGCAGCGCGTGCCCGACTCGCTCGCCGAGCTCGGCGAGCTGGCGAAGACACCGGACGCCAACATCATCAAGCTGCCGAACATCAGCGCGTCGATCCCGCAGCTGAAGGCTGCGATCCGGGAGCTGCAGGCCGCCGGCTACGACGTCCCGGACTACCCGGAGGACCCCCGGACCGACGAGGAGAAGGCCGCCCGCGCCGCGTACGACTCCGTCAAGGGCTCCGCGGTCAACCCGGTGCTGCGCGAGGGCAACTCCGACCGCCGCGCGCCGGCGTCGGTGAAGAACTTCGCCCGCAAGCACCCGCACTCGATGGGTGAGTGGTCCGCCGACTCGCGCTCGCACGTCGCGACCATGTCGGACGGCGACTTCCGGCACTCCGAGCAGTCCTTCACCGCCCCCGCCGACGGCACCCTCCGGATCGAGCACGTCGGCACCGACGGCACCGTCACCGTCCTGAAGGACGGCCTGGCGGTGCTGGCCGGCGAGGTCGTCGACGGCGCCGTGATGCGCAAGGAGGCGCTGCAGGCGTTCCTCGCCGAGCAGGTCGCCGACGCCAAGGCCAAGGGCGTGCTGTTCTCGGTGCACCTCAAGGCCACGATGATGAAGGTCTCCGACCCGATCATCTTCGGGCACGCGGTGCGGGCCTACTTCGCCGACCTCTTCGCCACCTACGGCGACGACCTCGCCTCGGTCGGCGCCGACCCGGACGACGGCCTCGCCGCCGTGCTCACCGCGATCGAGAAGCTGCCCGCCGAGAAGCGCGAGGCCGTCGAGTCCGCGATCACCGACGCCTACGCGACCGGCCCGGCGCTGGCCCAGGTCGACTCCTCCCGCGGCATCACCAACCTGCACGTGCCGAGCGACGTCATCATCGACGCGTCGATGCCGGCCGCGATCCGGTCGTCCGGCCGGATGTGGAACGCCGACGACCAGACCCAGGACACCAAGTTCGTCATCCCGGACTCGTCCTACGCCGCCCTCTACGACGAGACCGTCAAGCACTGCATCGCCAACGGCGCGTTCGACCCGACGACCATGGGCACCGTCCCGAACGTCGGCCTGATGGCGCAGAAGGCCGAGGAGTACGGCTCGCACGACAAGACGTTCGAGATCACCTCGCCCGGCACCGTGCGGGTCGTCGACGCCGCGTCCGGCGAGACGAAGATCGAGCACGAGGTCGCCGAGGGCGACATCTGGCGTGCCTGCCAGACCAAGGACGCCCCGATCCGCAACTGGGTCGGGCTGGCCGTGGAGCGGGCCCGGGCCACCGGCGCGCCCGCCGTGTTCTGGCTGGACTCCTCGCGCGCCCACGACGCGCAGCTGATCGCCAAGGTCGAGCGGTACCTCGGTGAGCTCGACACCGACGGGCTGACCATCGAGATCCTCCCGGTCGCCGAGGCCACCCGCTACACCCTGGAGCGGGCCCGCAAGGGCGAGGACACGATCTCGGTCACCGGCAACGTCCTGCGCGACTACCTGACCGACCTGTTCCCGATCCTCGAGCTGGGCACCAGCGCGAAGATGCTCTCGATCGTCCCGCTCATGAACGGCGGCGGCCTGTTCGAGACCGGCGCCGGTGGGTCGGCACCCAAGCACGTGCAGCAGCTGCAGAAGGAGAACCACCTGCGATGGGACTCGCTCGGCGAGTTCCTCGCGCTGGCCGCCTCGCTGGAGATGCTGGCGTCGAAGTCGCCCGACCCGCTGCGCGCGACGCTGCTGGGCCGCGCGCTCGACGACGCCACCGGACGGCTGCTCGAGAACGGGAAGTCCCCGTCCCGCAAGGTCGGCGAGCTGGACAACCGGGGCAGCCACTTCTACATCGCGCTGTACTGGGCACAGGCGCTCGCCGCGCAGACCGAGGCGCCGGAGCTGGCCGCGGTGTTCGCGCCGCTCGCGACGTCGCTGGCCGAGCAGGAGGAGGCGATCGTCGGCGAGCTGAACGGCGTGCAGGGCGAGCCGGTCGACCTGGGCGGCTACTACTACGTCGACCGCGCCGAGGCCGACTCCGTGATGCGCCCGAGCACCACGTTCAACACCGCGATCGACGGGTTCGCCGGCAAGGCCTGACCCGCGTCCGCGACCACGAGGGCCCGCCTCCGGGAAACCGGGGGCGGGCCCTCGCGTAGAATGTTGTTAGCGATGATCATTATCGAGCTCCCCAGGATCGCGCCGACCGGGACCCCCGCCCGGCCGGCGCCCGCCCGGCCGGCCCGCCACGGGCTCCGGCCGCGGGCCACCAGCACCGGCCCCGGGCGGCCCGGCAGCAAACGGCCCGCCGGCCCGCGCCGGCCCCCGACCCGGCGTCCGGCCACCCCCGCGGCCCCGGGCGACACCCGCCGCTGAGCGCGGTCAGGCCCGCCCCATCCCGGCGTCGCGAGCCCGGACGATCGCCTCGGCCCGGTCCGCGACGTGCAGCTTCGCGAAGATGTTCGACACGTTGTTGCGCACCGTCTTCGGCGACAGGTACAGGGCACCGGCGATCTGCGGGTTGGACCGGCCCGCAGCCAGGAGATCGAGGATCTCCCGCTCCCGCGCCGTCAGCTCCGGGAACGCCCCGGCCGGCACCGCGGCCGGGGCGGCGAAGAAGTCCGCGATCCGGCGGGCCAGCGCGGGCCCGAACACCACGTCGCCGCGGGCCACACCGGTGATCGCCCGGACGATCTCGGCCTGGTTGGCGCCCTTGAGCAGGTAGCCGCGTGCCCCGGCGCGCATCGCGGCGAACACCGTGGCGTCCTCCTCGCTCATCGTCAGCACCACCACCCCGACCGACGGCGACACCGAGGTGATCTCCCGGGTCGCGGCGATGCCGTCCAGGCCGGGCATGCCGACGTCCATGACGACCACGTCGGGCTGCAGGTCCACGGCGCGGGAGACGGCCTCCCGCCCGTCCGCGGCGACGCCCACGACGTCGATCCCGGGCACCGAGCGCAGCAGCGCCGCCAGGCCGTCCCGGTAGACGGGGTGGTCGTCGGCCAGCAGCACCTGCACGATCTCGTCGCCGTCCACGGTCACCCCTTCCCCAGCGGCAGCCGGGCCCGCACGACGGTGCCGCCGCCGTCCGCGGCCAGCACCGCGCACGTCCCACCCAGCTCGGCGGCCCGCTCGCGCACCGACAGCGTGCCGACACCGGCCGCCACGTCCGGCGCGATCCCGCGGCCGTCGTCGGCCACCTCCACGACCAGTGTGCCGGGCTCCCGCACCAGGGAGACCCGCGCGGTGCGCGCCCCGGCGTGCCGGACCACGTTGACGAGGGCCTCCGCGGCGATCCGGTAGGCCGCGACCTCGACGGCTGCGGGCAGCGGTGGCCCGTCGCCGTCCTCGGTGACGGTGACCTCCAGGCCGGCGGGCGCGGTGCGCCGGGCGAGCTCGCGCAGCGCCCCGGCCGGGCCGAGATCGTCCAGCGCGGGCGGGCGCAGCTCGTGCACGAGGCGGCGCATGTCGGCGAGGACGGCGGCGACGTCCCCGATGGCGGCCTCCAGCATCCGGTCGGCACCCGCCGGGTCGCCGGCGGCGAGGTTGCGGGCCGTCTCGATCCGGAGCGCGACGGCGCCGAGCGCGGGGCCCAGGCCGTCGTGCAGGTCGCGGCGCAGCCGCCTGCGCTCCTCCTCCCGGGCCGTGACCAGGGCGGTGCGGTGCTGCTGCAGCCGGGTGGTGAGCTCGTCGGCACGGGCCGCCGTCGCCGCCTGCCGGACCAGGTCGCCCAGCAGTCGCTGGTCGGTGTCGGAGAGCGCCGTCCCGCCCACGCACAGCTCGACCCGCCCGATCGGCTCGTCGCGCCACGTCACCGGCAGCGAGCTGACCGGCCCGTTCGGACGGCCGTGCTCGGCGACGGCCGTGCCGCCGTCCGGGCGGGAGGTCACCACCCGGACGTAGGGCAGCCGGAACGCCTCCGCCACCGACGTGGCGACCGCGGCGAGCTGCCGGTCGCCCGCTGCCCGCTCCAGGCGCTCGGCCAGCGTGGACAGCGCCCCGTACGGGTCGTCGCGGCGGCCGCGGACGACCCGCCGGGCGGTGGCCCAGAGCCGGGTGCGCAGCGGCGTGTAGAGCACCGCGACGACCGCGACCGCCAGGAAGGTCGCGTCCCGCCCACCCAGCAGGTTCCCGGCCAGCGCCAGTACCAGCACGTCGACCGCCCCGACCAGCGCGACCAGCAGGACCGAGACGACCGTCCCGGACAGCAGCCGGTCGACGTCGTAGAGCCGGTGCCGGGTGACGGCGACGACCACCGCCCCGGACGTCGCCGCGACGGCCACCGCCAGCAGCACCGACGGCCCCGGTGCCGGGACGACCCACATCGGCGCGACGGCGACCGCGCTCACCAGCCCCGCCCACACCAGCCAGCGCAGCTGCAGCCGCCGCTCGCCGACGGCGGCCCGGTACCGGGACACGACCGCGGCGGCCGGGACGACCAGGCTGAGCGGAACCATCAGGTAGGCCAGCGCCAGCACCGGCTGCCAGAACGGCAGCGGCACGCTGAGCAGGTCCCGGTCCAGCGCCAGCTCCTCCGGGCGCGGCGCGACACCGCTGTACGCCTGCACCTCCGCGGCCGGGACGAGCACCAGCGTGAGCGGGAGCAGCGCCGTGGAGAGCAGGCTCGCCACGGACAGCGGCCGCCACACCCGGCCCGCGGGAAGCCGCCCGTCGGGGAACAGCAGCAGCAGCAACGGCAGACCGAGCAGCAGCGTCGCACCCAGCCGGTTCCAGAACCACCAGGCCGGCGACAGCAGCGGCAGGCCCGGGTCGGCCGCGACGTGCAGGCCGTACCGGGTCCACGCGGCAGCGGCGGCGTCGAGCGCCCACAGCGCCCCGGAACCGGCCAGCACCCAGGCGACCGGATGCCGAGGCAGCCGGGCCACCAGCAGCACACCGGTTCCGAGCAGCACGGTCGCGATCGCCACCGTCGCCCACGCCGGTTCGAGCCCCGCCTCGCCCGGGACGGCACCGTCCGGCACCCGGAGCTCGATCGCGACCGCGGCGGCCAGGGCGGCCAGCGACGGCACCCCGAGCAGCGCGACCGGCAGGACCGCGGGCCGGGCGCGTGCTGGGACGCCGGCCGGCACGTCCGCGGGACCGCGGGGCGTGGTGCCCGGCGCACCGGCCGTCGTGCCAGCGGTCATGCGCTGCCCCTCTCCGGTCGCCTGCGACACCCGCACCGGGTGGTAGTCGCCGGCCGGGGCATCGTCGCAACATCCCGTGTCCCGTGTCCCGGGACACCGGTCCCGTACCGGCGGGACACGCCGACGGGACGGCGGCCGGGCTCCGTGCCCCTGCCGCCCCGGGACGCGGGCACCGGAGGGTTCTCCCCGGCACGCCGGACCCACCGGCCCCACCCGAGGAGGACACCGTGAGCAACCCGGCCCCCGCACGCACCGACGTCGACCCGCTCGGCACCCCGGCCACCGCACCCGGAGTCGCCGCGCCGGCGCTCGGCACCACCCGCCGGATCGGCACCGGGCTGGCGCTCGGCGCCACCGCGTTCGGCCTCAGCTTCCTCGTCGGTGACCCGCAGGACGCCGGCGGCGCGGGCGACTTCACCGACGCCGGCGGGTTGCTGTTCCAGTTCGGCCTGTTCGGCCTGCTGTACCTCATGCGCCGCACCCGGGCGACCGGCGACGGGCGGTTCGGTCGCGGGCTGCTGTGGACGGTGACCGCGCTGCTGGTCCCCGCGACGGCCTGGTCCGCACTGGCGATCGTCGTCCCGGCGGACGCCCGTGGCACCTGGTTCGTCGTGCTCGACCTGTTCTGGCCGCTGTCCATGCTGGGCATGGCCGTGATCGGGGTGACGATCGCCGTCGTCGGGCGCTACCGGGGGATCCTCCGGTTCTGGCCCGCGGTCGCCGAGACCTGGGCCGTGGTCACCGTCCCGGTACTCGGCGTGCTCGGGCCGGCGGTCGGCAACGCCGTCGGCGGCCTGCACATGATCCTCGGCTACGGCGTGCTCGGGCTGCTCGTCGCCACCCGCCCGCAGCGCCTCGGGGTTCGCTGACCGGCTGGTTCAGCTGACGGTCAGCGAGCCCCGGGTGATCGTCAGCGCCAGCAGGAGGACGGCCAGGCCCAGGCCGCCGTAGACCAGGGCGTCGGCGTACCGGCCCCGGATGGCGAGCAGCCCCACGCGGTCCGGGGGCAGCGCCACCCGGAGGCCGGCCGCGACCAGCATCGCCAGCCCGAACGCCGCCGAACCCTCCCGCCAGTGCTCGCTCACCACCCGCTGGAGGCCGAGCAGGGTGATCGCGAGGACCACGAGCAGCGGCCAGTGGGCGCGCAGCCGGGCCCGCAGCCCGTACCCGCTCCGCGTGGTGGCCATCCGCCCTCCTCGGCTCAGCGTCCCTACGACGTCCCGCTGCTCACTCCGACAAGCTCCGTTCGGTGTCGATGCTCACTCCGACAAGCTCCGTTCGGTACCGATGCTCACTCCGACAAGCTCCGTTCGGCTGCCTCGACGACGTTCGTCAGCAGCATCCCGCGGGTCATCGGTCCCACCCCGCCCGGCATCGGCGCCAGCAGGCCGGCCACCTCCGCGACCTCCGGGGCAACGTCGCCGACCAGCCCGAGCTCGGTCCGGGTGACCCCCACGTCCAGGACCGTCGCCCCCGCGCGGACCTGGTCGGCGGTGATCAGCCCGGCCTTCCCGGCCGCCGCGACCACGACGTCGGCCTCCCGCAGGTGCGCACCGAGGTCCCGCGTGCCGGTGTGGCACAGCGTCACCGTCGCGTTCTCGCTGCGGCGGGTCAGCAGCAGGCCCAGCGGCCGCCCCACGGTGACCCCGCGGCCGACCACGACGACGCGGGCGCCGTTCAGCTCGACACCGAACCGGCGGCACAGCTCGACGATCCCGCGCGGCGTGCACGGCAGCGGGCCCGGTTCGCCCAGCACGAGGCGCCCCAGGTTCGTCGGGTGCAGGCCGTCGGCGTCCTTGGCGGGATCGATCCGTTCCAGCGCGGCGCCGGCGTCCAGCCCGGACGGCAGCGGCAGCTGGACGATGAAGCCGGTGCAGGCCGGGTCGGCGTTCAGCTCGTCGATCGTGTCCTCGACCTGGGCCTGGCTCGCACCGGCCGGGAGCTCACGCTGCAGGGACGTGATGCCGACCTTGGCGCAGTCGCGGTGCTTGCCCCGGACGTAGGCCTGCGATCCCGGGTCGTCACCCACGAGCACGGTGCCCAGGCCGGGCGCCGCCCCCGACGCCGTCAGCTTCTCCACCCGCGCCCGGAGGTCCTCGAGGAGCTCCGCCAGTGTCGCCTTGCCGTCCATGACCGTTGCGCTCACACCGGCATCCTCGCAGGCGCCCGGACGGGCCGCCGCACCTGACCGAAGGGAGCGGACGTGCGACCCGAGGAGGGGATCCGGGCGAGGCAACCTGCGAGAACGGCAGGCGTTCGGCCGACCGGAGCAGGGGACGTCGTCTGATCGTCCGGAGGGCCCGGGGCCCGGCCCGCCGAGAGCAGAATCACAACGCCGGTGATCAGACCGGCCGAAACTCGACGAGGAGTCCCCCATGACCGTGGAGAGCGAGACCGCCGGGGCGTACACGGACGCCCCGCCCGCGGCGGCCGCGCCGCCGGCCGCCAACCCCGCCCTGATGGGCCTGATCTGCTTCCTTCCCTCGGGCATCACGCTGGGCCTGTGGTTCGTCGGCTACCTCGACACCACCGCCCTGCCCGGCGGCATGATCCCGATCGTCACCTTCGCCGCCGGCCTGTTCCTCCTGCTGGGTGCCGTCTCCGCGCTGGGGGCCGGCGACAGCGTCACCGCCGCGATCTTCGGCGTGTTCTCCGCGTTCTGGACCAGCTTCGGCGTGCTGCTGATGGCCCTGAACAACGGCTGGATCATCGACGCCGGAACCGGGCAACCGCTCTCGACCGAGCAGATCGGCTCGATCCAGTCGACCTACCTGCTGTCGTTCACCCTGGTCTTCGTCCTGCTGACGCTGGCCACCCTGCGCCTCCCGCTGATGTTCACGGTCGGCTTCGTGCTGGTCGACATCACGTTCGTGCTCGCCTACCTGGGCGTGACCGCCGGCAATGCCGGGCTGTTCCCGATCGCCGGGATCACGACGTTCGGGTTCTGCGCGGTGTTCGCCTACATCCTCTACGACGCGTTCGGCCAGGCCCTGGGTGGTCGTGCCCTGGCGATGGGCAACCCCATCCGGAGGTCGTGACGACGGTCAGCGGAAGTCACGGGAGGCCACCTGCACGGCCAGCGGCAGGCGTTGCAGCCGGTCCGCCAGCAGGTTGAGGACGCCCTCGGGGCTGCGTTCCAGCCGGCCCCGCACCAGCAGCGCGGCGCTGCCCAGCGCCACCGACCGGTAGCGCGCCCACAGGCCCTCCGAGCAGGTCACGTTCAGCATCCCGGACTCGTCCTCCAGGTTCACGAACGTCACCCCGCCGGCGGTCGCCGGGCGCTGCCGGTGGGTGACCAGGCCACCGACCAGCACCCGGGGCGGCGCGTCCGGATCGGCACGGCGGCCGACGGCGTCCAGCCGGTCGATCCGGATCGCGCCGAGCTCGTCGAGCTTGTCCCGCAGGTGCTGCACCGGGTGGCTGTCCGGGGAGACGCCGGTGGCCCAGACGTCGGAGACGGTCAGCTCGGCGTCGGTCATCCCGGGCAGCGCGGGCGCCTCGAACCCGACGGTGGTACCCGGCAGGTGCTCGGGCCGTACCCCCGCGACGACACCGGCCGCCCACAGCGCCTCCCGCCGGTCCACCCCGAAGCAGCCGAACGCCCCCGCGGTGGCCAGAGCCTCGGCCTGCGGCCCGGTCAGCCGGACCCGGCGGGCCAGGTCGGCGAGGTCGGCGAACGGACCGGCGGTGTCGCGCTCGGCGTCGATCGTCTCGGCGAGCTCGGTGCCGATCATGCGGACACCGGACAGCCCGAGCCGGACCGCCCGGCCACCGATGCTGTCCGGGTCGGGCTGCAGGATCGCGTCGGCCCGGCCGTCGTTCACGTCCGGGCGGCGGACCCGCACCCCGTGCCGGCGGGCGTCGGCGACCAGCGACTGCGGTGAGTAGAACCCCATCGGCTGGGCGTTGAGCAGGGCCGCGCAGAACGCCGCCGGGTAGTAGAGCTTGAACCAGGCCGAGGCGTAGACCAGCGACGCGAAGCTGATCGAATGGCTCTCCGGGAAGCCGAAGTTCGCGAACGCCAGCATCTTGGTGAAGATCTTCTCGGCGAGCTCGCCGGTGATCCCGTTCGCCGCCATCCCGTCGAAGAACCGGCCGCGCAGCCGTTCCATCTTCTCGGTGGAACGCTTGGCGCCCATCGCCCGGCGCAGCTCGTCGGCCTCCGCGGCGGTGAACCCGGCGACGTCGACGGCGATCTGCATCATCTGTTCCTGGAACAGCGGGATGCCCAGGGTCCGCTCCAGTGCCGGTTCCAGCAGCTCGTGGTCGTGCTCCCACTTCTCGAGCTCGTTGCGGCGCCGGATGTAGGGGTGCACCGAGTTCCCCTGGATCGGCCCGGGCCGGATCAGCGCGACCTCGACCACCAGGTCGTAGAACTCGCGCGGGCGCAGCCGCGGCAGCGTCGCCATCTGGGCGCGGGACTCCACCTGGAACACCCCGACCGAGTCGGCCCGGGCGAGCATCGCGTAGACCTCGGGATCGGCCTGGTCCAGCTCGTGCAGGTCGACGCGCCGTCCGTGGTGCCCGGCGACCAGGTCCACCATGAGGTGCAGCGCGGTGAGCATGCCCAGCCCGAGCAGGTCGAACTTGACCAGGCCGGCGGCCGCGCAGTCCTCCTTGTCCCACTGGACGACCGTCCGGTCCGCCATCCGCGCCCATTCCACCGGGACCACCTCGGACACCGGCCGGTCGCAGATGACCATCCCGCCGGAGTGGATGCCGAGGTGCCGGGGCGCCCCCATCAGCTGCCCGGCCAGCTCGACCAGCCGGTCGGGCATCCCTGCCGGTAACGGACTCGCCTCCAGGGCGTGCCAGCGCTCCACCCGCTTGCTCCAGGCGTCCTGCTGGCCGGGGGAGAACCCGAGCGCGCGGGCGGTGTCGCGGACCGCCGACCGCGGCCGGTAGGTGATGACGTTCGCGACCTGCGCGGCGTACAGCCGCCCGTAGCGGCGGTAGACGTACTGGATGGCCTCCTCGCGGCGCCCGGACTCGATGTCCAGGTCGATGTCGGGGTAGCCGTCCCGGTCCGGGGACAGGAACCGTTCGAACAGCAGGCCGTGCCGGACGGCGTCGACGTTCGTGATGCCCAGCGCGTAGCAGACCGCGGAGTTCGCGGCGGATCCCCGGCCCTGGCAGAAGATGTCCTCCCGGCGGCAGAAGGCGACGATGTCGTGGACGATCAGGAAGTAGCCGGGGAAGTTCTTCTCCTCGATGATGGCCAGCTCGCGTGCGACCGTGTGTGCGGCGAGCGGGTTCTCGGCCCAGCTGCCGTAGCGCTCCATCCGGCCGCGCTCGGTCAGCGTCCGCAGCCAGGACGCCTCGGTCTCCCCGTCCGGGACGCCGAACGGCGGCAGGTCCGGCGCCACCAGGTGCAGCTCGAACGCCAGCTCCCGGCCGAGCTCCGCGGCCCGCGCCACCGCACCCGGGTACCGGTCCTCGAAGCGCCGCGCCATCTCCTGCCCCGAACGCAGGTGCGCGGTGCCCGCCGCGGGCAGCCAGGGGTCGATCTCGTCGAGGCTGCGCCGGGCCCGGACGGCAGCGACCGTCGCGGCCAGCGGGGCCCGCTCGGGCCGCGCGTAGTGCGCGGCGGTGGTGGCCACCGTCGCGACGCCGGCGGCCTCCGCCAGCGCCGTCAGGGCGTCGTTCCGCTCGGTGTCGGACGGGTCGCCGTGCGCGGTGAGCTCGACCCGCACGTTCTCCCGTCCGAACCGGGCGGCCAGGTCCTCCAGCGCCGCCGCGGCCCCCGCCGGGCCCTCCCGCTCCAGCGCCCGGCGCACCGCGCCCTTGCGGCAGCCGGTGAGCACGACGACCTCGCCCACCGTGTCGGCCACGACCTCGTCGAGGTCGTAGACCGGGCGCCCCTTCTCCCGGCCGCGCATCTGCGCGGTGGAGATCGTGCGGCACAGCGCGCGGTAGCCGTCGGGGCCGCGGGCGAGCAGGAGCAGGTGCTCGCCCTCCGGGTCGGCGACACCGTTCTGCGGGGCGGACAGCCCCAGGCTCAGCTCGGCGCCGAAGACGGTGCGCAGGCCCAGCGCCCGCGCCGCCTCGGCGAACCGGACCACGCCGTACATGCCGTCGTGGTCGGTGAGGGCGATCGCCTCCAGGCCGAGCTCGGCGGCCCGCTCGACGAGCGCCTCGGGGGCGCTCGCGCCGTCCAGGAAGCTGAAGTGGGAATGGCAGTGCAGCTCCGCGTACGGGACCGTCGCCGGTGCGGGACGCAGGTCCCCCGGCGGCTCGTACGGGTCCCGGTGGGCGGACCAGGCCGGGGCGTCGCCGCCGTCCGCCTCCGGGCCACCGCGCAGGCTCGAGCCGTCGCGCACCCGCCGGCCGGAGAGCGCGCGCTCCAGCTCGGACCAGGGGACGTCCGGGTTCTGCCAGCCCACGCGACACAGCATACTCGAACACAAGTTCGATCGCCGAGCACGGAACGACCGCGATCGGGCCGGGATCGGGGGCCGCGGGCGTGCCGTGCGGGGGCCGGCCGGCCACTCCCCAGCACCGGTCGGCCCCGCACGGCGGAAACCGAGCTCCTCCGCGGCACCGGCCGCTCCCCAGCGCCGGGCCGCAGGGCCACTCGGGCGGCCGCGTCGGACGTCGGCCGGGCCCGCACCGGACCTCCGCCGACGAGTCGAGTTCACCAGCAGAACCTGTGGAACTGCTGAGACGAGACCGTGGAACCGCCATGGATCCGCACCCGCGGCCCGGCCGGCGATGCCGAGTCGTGATCGCCAGTTCACGGCGCGACCACACCCGAAGGCGGATGCTGGCCCAACGCTGCGGTGCCCGGGCCCCCGGGCGCCCTCGACGACGGGCACCGGAGGACCGGTGCGGACGAGGCCCGGGACGGGCCGGACGGCGGGGTAGGTCCATGAGGTCGGGAGCCACGGGAACGGGACCGGGCGGCCGCGCCCGGCGGATCGTCGGGGGCCTGCCGGGCGGCCGCGCCCGGCGGATCGTCGGGGGCCTGCCGGGCAGCCGCGCCGGAGGGATCGCCGGGCGCCCGCCGGACGACCGCACCGGGCAGATCGTCGAGCCCCTGCCGAACGACCGCACCGGGCGGATCACCGCTCGCCTGCCGGGTGGCCGCACCCGGCAGGCGAGCGGGGGCCGGCCGGCGGCCGGAAGCCGGCTGGCCCGGCTGCTGGGGGTCGGACTGGCGGTCGCCGCGCTGGCGGCCTGTGCGGACGCTCCCGCCGGGCCGGGCACGGCGACGATCGGCTCCGGGACGATGGGCGCCGGAACCGCTCCCCCCGGCACGAGTACCACCCCGGCCGACCCCGGGCTGCCGGCCCGGCTCGCCGACGCGGTGAGCGGGGACGCCGCCTTCGCCCACCTCCAGGAGCTGGAGAAGATCGCCGACGCGCACGGGGGCAACCGGGCGGTCGGGACACCGGGCTACGACGCGAGCGTCGACTACGTCTCCGGCACGCTCCGCGAGGCCGGGTACAAGGTGCGGACACCGTCGTTCGAGGTCCGCACGTTCAGCGCGGGCGCCGCCCGGCTGACCGTCGCCGACGCCCCGGTGCCGACCGAGGTGCTGAGCTTCTCGCCCGCCACCCCGCCCGGCGGGCTGACCGCGCCGCTGTCGGTGCGGCCGCGCACCCCGCAGGACCCGACACCGGGCTGCGAACCTGCGGACTACACCGGGATCCCGCGCGGCGCGATCGCCGTCGTCGAGCGCGGGATCTGCCCGTTCGGGCAGAAGTCCCAGCTGGCCGGGGCGGCCGGGGCCGCCGCGGTGATCATCGTGAACACGGAGGACGCGGCGCTGCCCGCCACGCTCGGTGACACGCCCGGTGTGGTGCCGACCGCGGCCGTGCAGAAGACCGCGGGAGCGGCACTGCGCGACGGGCAGCGGGCCACGCTCGTCCTGGACACCACGATCCAGGAGCAGACCTCGCGGAACGTCGTCGCCGAGACCACGACCGGGGACCCGAACCGGGTCGTGATGGCGGGTGCCCACCTCGACTCGGTGCCCGAGGGTGCCGGGATCAACGACAACGGCAGCGGCAGCGCGGCGCTGCTGGACGTCGCCCGGCAGCTCGGCGCGGCACCGCCTGCCGGGCAGAAGGTGCGGTTCGCCTGGTGGGGCGCCGAGGAGATCGGGCTGGTCGGGGCGACCCGGTACGTCGAGTCGCTGTCCGAACAGGACCGGGCGCGGATCGCGCTCTACCTGAACTTCGACATGGTCGGGTCCCCGAACGCGGGCTACCTCGTCTACGACGGCGACAACTCCGACCGGCTCGGTGGCCGGCCCGGCCCGCCCGGCTCGGAGACCGCGGAGCGGGTGCTGACCGAGTCGCTCGTCGCCGCGGGCGTGCAGGGGCCGGAGGGGACCGCCTTCGACGGCCGCTCCGACTACGGGCCGTTCATCGAGACGGGGATCCCCGCCGGTGGGCTGTTCACCGGCGCCGAGCAGCCCAAGACCCCGGAGCAGGCGCGGAAGTGGGGCGGGACGCCCGGCCAGCCCTACGACGCGTGCTACCACTCGCCGTGCGACCGGCTGACGAACGTCGACCGGAACGCGCTCGACCGGAACGTCACCGCGATGGGGTCGGCGATCGGCCGCTTCGCGGTGGACCTGAGCGGCATCCCGCCCCGGTAGGCTCCGCGGGCCGCCCTCAGTCGTAGACACCGGCCACCTCCCAGCGCGCCCCGCGGTGGACCAGTAGCAGCGCCGCCCCGTCGGCGAGCGCCACCTGGAGCCGCGCCAGGGGGCCGGGTCCGCCGGGATCCCACCAGCGGGCGTGCACCGGCCAGGGCCCGGCCCAGCCGGTGACCTCGCGGTCCGCGCCGCCGCCGGAGACCCGGTGCGGGACCCGGTCGAGCAGGTCGGGAGCCGCGAGCCCCACCTCGGCACCGTCCGCGGCGATCAGCCGGACCGGCACCGGGTCCGGCGGGACCGTCGCCGGCGAGGGCGCCGGCAACCGGCCGGGCCACGTCGCAGGCGGGTCCTTCGGCACCCGCCCGCCGGGCGCCCGGCCCGCCGCTCCCGGGTCGGCGACGGTCCCGCCGGACCCCGTCCCCGGATCTGCGGCTCCCGGCTTCGCGGCGCCGTCCGGGTGTGGGGGCACGGCCGTCTCCTCGACGACCCGTTCCTCCCCCCAGGGCACCAGCCGCACCCGCTCCCCGGGATCCCGCCCACCCGTGGGCACCGCGGTGACCACCGCCTCCGGCCCGAGCAGCGCCTGCACCCGGACCAGGGCGCGGCCGGCCCGCTCGTCGCCCTCGCCGACGTCGCCCCACAGGCCGCGCTGCAGCGCCCCGGCGACGACCGTGTCCTCGGGGGTGAGCCGCAGCGCGACCAGCGTGCCGGACCCGCCGCGGCCCAGCCACGAGTCGAGCTGCCAGCGCACCCGGTCGACGGTGCCCGACGGTGTCAGCGGTTCGGCGCACCGCCAGATCCGCAGCAGCTCCTCGCCGCCGTCGGTGCGTGCGTGCACCCCGAGCCGGGTGCAGGCGAGACCGTGCCCGGCGAGCGCCTCGTGCAGCCGGGCCGCCAGCCCGCGTGCGGCGAACGCGGCGGCGTCCACCCGGTCCACCGGCGGGTCCAGCTCGATCGCGGCGGCCAGCTCCTCCGGCGGGACCCGGCGCACCGGGGGCCGCGGGTCGCGCCCCCGGGCCAGCCGGTGCGCGGCCACCGCGTCTGCCCCGAACCGGGAGGCCACGTCGGCCTCTGCCAGCGACGCGAACGCCCCGAGCGACCGCAGGCCGAGCCGGCGCAGCAGGTCGACCAGAGCGGAGCGGTCGGCCTCCGGGTCGCGGTCCAGCTCGGCGACCTCCAGCGGGGCCAGGAACTCCGCCGACCGGCCGGGCGGCACCCCGCGCCCGCGACGGGCGGCGAGCTCGGCGGCGAACATGCCGTCCGCGACGCCGATCTGGCACTCGACGCCGGCCCGCAACGCCACCTGGTCGATCAGCCGCTCGACCGCCTCCCGCTCACCGCCGAACCAGCCGACCGGGCCACGCGCGGGCAGCACGAGCAGCCCGGGCCGGACGACCTCGACCCCCGGTGCGAGCTCCTCGACCGCGGCCGCGACCGGTTCGAACAGCCGGGCGTCCCGCCCGGGATCCGGGGCGAGCACCGCCAGGTCCGGGCAGCGGGCCTGCGCCTCGCGCCGGCGCAGCCCGCGCCGGACCCCGTACCGGCGGGCGGTGGCGGAGCAGGCCAGGACCCGGTTGGCGTGGAAGACCGCCGCCGGCCGGTGCGCGGGGACGTGCGCGGCCCGGGCGGCCGCGGTGACCGGCCAGTCCGGGGACCAGACCGCCAGCACCCGCGGGTCGGGGCCGCGGCCCCCGCCGGTCGGCCCGGTGGTGACGGCCTCGCCCGCCGCCCCTCCGCCGGTGGTGCTCATCCGGCCACCCGCCCGAGCACCCGGCCGCGCTCCGCCGCGCCCCCGGTGCCGGGCCGGACCGCCGGCGTGCGGATCTCCGGCGCCGCGGCGACCGCCCCGCCCGGTCCCGGCAGCAGCACGTCGATCCCGCGACCGGCGGGTGCGATCCCCCGGCCGGCGACCCGTACCGCGACCCGCCGGTACCGCAACCGCCCGGTGCCGCGCCCGACCCCCTCCCAGCGCGGTCGCTCGCAGGACAGCCGCAGCTCCGCCCCCGGCCAGGAACCCAGCGCCAGCAGCACCGACCCGCGCTGCCGGGCCCGGGCCATCAGCCGCTGCCGGTCGGCGGCGCGCAGACCGGCACGTTCCGGGCCCGCCAGCGCGACCAGGTCCAGCCCGTCCAGCAGGGCACCGGTGACGGCGACCGGATCGGCTCCGGGGTCCGGGACCAGCGCCAGCCGGTCCAGCCGGATCCCGGCCTCGGCCGCAGCCGTCGCACCCAGCCCGGGACGCCCGACCACACCGGCCCATGAGCCCTCCGCGGACGCCGCGGCCAGCAGCGCGAACAGCAGCGAGCCGGCCCCGGGCCCGGCACCCACCGCCACCGTGGAACCGCGGCGCAGCCCGCCCCCGGGCAGCAGCGCGGCGAGCGGTGCGGCCACGGGGAGCGACACGGCGTCGCCGTCGGTGAGGTCGGCCGTCCCGGCGACGCGAGCCGGGCTCGTGCCGGGGCCCGCAGGCGCGGCCGCGGTCCGGGCCGTGGGGCGGGGCCGCTCGGCACCGGCCCGGGTCTCCATCCGGTACAGGACCTGCCGGGCGCGGGCCAGCCGGTCCGCCACGGACCCCGGCGCACCCGGACCGCGCTTCCCGGCACGCGCGGGGGCGGGCTCCCCGCCCGGCTCGGGGGGCGACACCGGGTCTGTTTCCCCGGCGGCTGCCGCACCGGCGACCCGGCCCACCGCCGCCGCTCCCCCGACGACGGTGATCCCGGTCGCGGTGTCCCGTCCGGCGCCCTGATCTCCAGCTGCCCGCTGCACGGCAGCGTGCTCTCGCTCGCGCGCCTCGGCCGCGGTCCTGCTCACCGAACCTCCCCCATCGCACCGCGACCGGCGTGCCCGCCGGTCGGTACCTGCTGGTGCGCCGTGGGGAAGACGGCGCGATCTCGAACTTACGTTCGAATCATAGAAGCCGGGGCGGTCCGGTGCAGCCCCCGGTCGGGGGAACCGCCGCCCACCCCGCACCGCGGCGGCGGCAGCAGCCCACCGTCCCACCCGCCGGTTCGGCGTTCCCGGGATGCGCTCGGCTTTCACCCTCGACGCCGCCGGGTGCCGATCGGTGGGTGCGGCGTCGGTGGGCGCGTGTCGGCGGGTGGCGCGTCAGTGGGCGAAGTGCCGGGTCCCGGTCAGGTACATCGGCACGCCCGCCTTCGCGCACGCGGCCACCACCTGCTCGTCGCGCACCGACCCGCCCGGCTGCACGACGGCCGCGACGCCGGCCTCGAGCAGCACCTCCAGACCGTCCGGGAACGGGAAGAAGGCGTCCGAGGCCGCGACCGCGCCCCGCACCCGGTCGCCGGCCCGCTCGACGGCGAGCCGGGCCGCGTCCACCCGGTTGACCTGTCCCATGCCGACGCCGACGGCCGCGCCGTCGCGGGCGAGCAGGATCGCGTTGGACTTCACCGCCCGGCAGGCACGCCAGGCGAACGCGAGGTCGGCGAGGGTCTCGGGCGAGACCGGGTCCCCGGTCACGAGCTTCCAGGAGGCCGGGTCGTCGCCGTCGGCGTCGACGAGGTCGCGCTGCTGGGCGAGCAGGCCACCGGAGATCGGGCGCAGCTCGATCCCGGCCCGCACGACCTCGCCGGGGATCCGCAGCAGCCGCACGTTCTTCTTGCGCTGCAGGACCTCCAGCGCGCCGTCGGCGTAGGCCGGGGCGACCAGGACCTCGGTGAAGATCTCCGCGACCTGCTCCGCCAGCTCGGTGGTCACCTCACGGTTGACCGCGATGACGCCGCCGAACGCCGACACCGGGTCGGTCGCGTGCGCCTTGCGGTGCGCCTCGGCGATGTCGGCGCCGACCGCGATCCCGCACGGGTTCGCATGCTTGATCACCGCGACGGTCGGGACGTCGCCCTGGTCGTGTGCGGCCCGCCAGGCGGCGTCGGCGTCGACGTAGTTGTTGTAGGACATCTCCTTGCCGTGCAGCTGCTCGGCACCGGCGAGGCCGGTGGCGTCGCCGTCGGAGTACAGGGCGGCGGCCTGGTGCGGGTTCTCGCCGTAGCGCAGCGGGCGCTGCCGGGTCCAGGCGGCACCGAACCACTCCGGGGTCGCGGACTCCTCGGCGTCCGGGAACTGCTCGCCCATCCAGGCGGCGACGGAGACGTCGTACGAGGCGGTGTGCCGGAACGCGTCGGCGGCGAGCCGGCGCCGGTCCTCCACGACGAAGCCCCCGGCCGCGACCTGCTCCAGCACCCACCCGTAGCGGGCCGGGTCGACGACCACGGCGACGCTCTCGTGGTTCTTCGCCGACGCGCGGACCATCGCGGGGCCGCCGATGTCGATCTGCTCGACCGCCTCGTCACGGCTCGCGCCGGACGCCACGGTCTCCCGGAACGGGTACAGGTTCGACACCAGCAGGTCGAACGGCACGATGTTCAGCTGCTCCAGCTGGGCGACGTGCTCCTCCTTGCGGGTGTCGGCCAGCAGGCCGGCATGCACCCGCGGGTGGAGGGTCTTCACCCGGCCGTCGAAGCACTCCGGGAAGCCGGTGACCTCCTCGACCGGGGTGACGGGGACGCCGGCGTCGGCGATCCGCTGGGCCGTCGACCCGGTAGAGACGATCTCCACCCCGGCCGCGTGCAGCCCGGTCGCCAGGTCCAGCAGACCGGCCTTGTCGTAGACGCTGATCAGGGCCCGGCGGACCGGCCTGCGCTCACTCACTGTTCACCTCGTGCGTTCTCCCGGCACGGTCACCGGCCGCGGCGAGCCGCCGCACCGTCTCGACCAGCAGCCGTCGTTCCTCGGTCTTGATCCGCTCGTGCAGGACGGCTTCGTCGTCGGTCGGGAGGACGGGGACCTCCACCTGCGCGAGCACCGGCCCCGTGTCCAGTCCCGCGTCGACCTCGTGCACGGTCGCGCCGGTCACCTCGACACCGGCGGCCAGCGCGTCACGGACGGCGTGCGCGCCGGGGAACGCCGGCAGCAGGGCCGGGTGCGTGTTCAGCATCGGGCATCCGATCGCGTCCAGGAAGGCCGGTGCGACCAGCTTCATGAAGCCGGCCCCCACGACGAGGTCCGGGCGGTGCGCGACGACGGCGGCGGCGAGCGCGTCGTTCCACGCGGCGCGGTCGGGGTGGTCGGCGAGCCGCTCGACGAACGTCGGCACCCCCGCCGTGCGGGCCCGGTCCAGCCCGGTCGCACCGGGCCGGTCGGCACCGACAGCGACGACACGATACTCCGGACCGTGCACGTCGAGCAGCGCCTGGAGCAGGGTGCCGCTCCCGGAGACGAGCACGACGACCCGGTACGGCCCCGCCTGCTCCGGCACGTGCACCGTCTCCCCTCCGACGCCGTGTGGTCATGGCCGCCGCCGCAGCCGGTGACCAGCGTAGACGCGCGGGGCGGGTGCGGGGCGGACCGGGTCGTCGGTGCGCGCAGGCCGTGGGGCACGCCGAGCACCGGGTCGGGCGCCGGGGTCCACCACCGGTGATCACCGGTGTTCGCTCGGGTCCTCCCGGTCGGTGGTGGGGGCGGCGGCGCCTCCGGAGTCGGCCGGATCGGGCCGGTCGGCGGTGCCGGCCCCGTCGGCGCTATCGGTCCCGTCAGCCCGGTCGGGCCGGTCGGCCACGTCGGCCCCGTCGGCCCTGTCCGCGCATTCGGCCCGGTCGGAGCTGTCGGTGCCACCGTCCCGATCGGCGCCGCCGTCGACGTCCGGTCCGGCCTCCCCGGAACCCCGCGCGTACCCCGCGCGCCGGCCGGTGTCGCGGCCGCCACCGGCGGTGCGGCGCGCATCGACCGCCGCCTGGACGGTCGACGCCCGCGCGCGACCGCCGGCCGGCTGCGGGTCGGGGCGCCCACCCGGCAGCGCCCCCATCGGGACGTGCCGGGACAGCTCGGGACCGGCACAGGCCAGCAGCGCCGGTAACCCCACGAGCAGCAGCACGGCGGCGAGCACCCCACCGCCGTGGAACGAGACCGGGTCGTACGGGCCACCGGCGAGCTGCCCGCCGGCCACCGTCGCGAGCACGGAGGCGGCGAGCGCGGTCACCGCGACCGCCGTGACCGGGGCCGCGACCCGGTCCACGGTGGGCGCGTCCACTGGCAGCGCGCGCCGGCAGGCGAGGCCGGTCAGCACGCCGACCCCGACCGGGAGCAGGAGCACCAGCGGTGCCGCCGCCGGCACGTCCGCGACCGGCAGGACCACCGTCAGCGGGAACGGCGGCAACGGGCCGGGCGCGGCCTGCAGCGGCCCGGAGGTCGCGGCACCGATCGAGACCCCGGCGCCCAGTCCCCAGGAGAGCGCACCGACCAGTGCGTTGGGCAGGTAGCCGACGGCGAGCGCCAGCACCCCCAGGGTGGCGCCGAATCCTGGACCCAGGCGTGCGGCCGCCTCGGTCACCGCGGGCGCGGACAGCACCAGGGCGCCGCTCAGCACCAGCGCTCCGGTCAGCAGCAACCCGGTCGCGGCCACCCGGACCCCGGCCAGCGACGCGCCCGGCCAGCCCGCGAGCACCCGCTTCCAGGCTGCGGGCAGCCCGCAGGCGTGGACGACACCGACACCCGCGGCCGTGCCCCCGATGAGCCCCGCCCCGACGAGCGATGCCCACGGCGCCGTCACCGCCATCTCCTTCGGCAGCAGCGCCCCGGCCAGGACCGCGACCGCGGCCGCCGCGCCGGCCTGTGACGCGACGACCGCCCCGGCGTCGTGCCGTACCCGGCCGCCGAGGCGGCGCACCGCCCAGTGCGAGGAGCAGGCGACCATGAGCACGACCACCAGGGTCGGCAGCAGCGGGAGCACGCCGAGCGGGCGGTCCTGCAGCGCGATCGGGATCTGGTGGGCGGCCAGCCACATCGGGACGGCCGTGGCGAGCGCTCCGTCCGCGGTCACCGGCGCGCCCCCGGAACCGGCGAGCAGCGCCGCGACCGGGACCAGCAGGGTGTAGCCGGTCAGCACCGCGCCCATGGTCGCCGCGAGGAGGATCCGCAGGCGGTCGAGTCCGTTCCCGTCGCCGTGCCGGGCCGGCGCCGCCCGCCGTGCCGTGCCGCGGGAGCGCCCGCGCTCGGCGTCGGCGCGGGTCCGTCCCGCCCCGGTGCGCGTGCGTTCCGGCCCGGTGCGGACCCGCTCCGGCCCGGCGCCGCGCACCCCGTCCGTGGCGGCGACGCGCGACCGGTCGGCTCCGGAACCGGTCGGCCGGGCGCGGGACGCGGGACGGCCGCGGGTGGGCCGGGACGAGGTGGTCACCCGGTCAGGGTCGCAGCGCAGCCGCGCCGATCGGGTCAGGCACGCCGGGTCCGGCCGGCACGCGTCCGATCCGGCCAGTACGCCCACGACGCGCACGGGCGAGGACGGCGACCGGGCAGCACGGGTTCCATCGCCCCGTCAGGTCGTCGCGAATCGATCCGTTCCCGGAACACCCTCACCGAGGTGCACCTGAGCGTTCGGCAAAGATCAACAATTCGCGCTGAGCTGCATCTCGGCGGGGACGGGTCAGGACGATGACGCCGAGCCGCCCTCGGTCCGGAAGGCGCGGGTGGACTCGCCGTCCTCGGAGGACGGCCCCGGCCAGGAGCGGGTGGCCTCCGACGACGCGCCACCGGCGTTCGGCTGTGCGCTCCCGCCGCCCGGCTCGACAGCGCCCGCCGGACCGGTCGCGTCCACCGCGGATCCGCCCGACGTGCCAGGTGCCTGCTCGGAGCTCTCGCCGGCGGTCCGGCCGGGACCGGATCCCTGCTGGCCGGTGCCGTTGTGGCCGGACGACTGCCCACCCGGGTGACCGGACGCCCGTCCGGCCCCCTCGGACGCCGGTCGCGCGCCCTGCTGGCCCGCCGCCTGTCCGGCACCGGGATGGCCGGAACTCTCGTATGCGGTGCCCGGCTGCTCCGGAGCCGCCGGCTGGCCGGCTGCGTGCCCGGTTCCGGGCTGCTCGGCCACCTGCCTGGAACCCTGCAGATCAGTCCCCTGGCCGGGATCGCGCTGGTCTGCCCCCTGCCCGGAAGCCTGGTATGCACTGCCCGCCTTCTCCGGAACCGCACCGGCACCCGGCTGGCCGGCCGCGTGCCCGGTTCCGGCCTGGTCGGCCCCCTGATCGGAACCCTGCGGACCGGTCCCCCGACCGGGACCCCACAGATCAGTCCCCTGCCCGGAACCCTGCAGATCGGCCGGCTGCCCTGCACCCGTCCACCCGGAGGGCGACCCGGCCCCCGGGCCGGGCACCGGGTAGCCCTGCTGGCCGGGGACCTCGGCGGTCGCGGCGCCGGGCTGCGCCGCGTACGACCCCGGGGCCCAGGCCTCGGTGGCCTGCTGCCCGGCGCTCGCCTGCGTACCGGCGCGCTCGCCGTACGCCACCCCGGAGAACGCCCCGCCGGCGTACCCGCCGGCCACGGGCTGGCCGTACGGCGCGCCGGGCCGGCCGCCGGGAACGGGGTGCTGGCCGGCGTCCTGCTGCGGCGCGCCCGCGTACCCGCCGTACGCCGGTGCCCCGTACTGGCCGTACCCGGGCTGCCCCGGCTGGCCGTAACCCGGCTGACCCGGCTGACCTGGCTGGCCGGGCTGCCCCGAACCAGGCTGGCCGGGCTGGCCGGGCTGGCCCGGCTGGCCCAGCTGACCGGGCGGACCGTAGCCGCCCGGCTGGCCGGCCCATCCACCGGGCCGGCCGGGCTGCTGGGGCAGGCCGGGTGTCGCCCACTGGTGCTGCTGGTCGCCACCGAGGTGTGCCGGCCGGGCCGGGCGCGGCGCGGGCGGGCTCAGCACACCGGAGAGCAGGAGCTGGCCGTAGAGCAGGGCGGCGACCGCCAGCAGGGCCAGCGGCAGCGAGATCCATCCGGCGGCCCCGGCCGTCACCGGGCTCCCGCTCGCGGTGAACACGAAGAGCATCAGCAGGAACCCGGTCCCGGTGAGGACCACCCCGGCGACCAGCGTCCGGCCGGTCCCCGGCAGCAGCGACAGCGTTCCCGCGATACCGCCGGCGACGAGGAGGCCCAGCGGCAGCGCCACCCCGACGCCGGGCCCGAAGAACCCGGCCAGCAGCGCCAGCAGGGCCGCGACCCCGCCGGCCAGGACCGCGAGCCGCACGGGCCCGGCCGGCGAGGCGACCGGGCCGTCCGGGGAGGACGGCGGGTTGCTCGACATGACGACTACTCCAGCGCGTCGGCGACAGGACTCCGGACCCGCACGCTAGCCGATGGGCGGCCACGGCCGGGTGATGCCCGGCCGTGCCACCCACGACGACGCGGGCCCCGGGACCGACGTCCCGGGGCCCGCGTACGGAACGCGTGTCCTACTTCGCGGACAGGATGTCCTTCATGAGGCCCGCGGTCTCCGACGGCGTCTTGCCGACCTTGACGCCCGCGGCCTCGAGGGCCTCCTTCTTCGCCTGGGCGGTCCCGGCGGAGCCGGACACGATGGCGCCGGCGTGGCCCATCGTCTTGCCCTCGGGGGCGGTGAAGCCCGCGACGTAGCCGACGACCGGCTTGGTGACGTTGGCCTTGATGTAGTCCGCGGCCCGCTCCTCGGCGTCGCCGCCGATCTCACCGATCATCACGATGGCCTCGGTCTCGGGGTCCGCCTCGAACGCCTCGAGGGCGTCGATGTGCGTGGTGCCGATGACCGGGTCGCCGCCGATGCCGATCGCGGTGGAGAAGCCGAACTCGCGCAGCTCGAACATCATCTGGTAGGTCAGCGTGCCGGACTTCGACACCAGACCGATCTTGCCGGGGCCGGTGATGTTCGCCGGGATGATGCCCGCGTTGGACTTGCCGGGCGAGATGATGCCGGGGCAGTTCGGGCCGATGATGCGGGTCTTGTTGCCCTTGGCGACCGCGTGCGCCCAGAAGTACGCGGAGTCGTGCACCGGGATGCCCTCGGTGATCACGACCGCGAGCGGGATCTCGGCATCGATGGCCTCGATGACCGCGTCCTTGGCGAACTTCGGCGGGACGAACAGCACCGAGACGTCGGCGCCGGTCTCCTTGATCGCCTCTTCGACGGTGCCGTACACGGTGACGTCCTTGCCACCGACCGAGTGGGTGGTCCCGGCCTTGCGGGCGTTGACGCCGCCCACGATGTTGGTGCCGGCAGCGATCATCTTGGTGGCGTGCTTGGTGCCCTCGCCGCCGGTGATGCCCTGGACGATGACCTTGCTGTTCTCGTTGAGGAAGATCGACATTTTTCTCAGGCTCCCGCGGCGTTCGCAAGCTCGGCGGCCTTGGCGGCCGCGTCGTCCATCGTGCCCACCTGCGTGACCAGCGGGTGGTTCGCCTCGTCGAGGATCCGGCGACCCTCCTCGACGTTGTTGCCGTCCAGCCGGACGACCAGCGGCTTGGTGGCCTCGCCACCGAGGATCTTCAGGGCCTCGACGATGCCGCGCGCGACCTCGTCGCACGCGGTGATCCCGCCGAAGACGTTGACGAAGACGCTCTCGACGTCGTCGTCGCCGAGGATGACGTCCAGGCCGTCGGCCATGATCTGGGCCGAGGCGCCGCCGCCGATGTCGAGGAAGTTCGCGGGCTTGACCCCGCCGTGCGCCTCGCCAGCGTAGGCGACGACGTCGAGGGTCGACATGACCAGGCCCGCGCCGTTGCCGATGATGCCGACCTTGCCGTCCTCGAGCTTGACGTAGTTGAGGCCCTTGGCCTTGGCCTTCGCCTCGAGCGGGTTCTCGGTGCGCTCGTCGACCAGCTGCGCGTGCTCGGGGTGGCGGAAGTCGGCGTTGCCGTCCAGCGTGACCTTGCCGTCGAGCGCGATCACCTTGTCCTGCGGGTCCCGGACCAGCGGGTTGACCTCGACCAGGGTGGCGTCCTCGGAGACGAAGGTCTCCCAGAGCTTCACGATGACGTCCGCGGCCTCGTCGGCGACGGCGGCCGGGATCTTCCCCGCGGCGACGATCTCGTCGGCCTTGGCCCTGTCGACGCCGGCGATCGGGTCGATCGCGATCCGGGCCAGCGCCTCCGGGCGCTCGACGGCCAGCTGCTCGATCTCCATGCCGCCCTCGGCCGAGCACATCGCCAGGAACGTGCGGTTCGAGCGGTCCAGCAGGAACGAGAAGTAGTACTCCTCGGAGATGTCGCTGGCCTCGGTCACCAGCACCTGGTGGACGACGTGGCCCTTGATGTCGAGCCCGAGGATCGCCTCGGCCTTCTCCTTGGCCTCGTCGGCGTTCTGGGCCAGCTTCACACCGCCGGCCTTGCCCCGGCCACCGGTCTTGACCTGGGCCTTGACCACGACGGCGGTGCCCAGCTCGGACGCCGCGGCGGCCGCGTCGGCGGCGTTGTCCACGGTCTTCCCCGGCAGCACCGGGACTCCGTGCGCGGCGAAGAGGTCCTTCGCCTGGTACTCGTACAGGTCCACTCGGCTCTCCCGCTCCACTTCGCTCTCGCCGCGACCCGGCGCGGTCCCGGGTTCCCTCCGGGCCGCGCCCCGCTCTGGGAGGCGGCAGCGGTCGCGGACGTCGGTCGTGCTGCGTCGAGAGCCTAGCCACGCCGGCGACACCGGTCCTGACCTGGGCCGGTGACTGCTGTCACCCCGTCGGGGCAGTGCTCGATTCAGATGGCCCGTCCGGGTGACGCACGCCACCGGCCGCTCGAGCCCTCGGCAAGATCGTGTGATCTGGCTTACCGTGCGTCCATGGCGACGTCGCTGACCGGGTGGGGTCGCCTGCGCGCGATCGCCACCGGGGCGGCGGCCCTTGCGAGCGACTCCGCGCAGGCGGCGCGCTACGCCGTGCGCACCTTCACCTCACCCGCGGGCCTCCGGGGACTGGCCGTCGAATGGGCCTGGCTGGCCACCCATGTGGCGCTCTATCCGATCGGCCTGATGGAGGAGAACCTCCGGCCGCACGAGCACTGGCGCACCGACAGCCTCCCTCCGGTGAAGCGGAGCCTCGTGGTCGCCGACCCGACCGCCGCGCGGACGCCGATCCTGCTCATCCACGGGATCATGGACAACCGCTCGGTCTTCACCGTGTTCGCCCACGCGTTGCGCCGGCGCGGCTTCGGCGTGGTGCACGCGATCAACTACAGCATGCGCACCGACGATGTCCGCAGCGCCGCGCACGAGCTGCGCGGGCACGTCGAGCGGCTGTGCGAGGCCACCGGATCGGACAAGGTCCACATCGTCGGTCACTCGCTCGGCGGAGTCATCGCCCGGTACTTCGTCCAGCAGATGGGTGGTGACGACGTCGTCGACACCCTCGTCACGCTCGGCAGCCCGCACTCCGGCAGCAACCTCGCCTACCTCGCACCGATCCCGCTGGGCCACCAGCTGCGGCCGGGGTCGGCGATGCTGCGCGAGCTCGACGCGCCCGCTCCGGGGTGCCGCACCCGGTTCCTGGTCGTGTGGTCGCGGATGGACGAGGTCGTCGTGCCGCAGCGCCACGCCCGGCTCCGGCACCCCGACCTGGACGTGCAGGAACTCGAGCTGGACGACGTCGGGCACCTGTCGCTGCCCATCGACCGGCGCACCGTGCACTGGGTGGCGAGCACGCTGGCACGCGGTGAGGAGGAACGGCGCGAGCACGACCGGGTGCGCGACCGCCGGCTGCGGGGTGCGCTGCGGTTCGCCGGCCGGCACACGGTGTCCCCCGCGTTCGCCACCGGGCGCGGCGCACCGGCCTCCTGACGCCGCCGCACCCGGCCGGAGCAACCGCACGGCGCCCGCGACTCCCCCTCCGGCGCGTTCCCCCGACCGGTCGTCGATGATCTCCGACCGTCCGCACCCGGGCGCCGACCCACCGTTGCCGCACTGCGACGATCGGGTTACCGTCGCGTCGTCCACGTCACGGACCGATCACGGTGGTCGGCGCTGTCCCCGAACGGCGCCCGCCCCCCGACGGAGCCCCCACTCCGATGGCCACCGCCGACCGGCCCGGGACGACCTGAACACCAGAAGGGCAGGTCTTGGCGCGCCACCGCTCCCCCAGCGGCGCCGTCCGACCGGAGCTCCGGCCCGGCACGCACCCCCGCGTGCCGGTCGCCGCGGGCAGCCACCGGCACCCGGCGCCTCCGTCGTCGGTTCCGCGTACCCCCGCGACGGCCGGGCCCGACGGCCCCCGCCCCGCACCGCCGACCGCGTTCCTGCACCGTCCGGTCACCGGTGACACCGCACGGCCGGCTGCGCCGCGCACCCCCCTGCCGGCGCACACCCCCCGCCGTCCGGTGCCGTCCGCGGGCACGAGCGCCGGTCACCCGGCGGCACGGGTGCACGCTCGGCAGCCCGCACCGGCGGGCCCGTCCGGCACGGGAGCGGCGGCCCACCCCGGCCGGCAGCACGTCCGGGAAACCCGCACGGCGGCGCATCCCGGCGCGGCAGCCGGCGGGCCGGCCCGGCCGGGCACGCTCCCGCAGACCCCGCCGCTGGCGCCCCGCACCCGGGTGACCGTCGCCGCCGCGGCCGGCGGCGCGCTCGTCGCGGCCGGCCAGACGGTCGCCGGGGCGCTCGGCATCCCCGGCCTCGCCGGCGAGCCGTCGGTCGAGCAGTCGTACACGACGCTGTCCGCCTCGGCGATGCTCCCGGTGCCCGCCGAGTCCCACGCCGCCGCCCCGGATTCGACCCCGGCGATCGGTGGCGAGCAGCTCGCCCGCCAGGTGTCGGTCCCGGACCTCCAGGACACCGGCAAGGTCGACGTGGCCAACATCGCGAAGGCCGCGCGGCTCGGCGAGCAGGCCGCGAAGGTGGAGCGCGCCGTCTCCGGGGCCATGTCGCGCGGCGCCCCGAAGGCCGTCCTGTACGACGGCGAGCCGCTCGTCATGCCCACCGCCGGCCGGTTCACCTCCGGTTTCGGCGCCCGCTGGGGCGTGCAGCACAACGGCATCGACCTCGCCGCCCCGATCGGCACGCCGATCTTCGCCCTCACCGACGGCGTCGTGGAGAAGGCCGGCGCGGCCAGCGGCTTCGGGATGTGGGTGGTGCTCAAGCACCCCGACGGCACCAGCTCGGTGTACGGCCACGTCAACCGCGCGCTCGTCGAGGTCGGCCAGGAGGTCAGGGCCGGCGACGAGATCGCGGAGGTCGGCAACCGCGGCCAGTCCACCGGGCCGCACCTGCACCTGGAGATCTGGGAGGCCGACGGCAGCAAGACCAACCCGCTGCCGTGGCTCGCCGAGCGGGGCCTGGACGTCAGCCGGGCGACCGCCGGCCGGGGCGCCTGACCGCCGAACCTGCTTCCCCCGTCCCGACCGCACCGGCGAGACTGTGCCGGTGGCGGGTGACGGCGGGATCCGGGTGGGCGACGAGGAACGCCGTTCGGTCGACGCGCGGCTGCAGCGGGCGCACGGTGAGGGCCGGCTCAGCCTCGAGGAGTACGAGGAGCGGTCCACCCGCGCCTGGGCCGCGCGCACCCGCGACGACCTCGCCGCGCTGACCGCCGACCTGCCCCCGGAGGGAGCGGCGATCACCGCCGCCCGGAGCAGCGAGGCCACGGTCCCGGCGGGGACCGGCGCGGTCGCGACCGAGTGGGTCCGCCGCGCCGGGTCGGCGCTCGGGACCGTCCTGCTGCTCGGCGCCGCGCTCTGGGGCGGCTCGCACCTGCTCGGCGGCGACGACGGCACCGTCGTGTTCGGCAGCCGCACGGTCGGCGTCGCCGGGGACACCGACCGGGTGGAGGTCGGCGTGCTCTTCGGGAGCGTCCAGGTCGTCGTGCCCGACGACGCCCGGGTCACCGCGACCGGGTGGAAGGTGTTCGGCTCCACCGACTGCGAGGTCGCGTGCGCCGGTACGGGTACCCGGCCGGTCACGGTCGACGTCTCCGGGGCGTTCGGCAGCACGGAGATCATGACCCGGACGCAGGCCGCGTCCGAGCCGCCCGACCGGGACGACCGGGGAGACCGGGACGACGACGACTGAGGCGCTACAGCTTCTGCATCGGGACGCCGCCGATCAGCATCAGCCGCACCGTCCCGCCGGACCCGAAGTCGATCGTCACGGTCGCACGCGGGCCGACCCCGTCCGCGGCGATCACGGTGCCCAGGCCGTACTTGTCGTGGTTGACCCGGTCCCCGACGTCGAGCTGCAACGACGTGGTGTTCCGGCTCCGCTCGGGCACCCGCCAGTCCCCGCGGTCGGACGGCTGTGCCGCCCCCCGCCCGCCCGACCGGCCGAACCCGAAGCGCCCCACCGGCGCGGACGGCCGCTCGGCGACCAGCTGCTCCTCGGTGCGGCGCCAGTCGACCAGCCCGGCGGGGACCTCGTCGAGGAAACGGGACTGCGGGTTGGTGCTGGGCTGGCCGAACGCGGTCCGGACGATCGCCCGGGACAGGTAGAGCCGTCGCTCGGCGCGGGTGATGCCGACATAGGCCAGCCGGCGCTCCTCGGCGAGCTCCTTCGGGTCCCCGAGCGTGCGCTGGTGCGGGAAGATCCCGTCCTCCCAGCCGGTCAGGAACACGACCGGGAACTCCAGGCCCTTCGCGGTGTGCAGGGTCATCAGGGTGACCAGGCCGGAGTCGTCCTCGGGGATGGAGTCGGCGTCGGCGACCAGCGCGACGCGCTCGAGGAACGCGGCCAGGGAGCCGGGCTCGGGGACGCCGGCCTCGACGTCGTCGTCGTTGCCGGGGCCGTCGGTGTCGTCGACCGGTGCCTCGCCGCCGCCGATCGCGGGGCGCCGCGCGTCGGGATCGGTGCTGAGCGCCGCCAGGTCTGCCACGGCCGCGTCGCCGGCGAACTCGCGCGCCACCGTCACCAGCTCGGCCAGGTTGTCCATCCGGGTCCCGTCCTGCGGGTCGTCGGAGGCCTGCAGCTCCTCGACGTACCCGGTGCGGGCGTAGACCGCCTCCAGGATCTCCGCGGTGTCGTCCCCGCGCTCGACGAGCTCGCGCAGCTCGTCGAGCATCCGGACGAACCCGGCGATGTTGCGCTGCGAGCGGGTCGCCAGCGCCGGCAGCTTCTCCGGCTCCTCGGCCGCGGTGCGCAGCGCCCGGGCGAACGACGTGCGTTCCCGCTCGGCGTACTCGGCCACGACCGCCTCGGCCCGGTCCCCGATGCCGCGCTTGGGCACGTTGAGGATCCGGCGCAGGCTGACCGTGTCCTCCGGGTTGGACAGCACCCGCAGGTAGGCGAGCGCGTCGCGGATCTCGCGGCGCTCGTAGAACCGGACACCGCCGACAACCCGGTAGGGCAGCCCGACCCGCAGGAAGACGTCCTCGAACACCCGGGACTGGTTGTTCGTCCGGTAGAAGACGGCGATGTCGCTGTTGCGGTACTCGCCGGAGTCGACCAGCCGGTCGATCTCCTTCGCCACGAACGACGCCTCGTCGTGCTCGTTGTCGGCGACGTAGCCGACGACCTTCTCGCCGTCGCCCGCGTCGGACCACAGCCGCTTGTCCCGGCGCTCCGGGTTGCGGGCGATCACCGCGTTCGCCGCGGAGAGGATGGTCTGGGTGGAGCGGTAGTTCTGCTCCAGCAGGATCGTCCGGGCGTCCGGGAAGTCCTGCTCGAACTCGATGATGTTGCGGATGTTCGCGCCGCGGAACGCGTAGATCGACTGGTCGGAGTCGCCGACCACGCACAGCTCGGCCGGGGCCGCCGACGCCGTCGCGGGCAGCACCAGCTGGCGGACCAGCTCGTACTGGGCGTGGTTGGTGTCCTGGTACTCGTCGACGAGCACGTGCCGGAACCGGCGGCGGTAGTACTCCGCGACGGCCGGCATCCGGTCCAGCAGCGACACGGTCTCCATGATCAGGTCGTCGAAGTCGAACGCGTTCGCCTGGCGCAGCCGGGACTGGTAGACGCCGTAGACCTCGGCGATCCGTCGCTCGTGGTCGGTGCCGGCACGCTCGGCCGCGTCGTCCGGCGAGAGCAGCTCGTTCTTCAGGTTCGAGATGTGCGCGGCGAGCGCGCGCGGGGCGAACTTCTTCGGGTCGAGCTCCAGGTCGCGCCCGACGATGCCGACCAGGCGGCGGGAGTCGTCGGCGTCGTACACCGAGAAGGCGCTGCGCACGCCCAGGTGCTTGGCCTCCCGGCGCAGCACGCGCACGCACATGGAGTGGAACGTCGACACCCACATCGGCCCGGAGCGGCGGCCGACGAGCGCGTCGACCCGCTCCTTCATCTCGGCCGCGGCCTTGTTCGTGAAGGTGATCGACATGATCTCGCCGGGGTGCACCCCGCGCTCGGCGAGCAACCAGCCGATCCGGTGGGTGAGCACGCGGGTCTTGCCCGATCCGGCGCCGGCGACGATGAGCAGCGGGGCGCCCGCGTGGGTCACGGCCTCCCGCTGCCGGTCGTTGAGGCCCTCGAGCAGCCGGCGGCCGCGCGAGGTCCTGGGCTCGGGGACCGAGCTCGTGCCGGGGAGTTCGAACAGCGCACTCATCGCGAGACAACACGGTACGCCGGGGGTCCGACACCCCGGCCCCGGTGGGGGGAACGACGGCGACGGGTGGGCGCGCGTCGTCTACACTCGCACGCGTGCACAGCAGCAGGCGATTTCGCTACGGGTTCCGGACCCCGGTACCCGCTGCGCATCCTGCCTGAGCACGGACGATCAGCACGCCCCGGAGTCCAGTGGACCCGGGGCGTTCGCGTGTCCTCGGTCCACACGCACCGGTGCACGACCGAGACGAGGAGAGCATGACCGTGGCCGAACCCGTTGCCGACACCACGCAGAACGACACGGGCGGATCGGTGCCCACCGGTGCCGATGCCGAGATCGAGGAGCTCCGCAAGGAGATCGACCGGCTCGACGCGGAGATCCTGGACGCGATCCTGCGCCGGACCGAGGTGTCGAAGCGGATCGGCGCCGCCCGGATGGCCGCGGGTGGCCCGCGGATCGTCTACAGCCGGGAGATGGCGGTGCTCGACCGGTTCGCCGAGCTCGGACCCGAGGGGCGCGAGCTGGCGATGATGCTGCTGAGGCTCGGCCGCGGCCGGCTCGGGGGCCGCTGAGGCGTCGCTCACGGTGACGGCCGGGTGCGGCGCGACCGCTCGTCGATTCGCACGACGGTCACCCCTTCGTCACCAGACGCGCACGGGTCAGGTGTCCGACCTGGGACTTTCGCCCCAGGGTCGTCACGGAGGGGTTGCCTCCGCCCTCAACGAGATGGGCGAGCGGTCGGTTACGGCCGATGAGCGGGAACCACTCGTTCGGGTGACGTGCGACGAGCGGAGGGTGACCGCTTGGGGAACGGGAGCCGTTCAGGTAGACCTTCTCCCGAAGCGAATCCCGAAGGAGGACGTGCGGCCGTGACCGACCCATCCGCTGGCGCCCCGCTCCCCGGCTCCCCCGGCGCCACCGGGCCCCGTCACGTCGTGAGCGTCGCCGAGCTGCTGGCCCGTCACTCGGCCGCCGCCCGCGACGCCGGCGAGGGCGCGGGACCGACGACCGGCCCCGTACTGTCCGTCGGCGACCTGCTGCGCCGCGAGGGGCGCACGCCGGTCGGCACCGGCCCGTCCGACGTGCCGGCCTCCGGCGCCCCGGGCGGCTGGCCGGACATCGACCTGCCGCAGCCGCGCCCCACCTCCGCCGACGACGGTCGCGACTGGCCGGCCCGCCCGCTGTCCGGGCGCCGGCGGGCGGCCGCCGTCGCCGGCGCACTCGTCGCCGCCGGCTCGGTGCTCGGTGCCGCGATCTACAACGGGGCCGCCTCGCACGGCTCGGACGCCCGGGCCGCCGCCGACGGGCTGTTCCCCGGCATCGGCCTGCCGGCCGCGACCGGGGGCCCGGAGACGCTGCCGCAGCAGTACCTGCCGGCGAACGTCGCGCTCTCCTCGGCGCTGCCGGAGCTGCAGTCGGCGAGCCTGCCCGCGACGGCGCCCGGGGCGACCGACTGGATGGGTGTCGCGTTCCCGCGGGAGTCCGCGGCCGCGGGCACCCTGCGGCAGGTCTCGACCGGCAGCGCGTCCGACGCGGCCGCCGCCATCCCCGCCCAGCGCAGCCTCCCGGCACCGTCGGGTCCGTCCGCCGGCGACGACGACCGGCCGTCCACCGGCTCCGGTTCCGTCCTCGCACCGGTGGCCCGGCCGCTGAACGGCCCGGACCGGCAGCCCGCCGGGAACCTGATCGAGCCGCTCACCGCCCCGGCACCGCGCGACGGTGGCACCAGCACCGGCCCCCTGCAGGACGCCACCGAGCCCACCCGCGCGGTCGGCACGGCCGCGGGCGAGGTCGTCTCGCCGGTGGCACGGGCCGCGGCACCGGTCGGCTCGGCGCTCGGCGGGGCGGTGAAGCCGGTCACGAAGGCCACCTCCCCGGTCACCGACGCCGTCAAGCCGGTCACCCGGCCCGTCGCCGACACCCTCGAGCCGGTCACCACGCCGGTCGTCGGTGCCCTGTCCCCGGTCACCGAGCCGGTGCTCGGCGCGACCGAGCCGCTCACCGGGCCCCTGCTCGACGCCGCGGAGCCGGTGACCGGGCTGCTGGACACGTCGGCGAAGGCGAAGAAGCAGAAGAAGGACTCCTCCGACGACGGGTCCGGCTCGGACACCGGGAAGAAGTCCGGCAAGAAGTCGGGGAAGCAGTCCGGGGACTCGGATGCCACCGTGCCGCTGGAGACCGTCACGACACCCGCAGGGAAGGCGCTGACCGGGGTGACCGAGCCGGTCGGCGGCACCGTGTCGACGGTGACCGAGCCGGTCGGTGGAGCGCTCGACGGCGTCACGAAGGGCGCCGGGTCGCTGCTGGGCGGCGGCGGGAGCTGAACCCGCTGCTCCTTCCGGCTCGTTCCGGTCGCTGCGCGACCTACACGAGCCTCCTGTCGTGCTGATGCTCCTTCCGGCTCGTTCCGGTCGCTGCGCGACCTACACGAGCCTCCTGTCGTGCTGATGCTCCTTCCGGCTCGCTCCGGTCGCTGCGCGACCTACACGAGCCTCCTGTCGGAAGCCCAGCGGGACAGCTCGTGCCGGTTCGACGTCTGCGTCTTGCGCAGCACGCTGGACACGTGCGTCTCGACGGTCTTCACCGAGATGAACAGCTCCCCGGCGATCTCCTTGTAGGCGTACCCCCTGGCCAGCAGCCGCAGCACGTCGCGTTCCCGCTTGGTCAGCTGGTCGACCTCCGGGTCCACCGGCGGGGCGGCGCCCGGCCGGTCGGAGAACGCGTCGAGCACGAAGCCGGCCAGCCGGGGGGAGAACACCGCGTCCCCGGCCCGGACCCGCCGGACCGCGTCCGCCAGGTCCCGGCCCGAGATGGTCTTGGTGACGTAGCCCCGCGCGCCGGCCCGGATGACGCTGATGACGTCCTCCGCGGCGTCCGACACCGACAGCGCCAGGAAGACCGACTCGGTGCCGGCGGCCCGGGCGCGGCGCAGGATCTCCGCACCCCCGCCGCCGGGCAGGTGCACGTCCAGCAGCACGACGTCGGGCTTCAGGTGCCCGACCCCGGCGACCGCCTCGTCCACCGAGCCCGCCTCGCCGATCACCTCGACCACGGGGGTCCCGCCGTCCCCGCGGTCCAGCTCGGCGCGCACCCCGGAGCGGAACAGGGCGTGGTCGTCGACCAGGTAGACCCGGATCGACGCGCCGTCCTCGCTCATGCCGTCTCCTCCCCTGCCAGCGGCATCGACAACCGCACCTCCGTCCCCTCGCCCGCGCCGGTGCGGATCCGGACCGTACCGCCGTGCCGCCGCATCCGTTCGTGGATGGAGTCGGCGAGACCGTGCCGGTCGTCGTCCACCGCGTCCGGGTCGAAGCCGCGGCCCCGGTCCCGGACGAACACCTCGGCCACGCCGGAGCCCTCGTCCGAGGCGGGTTCGACCTCCACGTAGACGTCGACCTCGGCGGTCCCCGAGTGCTTGGCCGCGTTGACCATCGCCTCCCGCGCCGCGAGCACCAGCGCGCGCAGGTCGGCGTCCAGCTCGGCGTCGCCGACCAGCACCGGCCCGACGGCGACGGCGTAGGTGTCCTCCACCTCGCCGGCCACCCGGGTGATCGCCGCGGAGAGCGTGGCGTCGGCCGCGGCCGCCGGCCCGTCCCCGCCGCGGGCCCGGCCACCGGGCCCGTACAGCCAGGACCGCAGCTCGCGTTCCTGCCCCCGGGCCAGCCGCAGCACCTCGCGGGAGTCGCCGGCCTGGCGCTGGATCAGCGCGAGGGTCTGCAGCACCGAGTCGTGCAGGTGCGCCGCGATCTCCATCCGCTCCGCCGCGACGGCCCGGGCCCGCCGTTCCTCGCCCAGGTCGCGGACCAGCCGCACCCACCACGGAACCGTCAGCACCGCGACGCCGAGCAGGGTCGCGACTGCGGCCAGGAGGCCGAACCGGACCTGCCCGAGGTCGAGGTTGCCGAGCAGGAACACCGCCAGCCCGGTCATGACGAGCGCGGCTCCCAGCAGGGTGCGCAGGAACGCGGCGCGCCCGCCGACCACGCGCGAGCGCGCGTCCCGCGCCCACCGGCGGCGTTGCGCCTCGTCTGCCTCCCGCCAGACGACCGCGGCCCCCACCGCGGCCAGCCCCATCGGCCCGGCGATCCAGCCGACGACCGTCGACCCCGAGGTCGCCGCGACCACCGACAGCCCCAGGCCCAGGGCGAGCAGGCCGGCTGCCTGCAACCGTTCCGAGCGGGTCACCGTGCGTTCGACGCCGGTGTCCTCCTCCCGCAGGAACACCCACAGCAGCCCGTAGGCCAGCACCCCCGCCCAGCCCAGGAACGTGAGGACGACGAACGCCGCGCGCACCCACCGCACGTCGACCTCGAGGTGGTCGGCCACCCCGCCCGCGACACCACCGAGCATCCGGCCGGTCCGGCGCCGGGTCAGGGTGCGGCCGGCCGGGATCCGCACGGTCGTGCGGTCGCCGGGCGGGGGCCCGGCGGCGGCACCCGTCGCGGGGGTAGCACCGGGCCCCTGCCCGGGGCCGGTTCCCGGCGCCGCAGCGGTCGTCGCCCCCGGAGCGGTCCCCGGCTCCGCCGCGATCGGCCCGGTCGTCGTCTCCTGCTCCGTCGTCGTCCCCGGCACCGGGGAGGTGCCCGCCCCCGACTCCGGCCCGGTGCCGGTGACCCGCACGGGCCGGGTCACCGCGGTGTCCGGGTCGGGACCGGGGCCCGCACCCTCCGCCGTCACGGGTCCCGTCACCGTGCCGTGCGGGCCGGAGTTCGACGGGTTCGGGCTGTTCACGACACCATGGTCACACGCCCGGCCACCGGTTCCCTCCGGTCCGGTTCCGGGGTCGTCTCCGGGTTGTCCCCGAGACCCCGGGGTACGCAGGCGTGCAGGCTGATCCCATGAGCGGATCGCGGGCGCCGGACACACGACGAGCGGGGGCGCAGGGCATCGACGTCCTGCGCGACATGTGGGAGTCCCGGCCGGTACGGCCGCGCGACGACCGGAAGCTCGCCGGGGTCGCCGCGGGCGTCGCCCGCCGCTACGACCTGGACCCGACGCTGGTGCGGGTGGGGTTCGTCGTCGCCGCGGTCACCGGGCCGGGCCTGCCGCTCTACCTGGCCGGCTGCGCCGTCCTGCCGGACGCCGGCCCACCCGGGGCACCGCCGCCGGCCCGGACCGGCTCGACGTCGGCGCTCTCGATCGTCCTGCTCACGCTCGCGGCCCTGCTCGCGATCCCGATGGCGCTGTCGGTCGAGCGGCTGGTCGCCACCGCGGTCACGGTGGGCCTGCTGGTGGCGCTGCACCTGACGCGCGGGTCCCGCCCGGGGGCCCGGGAGGCGGCGACCGCGCCGACCCCGGCGGTGCCGTGGGCAGCGCCCGCCGGCGCTGTGCCGTTGGGCACGCCGGACGGCGCGGTGCCGGCGGCCGCGCCGGACGGGGCGCTGCCCGCACCGGACGGCCCGCCGCGCGCGACGCCGCCGGCCTGGGACCCCCTCGGCGTCGCCCCGTTCGCCTGGGACCTGCCCGAACCGGGTCCCGAGCCGGCGCCGCCCGCCCCGCCCCGGTCGGCGCTGACGCCGGTGACCCTCGGGATCGCGCTCGTCGTCGCCGGGATGGTCGGGGTCGTCGTGCTCGCCGCGCCCGGCGTGCTTCCGGCGTCCGCGGTACCGGGTGCCGCGCTGGCCGTCGTCGGGATCGGGCTGCTCGTCGGGGCGTTCCGCCGGGCCGGGCGCTGGCTGATCCCGTTCGCGGTCCTGCTGGCCCTGCTCACCGGGATGACGTCCCTGGTGAACGGCGCGTTCGGCCCGGACGGCTGGGCGATGCGCGGCGGCTTCGGACCGATCGAGGAGGCCCCGCCGACGCCCGCACAGCTCGCGCCGGAGTACCGGCGCGGCACCGGCTCCATCGACCTGGACCTCACCCGGCTCGACCTGACCGCGACCCCCGGCGCCGACGGGCCGGTCCGCACCCTTGCCGAGGTGGGGGCCGGCGCGATCACCGTCCGGGTGCCGGAGAACGCCGACCTGGTCGTCCGCGGATCGGCCCGGTTCGGCGACGTGACGGTCGACGGCCAGTCCCGGACCGGGCAGGACTCGCACCTGACCGTCACCGACCCGGGCCCGGACGGGCCCGGCGGGCGGGTGCTGGAGCTGGACCTGCGGGCGGAGATGGGCGCGGTGGAGGTGCAGCGTGGCTGAACGGAGCTTGCGGAGTGAACATCATGACTGAGGTTGTGCGGAAGCGCCGGCCGGACGTGCTCACCCTGGTCGCGGGGCTGCTGTCGCTGCTCGTGGCGGCGGCCGGGATCACCGGGACCGGCCCGTGGGAGATCGTCGATCTCCGCTGGCTGCTCGCCGGGACGGCCGTCGTGGCGGGGATCGCATTTCTGGTCGCCGGCCTGCGTAACTCCCGGGGCGCTTCCGGCGACTAACAGGCATCGCGGGTGTCGGCGGGCTGGGGAGCGCCGCCGACGTCCGCGCCGCCCGAGCGGTCGCACCTCGACGACGACGTCGCGGCGCTGGACCCGGGCGGGTCGGGGCGGGGCCGGGGCACCGGCCCCGCCCCTCTCATTCCCACTCGATGGTGCCCGGCGGCTTGCTCGTCACGTCCAGCACGACCCGGTTGACCTCGGCCACCTCGTTGGTGATCCGGGTGGAGATCCGTTCCAGGACGTCGTACGGCAGCCGGGTCCAGTCCGCGGTCATCGCGTCCTCGCTGGACACCGGACGCAGGACGACCGGGTGGCCGTAGGTGCGGCCGTCGCCCTGGACGCCGACGCTGCGGACGTCGGCCAGCAGCACCACCGGGCACTGCCAGATCTCGTGGTCCAGGCCGGCCGCGGTGAGCTCCTCGCGGGCGATCGCGTCGGCCGCCCGCAGCGTCTCCAGCCGGTCCCGGGTGACCTCGCCGATGATCCGGATGCCCAGGCCCGGCCCGGGGAACGGCTGCCGGCGGACGATCACCTCGGGGAGCCCCAGCTCGGCGCCGACCGTGCGGACCTCGTCCTTGAACAGCGCCCGCAGCGGCTCGACCAGCGCGAACTCGATGTCGTCCGGCAGGCCGCCGACGTTGTGGTGGCTCTTGATGGTCGCGGTGCCGTCGCCGCCGCCGGATTCGACGACGTCCGGGTAGAGGGTGCCCTGCACCAGGAAGCCGACCTTCTCCTCGTGCGCGACGACCTCGGCGGTGGCGGCCTCGAAGACCCGGATGAACTCCCGGCCGATGATCTTCCGCTTCTCCTCGGGGTCGCTGACCCCGGCGAGCGCCTCCAGGAACCGGTCGGCGGCGTCGACGGTGTGCAGCTTCGCGCCGGTCGCCGCGACGAAGTCCTTCTCCACCTGCTCCCGCTCCCCGGCGCGCAGCAGGCCGTGGTCGACGAACACGCAGGTCAGCCGGTCGCCGATGGCGCGCTGGACGAGCGCGGCGGCGACCGCGGAGTCGACCCCGCCGGACAGCGCGCAGATGGCGCGGCCGTCGCCGACCTGGGCCCGGACCGCCTCGACGGTCTCGTCGATGATCGACGCCGTGGTCCAGCCCGGGCGGATGCCGGCGACGTCGTGCAGGAACCGGCGCAGCACCTCCTGGCCGTGCGGGGAGTGCCCGACCTCCGGGTGGTACTGGACCCCGGCCAGCCGGCGTGCGGTGTCCTCGAACGCGGCGACCGCGACCCGGTCCGACGACGCCGTGACCGTGAAGCCCTCCGGCGCCGCGGTCACCGAGTCGCCGTGGCTCATCCACACCGGGTGCCGCCCCGGCAGGCCGCCGTGCAGCGCCCCCGGGGTGCCGGACAGGGTGATGTCGGTACGGCCGTACTCGCGGGTGCCGTCGGGGGCGACCTCGCCGCCGAGCGCGCGGGCCATGGCCTGGAAGCCGTAGCACATGCCGAACACCGGGATCCCGGTCTCGAACATGGCCGGGTCGACGCCCGGAGCGTCCTCGGCGTACACGCTGGCCGGACCGCCGGACAGGATCACGGCGGCGGGTTCGCGGGCCACGATCTCGGCGACGGGCGTGGACGCCGGGACGATCTCGGAGTACACGTCCGCCTCCCGCACCCGGCGGGCGATGAGCTGCGCGTACTGGGCGCCGTAGTCCACGACGAGGACGGTCGGGGTCTGCACGGGTCAAGGGTAGCGACGCGACGCAGGTCACCGCGGTCGGCGTACGCGCTCAGCCCGCCCGGCCGGCGGTCAGCCGCTCGATGCCGTCCAGGATCAGCCCCAGTCCGAACTCCCAGTCGCCGACCGGGTTCTCGGCGTCGAACCCGCCAGCGTGCCACAGCCGGGCCATCGTCGGGAACCGGTCCTCGCGGAAGTGCGTCCCCCAGAACCCGGCCCGCGCGGAGTAGTAGTCGTCCTGGCTGACCCCGGTCCGGGTCGCCACGCTGGTGTCGGTGATCTCCGCCCGGGCGGCGCCGAACACGTGCGACTCGATCAGCCCGGCCGTCCGGACCACGGTCGCCGCGTCCAGCCCGGTCAGCGACACGACCCGGTAGAGGTCCTCCTGGACGTCGAGCACGTGCGGCCCCAGCGGCATCCGCCAGAGGTTCGAGCTGATCAGCCACGGGTGCTCGCGGTACATCCGCCAGGCCTCGTGCGCGTGGAACTCGGCCTGCGCCCGCCAGGGCAGGTTCCGGTCCGGGAGCGCCCGCTCCCCCCACGCACGGTCGATCATGAGCTCGAACAGCTCGTCCCGGCCGGGCACGTAGGTGTAGAGGCTCATCGTGCCCACGCCGAGCTCCTGGGCGACCTTGCGCATCGACAGCGCGTCGACCGACCGGGCGGCCACGGCCATGCCGGCCTCGACGACCTGGTCGAGCGTCAGCCGCTGGCGCGGGCCCCGGCGCGGCGCCGGCGGCGGGTCCCACAGCAGGTTGATGATCGCCTGCCCCTCGGGCGTCCCCCACTGCTCCGGTCCGGTCACGGAAACTCCCTCGCATGCTTTCTCCGTACGGCGTACCCTATCGGTTCGCCACTCAGTACGGCGTACGACGAGAGGGACATCGTTGATCCACACTCAATCACTGACCCGGCACTTCCGGGTCGGCCAGGACACGGTCGAGGCGGTGCGGGGCGTCGACCTCGACGTCGTCGCCGGTGAGCTCGTCGCCTTCCTCGGCCCGAACGGCGCGGGCAAGTCGACCACGCTGCGGATGCTCACCAGCCTGCTGCCGCCCACCTCCGGGCGCGCCGAGGTCGCCGGCCTGGACGTCGTCGCGCACCCGGCGGAGGTGCGCAGGCGGATCGGCTACATCGGACAGAAGGACGGCGCCGGGCACAACTACCGGGTCCGCGACGAGCTCGTCCTGCAGGGCCGCTTCTACGGGCTCGGCAAGGCGGAGTCGGTCCGGAACGCCGACCGGCTGCTGCGCACCCTCGACCTGGACCGGCTCGGCCTGCGCAAGGTGAGCACGCTGTCCGGCGGGCAGAAGCGCCGCCTGGACATCGCGCTCGGGCTGATCCACTCGCCGCGGCTGCTCTTCCTCGACGAGCCCTCGACCGGGATGGACCCGCAGAACCGGGCGAACCTGTGGGAGCACATCCTGCGGATCCGCGAGGAGCACGGCACGACGATCGTGCTGACCACGCACTACCTCGACGAGGCCGACGCGATGGCCGAGCGCGTGGTGATCATCGACCACGGCCGGGTGATCGCCGACGACACCCCGGAGCGACTCAAGGCCGAGCAGGCGGGCGACCGGCTGACCGTCACCGTCCGGGCCGGCGACGTGCCGGCGGCCCGCGCGGTGCTGGCCGCGGCCGTCGACCCGGCGCTCACCGGCGCGGGCGCGAGGACGACCGGCACCGCAGCCCTCGCGGACCCGCCGGCTGCGGTCGAGGAACGGCCCGTGCCGGACGGCCACGCGCTCACGGTCGGCATCGCGGCGGCGGCACACGCCCTGCCCGGCCTGCTCGGGCGGCTGCGCGAGGCGGGCGTGGAGGTCGTGGCCGCCGAGTCCCGCCGGCCCACGCTCGACGACGTCTTCCTGAACCTGACCGGCCGCAGCCTGCGCGAGGAGTCCTGATGACCACCGCCGCCCTCACCGACGTCCGCAACGTCTGGTGGCGCGAGACGCTCACGATCGTCCGCGACCCGTTCTCGCTGATCTTCAGCCTGGTCCAGCCGCTGGTGTTCCTGGGCCTGTTCGGGCCGTTGCTGTCCGGGCTCTCCGGTGACGCGGGCGTGTTCGGCGGATCGTCGCTGCAGTGGTTCCTGCCCGGCGTCGTCGTCATGATCACGATGTTCGGTACCTCGATGACCGGCGCGAACCTGCAGTTCGAGATCATGACCGGGGCGTTCGAGCGGATGCTGGCGACCCCGCTGACCCGGTCCTCGCTGATGATCGGGCGGGCGCTCAAGGAGCTGACGCCGCTCGTCGTGCAGGCCGCGCTCGTCACGCTCGTGGCAGTGCCGTTCGGGTTCGCGCTGTACCCGCTGCACGTGCTCGTCGGGCTGGTCCTGCTCGGGATCTTCGGCGTCGGCGTCGGCGCGCTGTCCTACGCGCTGGCGATCGCGTCGCGGAAGACCGAGTGGATCTTCTGGGCGGTGCAGCAGTCGCTGCTGTTCCCGCTGCTGATCCTCTCCGGGATGATGCTGCCGCTCGAGACGGGTCCGGAGTGGATGCGGATCGCGTCGCTGGTGAACCCGCTGACGTACGTCGTGGACGCCGAGCGGGCGCTCTTCGCCGGCACGCTCGCCGCGCCCGCGGTGCTGTCCGGGTTCGTCGCCGCCGTCGTGACGGCCGCGGTCGGGCTGGCCGTCGGGGTCCGGTCGATCCGCGGGGCCACGGCCTGAACCCGCACCCGCGCCTTGACGGCGCCCCGCCCGCGATCTGTAGTGTCCGCCACATACCATGCGGTCGGTAAGGATGTGGGCACATGGCCTCGGTGGAGACGGTGCGGGGCACCGTGGACCTGGACGAGCTCGGCACCACGCTCATGCACGAGCACGTCTTCGTGCTCACGCCCGACGTGATGCAGAACCACGGCCACGAGTGGTGGGACGAACGGGAACGCCACGACGACGCGGTGCGCAAGCTGCGCGAGCTCGCGCAGGCCGGGGTGGACACCATCGTCGACCCGACGGTCATCGGCCTGGGCCGCTACATCCCGCGCATCCAGCTGATCAACGCCGAGGTCGACATCAACATCGTCGTCGCCACCGGCCTGTACACCTTCGACGAGATCCCCCACTTCTTCCACCACCGCGGGCCCGGCACCCTGCTCGGCGGCCCGGAGCTCATGACCGAGATGTTCGTCGAGGACATCCGGGAGGGCATCGGCGAGACCGGGGTCCGGGCAGCACTGCTGAAGTGCGTGGTCGAGGAGCGCGGGCTCACGCCCGACCAGGAACGCGTGCAGCGCGCCGTCTGCGAGACGCACCAGGAGACCGGGGTGCCGATCACGGTGCACACGAACTCGGCGCACGAGACCGGCCGGATCGCGCTCGACTTCTACGCGGCGCACGGCGTCGACCTGACCAAGGTCGTCGTGGGGCACGCCGGGGACAGCAACGACCTCGACTACCTGCGCTCGCTGATGGACCGCGGAGCCACGATCGGCTGCGACCGGTTCGGGCTGGACCTGTTCAACCCGACCGAGCAGCGGGTGGCGACGATCGCGACGTTGTGCGAGCAGGGCTACGCCGACCGGATCGTGCTGTCGCACGACGCGGCGTGCTACATGGACTACTTCTCCGGTGCGGACGCGCAGCAGGCCCTGGCCGCGGCGGCGCCCAACTGGCACTACCTGCACATCAGCCGGGAGGTCCTGCCCGCGCTGCGGGAACGGGGCGTCACGGAAGGGCAGATCCGCACGATCGTCGCGCTCGCGCAGGGGGTGAAGCCGGCCCGCGTCGTGTCGGAGTTCGCCGGCACGCTCAAGACGCTGCGGTACGCCTTCCTCACGGTGGCCTCGGTACTCGCACTGGCCTACGTGATGAACCTGTCCGGGCAGACCCAGACCCTGGGCACCTGGATCGCCGGCACCGGGGCGCTGTTCGCGTTCCTGTCCCCGACGCTCGGCTGGCTCGGTACCGCGGTCACCGGCTCGGACACCAGCGCCAACGCGTTGTTCGCCACGCTGCAGCAGACCGCAGCGCAGAAGACCGGGATCGACCCGACGCTGCTGGTGGCCGCCAACACCTCCGGTGGCGTGGTGGGCAAGATGATCAGCCCGCAGAACCTGACCATCGCCGCCACCGCCGTCGGCCTGCACGGCAAGGAGTCCGACATCTTCCGCCGGGTGGTCGGCTGGAGCGTCGGCCTGCTGATCGTGCTGTGCCTGCTGGTCGGGCTGCAGTCGACCGTCCTGTCGTGGATGGTGTGACGCCGTTGTCCTCCCTTCCTGGATCCGGGATGCGCGTCGCCCTGTTCGCCACCTGCTTCAACGACACGATGTGGCCGCAGACCCCCAAGGCCGTCGTGACGGTCCTCGAGCGGCTGGGCGTCACCGTTGAGTTCCCGCTGGAACAGACCTGCTGCGGGCAGATGTTCACCAACACCGGCTACGCCCGGGAGGCGCTGCCGCTGGTCGAGCGGTTCGCCGACGTGTTCGGGGCGTACGACGCCGTCGTGGCCCCGTCCGGGTCGTGCGTCGGCAGCATCCGTCACCAGCACGGCACCGTGGCCCGCGGCTGTGCCCGGCCGGCGCTGGCCGAGCGCGCCGAGGCCGGTGCCCGCAACGTCTACGAGCTCTCCGAGCTGCTCGTGGACGTCCTCGGCGTCACCGACGTCGGCGCGACCTTCCCGCACCGGGTCACCTACCACCCGACCTGCCACTCGCTGCGGATGCTCCGGGTCGCCGACAAGCCGCTGCGGCTGCTGCGCGCGGTGCGCGGCATCGACCTGGTGGAGCTGCCCGGTGCCGATCAGTGCTGCGGCTTCGGCGGCACCTTCGCGATGAAGAACGCCGACACCTCGGTGTCGATGGGCTCCGACAAGGCCCGCCACGTGCGGGAGACGGAAGCGGAGGTGCTGGTGGCCGGCGACAACAGCTGCCTGGCGCACATCGGCGGGCTGCTGCACCGCCAGCGCGCCGGCGTGCGCGTGCTGCACCTGGCGGAGGTGCTCGCCTCGACCGAGCGGGACTTCGCCGCCGATCAGGAGCTCGGGGCGGTGGCGTCGCGATGAGCGGCACGTTCATCGGCATGCCGGCGTTCCCGGTCGCGGCGCGGGAGGCGTTGGACAACGCCCAGCAGCGGCGCAACCTACAGCACGCCACGCAGACCATCCGCGACAAGCGCGC